>CAZFSE010000013.1:0-39799 GCA_964521805.1 uncultured Verrucomicrobiota bacterium
AGGTCGTCGATCGAGCTGAGCCATTGGAATTAGTGTATATAGCCGGCTTAGCTCACCCCGAATAGTCGGGGCATGCCCCGGAGGGCATGGTTGGCAGAGCACCCCGATACTTCGGGGAGGTCGTCGATCGAGCTGAGCCATTGGAATTAGTGTATATAGCCGGCTTAGCTCAGTTGGCAGAGCAGCTGATTTGTAATCAGCAGGTCGTCGGTTCGAGTCCGACCGCCGGCTCCAGTTTTTATGGATGGGTATTTATACATCTTGGAAAGCGAAACAAACCATAGCTACTATGTGGGTTCAACGAACAAGGTGGAAAGACGCTTGTATCAACACAACCACAATCAAGTTACAGCCACCAGGAATAAAGGACCATGGGTCATGAAGGCTCACATCCGTTTTTCCGATGAAAGCCTGGCGCGACGAGCGGAGGCTTGGGTCAAATCCTTGCGTTCCCGCAGGGTTCTTGAACAGATCATGGAGGGCTCCTTTGAATGGCCTCAACATTTTCAAGCCTGCCAGCAAAACTCGCCGTCCATGACATGAAGACCCGTGCAAGCCAGACTCTTTGGGTGGCCGCGCTCCTTGCGGTGAGCGTTGCCTGCGGATGCCGGGAGCAAAAGCCCGATCCTCTGGCAGAGGATTTGCACGCACAGCGACAGCGGGTGGCGCGGCTGGAAGCCCAGTTATCAGAGATGGAGAGGGCCCGCTTGTCGGACATTCTCCAGCTCCAGGAAAAAGCGGAGGCCGACGGGCAGGAGGCCCGGCGGGTGGTGGACCAATTAACCCGCCTGGTCAGTGAAAGCCAACAGCGCCTTTCGGAGCAGGAACGGATGCTGGGCAAACTGCAGGCCGAACTGCGCGCAGTGCAGAACCGGCCAGAGCCACCGCCCGCATCCAAGGCGGAATCAGGGCCCCAGGAATCAGATTATATCACACCTCCGTCGGGTACCGCATCCGATCTGTTCCCTGTGCTCGCATTAAACGTGGAGGGTTGGAAGGTGGTGACTAAAACCAATCTCAGCTCACGGGCCGTGGAGACGGACAAGTTTGAACGGGATTCCTTTGGCAATAAGGTGCGCAAGGTGGAGACACAGATTTACGAGCTGTATGAATATGGGTACCAGGCGCGCTTTGGCCTCCAAAACCTGACCAAGACGGCAAAGGACGTGGTGGTCAGCGCGGGCCCTTCCTCCAAAAAACTGACCTTGACGCCCGGCGAAACGTTGACCAACGCGGTCGTTCCATCCGTCATGGGGGCTTCGCTTTCCATTACGGTGGGCAATCAAACCCGCCGCTATCCCCTGGCCTATCGGGAATAATCACCGGCCATTGAGCTCCCGCAGAACGTACGGCAATTCCTCAATGACGTCCCCGGCAATCAGCCCCGCCTGGGATTTCCGCAGGGCGGCACGATCCCCAGCCCTCCCATGCAAATAAACCGCGGCACAGGAGGCCTCAAAAGGATCCTGCCCCTGCCCGAGCAGGCCGGCCAGCAGGCCCGCCAGCACATCTCCAGTTCCGCCAGTAGCCATGCCGGGATTGCCTGTCAGGTTGATGCGCAGGGGTTCATTCTCCCGGGCCACCAAGGTTCCTGCGCCCTTCAAGACAACAATAGCCCCTGTTTTTTTGGAGGCCGTAATGGCTGATGCGCTCCGATCGGACTGGATGGCCTCCACCGTGGTGGCCATCAACCGGGCCAGTTCGCCGGGATGGGGGGTAATCACGACAGGACAATGCGCCTTTTCTATCCAGTGGCCCTGGCCCTCCAATACGCTGATGGCGTCGGCATCGAGCACCAGGGGCCGCCGGCAATCGCGAATGATACTGCGCACCAGCTGAAAACTCTGGTCGTGGCAGGTCAAGCCGGGCCCCACCAGCACGGCGTCATAGCGGTCTATCTTCTTGCTCCAGCCCTCCCAAAAACCGTAGGAGAGCGAACCCCGGTCGGTTTCATCGCCGGCAATCACCATGCTTTCCAAACTTGCGCCAGCCACCACATCGGCCACGCACTTGGGGGTCAGGACAGAGACCAGTCCGGCACCAGAACGCAGGGCCGCCTTGGCGGCCATGGCGATGGCGCCCGCATACCCGCGGGCGCCACCCACCACCAGCACATGCCCAAAAGACCCCTTATGCATCAGGCGGGCGCGGCGCGGCATCAACGGGCGCAGGTCCGACAGGGTTATCAGTTCCTTGTCTTCCTCCATCATCAAGGGCTTGATGAACTCGGACGGAATGCCAATATCCACCACCTCCACACTGCCCACATAGTCCAAGGCCGCAGGCACCACAAAGCCCTTCTTGGGCAAGCCCATGGTGACGGTGACATCGGCGCGCACGGCCTCGCCTTCGGCCGCGCCGGTGTCGGCATTCAAGCCGGAGGGCAGATCAATCGCAACCACCAGGGCCTCCTGCGCCCAGGCATTGATGCAACGAATGGCGGAGGCGACTGCGCCCTGAGCAGGACCTACAGTCCCGGTTCCCAGCAGGCCATCCACCAGAATGTCCCCGCAGGGCCCGGCGGCCAGCGCGCGATCCCAGTCCTTGACGGAGGGGAGTTCTCTCACGGAAAGCCCCGCCTCCTTCATCCGTTCGAGATGGGTGCGTGCATCCCCCTTGACCTCTGCCAGGCTTCCTGCCAGCCAAACCGACACGTCAAGCCCCAAAGAGTGGAGATGGCGGGCACAGACAAAGGCGTCGCCGCCGTTGCTTCCTTTTCCCGCCAGCACCTGTACGCAGGAGGCCGCCCGCCCGCTGACCTCGGAAAGGCGCAACACCACACGGGCCACTCCTTCGCCCGCCCGCTCCATCAACCGTTCTCCGGGGACACCCAATTCATCCATGGTCCGCCGGTCCAATTGACGCATCTGTGCAGTGGTTACGAGTTTCATGCAGGAGCCTCCTTGTCATTTTTATGCCCAAGCACCACGGCCTGGGCGACGCTGTAATGATGGGTGTGGGAAAGGCTGGTCAGAATGGACCCCGCGCCGCAGGTCTGCGCAAGGCGGCACCCCTTTTCGCTCAACCGAACGGAGGGGGCTCCGCTCTGGGCATTGCGGACAATCTCGATATCGAGCCAGCCAATGTGCTCGCCCACCCCGGTGCCCAGCGCTTTGCTGACCGCTTCCTTGACCGCAAAACGTCCTGCATAATGAAGAGTGGGGTTCGCCTTGGATTCGCAATAGGCCTGCTCGGCAGGCAGGAAAACCCGGTTCTTGAAGTTCTCCCCCCAGCGAGCCAGCGTTTCCTTCATGCGCTCGTTCTCAACCAGGTCAATGCCCACGCCCAGCACGTTCCCTTCGCGTTCATGTTGATGCTCATCCACGGCGGCCTCCTGCATACGGAGCCAAGGCGCGGAGCATCTCGCGCACCGCCGCCTTCATGCCCGTCAAAACCGCTCGTGCCACGATGCTGTGCCCAATGTTTAGGGTATCCAGGAACGGAATCTGCAGGATTCCCGCGGCGTTTTCCAGATGAATTCCATGGCCCGCATTTACCTGCAACCCCGCGGCATGCGCCAGGCGGGCCCCTTTCACGAGACGGTCCAATTCGCGCCGGGCCGCCAGACCCCTTGCCTCGCAATAGGCGCCCGTATGCAATTCGACCACCGGCACGCCCAGCTCGGCCGCGGCCTCGATCTGGCGCGTCTCCGGCGCAATAAAAAGGCTGACGGCAATTCCTCGCTCCGCGAGCCGGCGGACGGTGGGGTGCAGGCGGCGCATCTGCCCCGCCACGTCCAAGCCGCCCTCGGTGGTCAGCTCCTGGCGCTTCTCTGGGACCAGGCAAACCTCCGGGGGGCGCACTTTCAGGGCAAACGCCACAATTTCGGGGGCGTTGGCCATCTCCAGATTGATGGGGACAGGCACTTTTTGAAGCAGTAAAAGAACATCCGCGGGCTGGATGTGGCGCCGGTCCTCCCGCAAATGGACGGTGATGCCCTGGGCGCCGGCGGAGACACACCATTGGGCCGCCTCCAGCGGGCTGGGATACGCCGTGCCCCGGGCTTGACGAAGTGTCGCCACATGATCCACATTCACGCCCAGCTTGATCTTCATTCTTTTCTGCTTCATCTCTTCAATACTCCCCGGCCGAAAAACCTGAACCAGCCCCATGGGGCGCCTGGGCTTGCTCAACCAGATGGCAGGTCCCCCGCCCTTTTGTTCCGGCCTTGCGAAGGGCGGCCTCAGCAGACTCCAACAGGGTTTTCCAATGATTCCCGTGCTCCGGCGCAACCGCAACCCCCACGCTTAATGTACCCTTCAGAACCGCGTCTGAGCAGGGTATTTCCACCCGGCGAACACTGGAGGCAAGCCGCTGGGCCACACACAGCGCATCCTCCGCGCAGGACTGAAACAGCAGAAGGAAACGCCCGTCTTCCAAGCCCCCCACCCAGGCGCTGGCACGCAGATTCTGACGGAAAAAATGCCCCCATTTTTGCACCATGGCAGAAAGAGCGCCTTCTCCATATTGTTCAGCATAGCGGGACGCATAATCCACCTGCGCGCACAACACGGCCACCGGATGCCCCTCCCTCCTCCAACGGGAAAACACCTGCTCGGCCAGCTCCATCGTCTTTCCAGGAGAAGGCAATTCCCAGGCATCGGCGGACGGGGCGGGCGATTCCAAAGGCCGGCCGGCCTCGGCGGCGGCCAGCAATTCCTCTGCACGGCGGCCATCTCTCGGATAGCTGGCCGCACCCAGATGAACCGACTCCATATCCGCAGAAAAACCCTCCGGCAAGCTCCGGCTCAATTCGCCCAACAAACGATCAAACAACAGGATGGGATCCACCTGTGGGGAATGAAGGATTAAACCCGCCTGCCCTTCATAAACAAAAACCTGGTCGCTCGGACGAAGCGCCTTGCGTAAAACAGCCCCAGGATCCTCCCATCCTTCCGGAAAAAGAGCCGTTCCGGCGGCTTTTCTCTTCGCCACCACCACCAGAAACCCCTCACGGCGGCGATTGGAGATTTCGCCCTGAATCGCCATCAGAAAGGCCTCGCGCGTTCCCGGCAGGTGGGATCGCTCTGGCGCCTGCTCATCCCGCTTTCGCTCATAGCGAAAAAAACTTGCCAGCAGGCAAAGCAACGCAAAAGACAGAACTGTGATGCCCAACACCTGCCCAAACATGAAAAGAAAAGACACCGCTCCACCTCAACGGATAAGCGTCCCAGGCCCTCCGATGGGCATTGGCACGCCTTACACAATGATTTCGCCGGTCTTCTGATTGAAGAAATGGGTCTTCTTCATGTTGAATACCAGTGAAAGATCCTGGTTGACGCTCGTCTTGGCTTGTGCGCCAACACGTGCAATGAAGACATGCTTGCCGGTGTTGAGATAGAGATAAACCTCTGATCCCATGGGCTCCACCACTTCCACGCGGGCTTTAAGCTGATGCTCGGGATTGGGATTGGTGGCATACAGCGTATCCAGAATGTCCTCAGGGCGAATGCCGAAGACCACGGAATGCCCCACGTGCGCAGACATCTTGGCCGAATGCGCCTCATCCACGCGAATGGAGAAATTTCCCTCATTGAAAAAGATGTTGTTGTTCTTCTGCTCAACCACGCCTTCAAAGAAATTCATGGGGGGGCTTCCAATAAACCCGGCCACGAACTGATTGGCCGGATGGTCATAGAGGTCCATGGGAGTGGCGACCTGTTGAATGAACCCATCCTTCATCACCACAATGCGATCCCCCATGGTCATGGCTTCCACCTGGTCATGGGTCACGTAGATCATGGTGGAGGACAGGCGCGTATGCAACTTGCTGATTTCCGTGCGCATCTGCACGCGCATCTTGGCATCGAGGTTCGACAGAGGCTCATCAAACAGGAATGCCTTGGGCTTGCGCACAATGGCGCGGCCAACAGCCACGCGCTGGCGCTGGCCGCCGGAAAGCGCCTTGGGCTTGCGCTCCAGCAGGCTCTGAATCCCAAGAATTTCCGCCGCCTCGGTCACTCGTTTGTGAATTTCGGCCTTGGGATATTTACGGAGCTTCAACCCAAAGGCCATATTCTTGTACACGGTCATGTGGGGATAGAGCGCATAATTTTGGAACACCATGGCAATGTCCCGGTCCTTGGGTGGCACATCATTGACTTTTTTCCCGTCGATATAGATGGAGCCCTTGCTGATTTCCTCCAAGCCGGCCACCATGCGAAGCGTGGTGGATTTCCCGCACCCGGAGGGTCCCACCAGCACGACAAATTCGCGGTCCTGGATTTCCAAATTGGCGTCATTGACCGCCACCACGTTCCCGGAATAAATCTTAAAGACATTTTCCAACACAACTTTGGCCATTGGACGCTCCTTCTGCCACCCGGTTTACAGGGAAATTCTCCCCCGGATGTCCAAGGGTTCCCCACTGATGTTCAGGAGTCTCTGAATAGCACTCCTGGCATGGTTTTGTCAAAGATAAACCGATCTCAAGAGTGCCAAACCTCGCTGATGCGGTCGGCATAGGTGAGGCTGACCTTGATGTGCTCCAAGCCAGCCCGGGCCAAGGCGGTCACCGACTCCCGAAGGGCCAACTCATGCCGGTTGCAATCCCGGCTGATATGCGCCAGGAAAACGTGCTGAAGCTCGGGCCCTGCAATCTCCACCAGCATGGCGGCAGCCGTTTCGTTGGAGAGATGGCCCTGACGCCCCAAGATTCGTTGCTTCAAGGACCAGGGCCGGTCCGCCTCCTTGAGCAACTGCACGTCGTGGTTAGCCTCCACGATCAGCATGCGGCATCCTCGCAACCGCTCGCGAACCAGCTCCGTGGCCATGCCCATGTCTGTCACCACGCCAATCTTGGCCTCGCCGGTACGCAGGACAAACCCCACCGGATCATAGGCGTCATGCGGCACGGAAAAAGGCTCCACCGTGATGTCCCCGATCTGAAAAGGCACCCCGTTATGGAAAATCTGCCACGGGACTGTCCCCAGTCGGTCGTCCTGACGAACCAAGGCCTCCATGGTCCCCCCATTGGAATAGAGCGGAATCGAGTGCTTTTGATGCAGGATCCGAAGGCCGGCGGCATGGTCGTTATGCTCGTGGCTGATACAGATTCCCCGGACGGAGGATAGATCCGCCCCGACCAAGGACAAGCGGCGGGCCGTTTCCCGGGCGCTAAGGCCGGCATCAATCAAAATCGCGGAATCCCCGGAACTCACATACGTGCAGTTTCCGGAGCTTCCACTAGCCAGAACACAAAGAGATAACGCCATAATCACCATTCGCCCCAGGGAACATTCCTAGAGCCCGTGCGATGAGCATAGACCCCCACACCCGCAGATTCAAGACATGAAGAGAATCCTCTGCCCTGGCTTGCGGGAACTTATCCGTTTGAGACGCCCGCAGACCTGCGGGCGGCGTTGAAGGCGGATTTCGCGTCACGGCAGAGCAGGCGGAGCCGAATGGGCGCGTGGCCGAGTTCACGACGACGATAAACCGAAGGGTGCGCTACTGGGTGGACGGCCTGTTCATTGGCTCAGAGCTGTTTGTGTTGGATAGGGTCAGCCGCTCACGCGGCAATTTGAAGGTTCGTGCAAGGGGGTTCACAAAAGCCCAAGCCCCCTGCGCCATCCCGCTCTACTGCTACAAGCAATTGCGTATGGCTTAATCCGTGTCCAACAGGCCTCATTCCTTGCGAGTAGCCCGGCCAATCAGTATTTTTTGGTCCTCCATGGGGTATTGCACAGAGCGTGGCAGATGAATGTCCAAGCGGACATTGGTACGAGGATTGTACATCCCCATCCAAAGCTCATAGTCTCCGGCGGGCAAGCTCTCTGGCAGACGGCAGGAGATGGGATAGGCGAACGTTTCACAAAGCGCGGCTTTCCAAGCTGGGAAATCCATCACCGCGCACAGTTCGCCATCCGCAACAGACACCACATGAATAAAGACAAACAGCTCCCCGAAATTTCGTAGCGGGAACTGATGCACCCGCAGGGAACACCAGACAGGCACAGGCCCCGCCTCAAGAACAGCAGGCACTTGCACATCCAGCAGTTCAAGCCCACGCCCAAAAACAACCCCGGCCAATGAACCAGGCTCCACCGGCCTTGCACCAACAGGACGAGGTTGGAGCCAGGAAAGGGGTTCTTCCTCCCGGGCGAGACGGTTCACAGCTTCAACAAGCGGCCGAACCGCCGGCTTCAACTCCCACCGCCCAATCCGGCATGATCCCGTGGCACTGTTAATCTGTAGCGCCACCACTGTGGGAGAAAAGGCCTTTTGGAAAACACGAGAGAGGGTCTGTGGCGGGCCCAGATTCACCTGGGTATCCTCCAGATATTCAACGGCTTGTTCCCCAAAAAAAGGATCGGAAACTGTTAGTTCCAATTGTTGCGGCTCAGAAAGGGGGGAAACCTCGCAAGACAGCCGGTAAATACCTGCGGCCAAAGGAGCCTGTCCCTCCAGCACAAGATTGCGGGAGGGTTGCAAAATCTGTCCCAAGAGACTGTCCCCAGAAAGATAATATGCACTTTCAAGGTGAGGGAGGATCTCGTCGGACACGGAATCCAAGGGGCGGCCAGAACCGCTCCAGAACAAATGACTGTCCCTTTCTTGCTCCGTAGCCAGCACCTTGATCCAAGCCTGTCCCCCTGAAGTGGTTGCCCGGCACTCCACAAACCAGGCATTTGACTGCAATAACCGGCCTTGAATATTGGACAGCTCCACCACCCTGCTGGAATAGGCGGGCAATCGCACCGCTTGTTGCTTCCCGCCAGCCCCCAAGGTCACCTGAACCGGAAACAGGCCAGATTGGATGGCCAACCGCAGGCCCTCCGGTTCCACAGGAAAAACAAACCCTTTTTTCACCGTCGTGTCTGCCGGCACATGGAACATCCGATCATTGCGGGGAAAGACAGGCCCGTTGACAAATATCCAGTATGAGTTGCCTGGAAGCGGAACCGAAGGAACAGGCGCAACCCCCAGACGATTCCAAATTCTGCCATTCAACACCGGAATCCGCGCCGGGGCATTCCTAAAAACCGCCCTCCCTCCATCCTCCACACTCACCACTCGAACCGTCTGGGGACACGGTACGGGAACCAGATTTCTATCCACCAATTCCGTCAGCAGGTTTTTACAAACCGAACGAACCTCCTGGCGGCTCCAGAAGAAATTCTCCCTGGCAGAAGCCTGTCCCTGTTCCAGTAGCAGGCCCAAGCCCAAGATCAAGGCGGCCATCCTGCACAGCCAGGCCCTTGCATGCGCCAAGCGCGCCAGAAACCAGGCCGCCACCAGAACCAAGGGCAGTTGCAGATAGGAAAAATGAAAGGGCTGAACCTCCGGCTTGCCCGCAATGGAAAAAATGACAGCCAAAACGGCAAAGAGGCCCAAGGAAGCCGCCAGCAACGTGGGACGGTTCTCCGGCGCGCGCTTGCGCGCCATCTTCACCACCTCCCACGCCGCCCAGCAAGACCCCGCCAGCGCCAACAAGACAACCAGCACCCCCAGCGCCTGGACAATCCGAGGCGTATTGTTTGCAAGGCAATAGCCCCAGCGCTCCAACAAGGGCTTCTCCAGGAACTCGGGCTTCACATTGTAGTTTTTAATGAAGATAAAATTGCCCCACATATTGCGCCAGGTCGTTTGCGCATCCATGAAGAAGGGCGGAATCGCCAACACCGCACCCGCGGCCACTGCGGCCAGCACTCCGGTGCCCCGCCGCAGAAGACCCCACGCACCGGTCCTTCGAGAAAGGCTCTCGGCCAGCAAAAACAACAAAGGGATGCCGGCCGCCATCGCCCCATGATACTTGGAGGCAAACGCCCACCCGGAGAAAAAGCCGGCCAGCGCCAGCGCCCAGCGAGCGGAATCGTGGCGCGCACGCCAGCCCACGCAGAGGATCACACAGGCGACAAACAAGTCCACCCCCACGTCTCCCGTGGCAGAGTGCGCCACCGCCACGGAAAGCGGCGAGACCGCCAGCAGAGCCATGCCCAGCAAAGACATCCGCCGGGAAAGCCCCAACGGCCGGGCGGCGGCCCAAGCGGCCAGCACGACGAACAGGCCATACAAGACCCTCAACGCCCTCGCCCAATAATACAATTCCTCACGGGAAAGATCGGGGGGCGGCATCAGCCCAAGCCACTCCGCTTGCTTTTTCCGGGCCAGCAAGACCGGACGCAACAGCCACTCGTCCACATGATTCAGGAAAAGCGGATATCCATCATAAAACAAATTGCCGACATACCAGAGATAATGGCCCTGCAAAAAATTATACAACGCGCTGATCTGCTTCGGCTCATCCGGGTGAAAAGGCAAGCCATCCGCCAAGTCCCGATAAAGCCCGGCGGTGCGCAGGCAAAGCGCAAGGCCCAGGATAAAGATCCCAGACAGCGCGGACATCCAAAGAGTTTTTCGACCGATCAGCATGCGCATGGTATAACGGGAACCTGGGGAAAAGTCCATCCGGGGCCGCAACTTTCATCCCCTTGAAAAAATATTGCATTCTACCCGGCAACTTTCCATTCTGTGCCGAATTAAGAACCTGTGGAAGAGGAGCGACTCATGCTGAAATCAAGAAAGCAGAAATGGATCCTTGCGGGAATCATCCTGTGGATGAGCGGGCAGTCTGTTATCGCCGGAGATCCGATGCTCGAACCCGTGCCCAGACGCCTTCCCGTGGAGGAATGGAGCCCCCGCCCAGACGGCACAAAACACCGCACGGAGGAAAGCTCTTGGGAATTCATCTTTCCCGATTTCTACGAAGACTATCTCGCCGGAAAACTGGAACTGGGCACCCGCATCACGTATTACAAGCTGACGGATACCCAGCGGGGCAAAAGCAATGACGGGTCCTTCATTGGAAGCATCACTGAATTAGAGGAAAACCAGGACTACACCCCCTTCAAGTTATATGCCCAGTACAAGTTCCTTCCGTTCCTGGGGGCGGGCATCACCTACGACCGGGTGCGGGCGGTCACCCGTGACGGTCCCCTGGAAGAAAATACGGACGGAACCGTGGATGCCTCCGGCCCCATCTTCTACCTGACGGCCTGCTATACCAACGAAAGCCGGTTCACCCCATTTGCCGAATTGGGCCTCGCCTATTACTTTGTGGATTTTGATGTGGACCCCCGCTGGTCTCAAAATGGCCTGCGCGTCATGAAGGTCAAGGACACCACCGGACTGACCCTGGCCCTGGGGTGCGACATTGAAGTCATCCAGCATGTGGCCGTAAATGCCTATTTCCGTTATGCCCATGTCAGCGAAATTGACACCGACTTTATTCGGGACGGGGTGAAGCTCCGCACAGGCTCCTTCCCCATCAGCAACTACACCTTCGGCCTGGGTGTGAAATTCATCTTTTAATCCATGCCTGCCCCTTTCCACATTCCTCCAGGCTCGCGCGTGCTGGTGACCGGCGCCACCGGGTTCACAGGCACCGAGCTCGTCCGGCAACTGGTGGAAGCGGGCGCCAAGGTGCGCGCGATTGCGCGCGCCTCCTCCAAGGTGGAGGCGCTGGCCGGCCTGCCGGTGGAATGGGTTCGCGGCCCGGTCTACGACGAGGAGGCCATCCGCCAGGCCTCCAAGGGCGTGGCCTATGTTTTTCATGTTGCGGCGGCCTACCGTGAAGCCAAGCTCAGCGACGAAGAGTATTGGAACGTCCACGTTTTAAGCACCCAACGGCTCGCCCAGGCCGCCGTTCAGAATCCGGCGCTCCAGCGTTTTGTTCACGTCTCCACCGTCGGGGTGCATGGGCATATCGAGCATCCCCCCGCCGATGAAACCGCCCCCTTTCATCCTGGCGATATTTACCAGAAAACCAAAGCCGAGGCGGAGTTGTGGCTCAAGGATTTTGCGGCCAAGACGGGCCTCCATCACACCGTGATCCGCCCGGCGGCCATTTATGGAGATGGCGACCGGCGCCTGCTCAAGGTCTTCAAGCTGGCCTCCTGGCCATTCTTTCCCCTGCTGGGGAGGGGAAAAGGCCTCTACCACCTGATCCATGTCGAGGATCTGGCCCGCATCCTCCAGCTGGCCGCCGTTCATCCGGCGGCGGAAGGCGAAGCCTTCATTGCGGGCAATCCCGAGGCGGTGACCCTGGAGTCCATGGGGCGCACCATCGCCCAAACTTTGGGCCGCCCCTTCCGGCCCGTCCGGCTCCCAGCTGGGCCTTTTTTCCTGGCGGCAGATCTCTGCGAAGCGCTCTGCCGCCCGCTGGGCCTTGAGCCGCCCATCTACCGGCGGCGCGTCGCCTTCTTCACAAAAGACCGCTCCTTCGACACCCGAAAACTCCGAGAAAAGCTGTGTTTTGAATACCGCTACACCAATCCGTCGGGCCTGGAAAAAACAACGCGCGACTACCAGGCCCGGGGATGGCTGGCGGCGAGCCCCGCATAAAGCATGACCTCCAATGGTCCAAACACGGACACAGACCCAGCCCGCTGGCGCTGGCTGATGGCCTTGGTTTTTCTCGTGGGATTGGGCCTGCGCATTTTTGGCTCATGGACTCTGCAGTACAGCCACGACCCCGACTGCGGCATTGCCAGCCTCATGGCCAAGCACATGGCCGAAGGGAAGCATTTCCCCGTCTTTTTCTATGGCCAATCCTACATGGGAAGCCTTGAGCCAGCCCTCAGCTCCCTGTTCTGCCGCCTGTTGGGGCCCACCGGTTTCGCCGTCAGCCTGGGCACGTCCCTGCTGGGTTTTTTCATTCTTCCGCTGATCTATCTCTGGGCACGCGCCGCCGGAGGTCGTCGTGCGGGGTTGCTGGCCGTCTTGTTCTGCTGGGTCGGATCCGACACCACGTTCTATTACGGAGTCGCCCCGCGCGGCGGCTACATGACCCTGATGGTGTGCGGCCTGCTCACGCTCTGGATGGCCATTCGCATCGCCACCCGCGGCGCCCGCGGCGCCGCCTCCCCATGGAGCGCCTACTTCATCCTGGGGCTGGCGGCGGGTCTTGGCTGGTGGTCCAACCAAATGATAGTCCCCTTCTTTGCCGCCACCGCGCTGGTCCTCCTGCTGGGGCGCCACCGCCACATGCTAACCTGGGGCGGGAGCACCGCTCTCGCGGCATTTTTCCTGGGCAGTCTGCCGTGGTGGCTGTGGAACCTCACCCACCACTGGGGCACCTTTGCATTTGCCGGCACGATGGGGCAGGTTCCCCTGTCCCACGGCCTGCACTATTTCACCGCGCAATTTCTAAAACTCGTGGAACTCGATCCGTCCAGGCAATGGTGGGACCTTCCCCGGCTGGCCTTCCTGCTCGCCCTGCTGGGCGGCTTCGCGGTCCTGCTGGTTCGCGACCAATGGAAATCCCGCAACCCGGACCTCTTCATCCCCCGCATGGCCGCCGTCGCGCTGGCGCTGGTGATGATCTTGGTGTACTCCACCTCCAAATATGCCAATGTCCCCGTCAGCCGCTACCTGCTTCCCCTGTACCCCGCGCTCGCGGTCATGCTGGCCACCAGCTTTGCCCGCCTTGCTGAATGGCTGAAAACCCCTCTGGTCTGGCTGGCCTTTGTGGCGGTGATTCCCATCCAGATTTACCATCTGCCGGATTGGGAAAAGAGCAGGGAAAAAGACCATGCCTGCTGGCAAGCCGCGCAACGGCTTGTGGAGGACTTAGGCCCGCTCTGCGGAAACGTTTGCATCGGCGGTTTCCCGTTCTACTGGATCAACTTCGCCACCCAGGAAAAAATCGTCATGTCCTGGCAACCCGACGAGCGTTACGCTCCGTATGGAAGGCGGGCGGAGCTGGCGGACAATCCGGCCTTTTTGGACGACTACCTGAATATCCGAAAATTCCTGGCGTTGACAGGCGGCTCTGCGCAGGCCGTCCCTTTTCGTGGCGCACAGAACCTCTACCACATCACCGCGCCCACCCAGGCATGGCGTTACGTCGAAGCCAGCGCCGTGGTCTCGGCCAAGACGGCGCAGGGGCAGGATATCCGCGACGCGATCGCGGATGACAGCCTCGACACCGCCTGGACCTTGGAGGAGGCGGAGGAGGGCGTTGTAACCGTGGCCTTCGACAAAGCGCGCCGGCTGTGCGGCGTTCACCTGTTAAGCCCCAGCGAGCAGTATCCGCTCCGGCTGGCCATGGAAGGCCGTGTGGATGGAAAATGGCGCGCCCTGGTGGAATCCAAAAACCCGCTGACCTATTTCTGGTCGGGGCCTCGCGTCTTCTTCAACGGCGTGAATTTTTATCAGGAACTCCGCTTTTCAGCACCCCCGGAAGGTGTGGACCAACTGCGGCTGGTGCTTCAGCCGGGCCAGCACACCCCGGCCCATGTGGGGGCCCTCCTCTTTCTGGAGGCCACGAACGCGCCGGCGCCCCGATTGCCCTCCGTGGAGGCCTGCGCCTCGGCCCTCCGGCAGGGTCCCGCCCGCCGCCTGCTGGCGCCCCGCTGGCTGGCAGGGAGGCTTTCCGAACTCCTGCCGGACGAGTCCATCACCCCCCTGCCCTCCGCGCTCACCCGCACCGTGCAGGAACCGCCCCGCAGGGATTCCAACAGGCCCATTCCCATTGTGTTCTCTGAGCCCATTGCGCTGTTGATCGATGCCCACTCCGCGGACCGCACGCGCCGCCTGCTCCAGGCAAACGGGCTGGCCTTTCACGAACAAACCCTGGAAGATATCCACCAGTTCCAGGTGGAGCAACCCTCCGGCAACAACGATGCCGCGCTCTATCCCCGCCTCTGCTGGACCGAACTGGGATGCTTTGAGCTCGCGGCGGAGCGGTTCAGCAAGCCCGCCGCGCACACTTTTTACGAGAAGGCCTTGAAAGAAGATCCCGCCGGTCAACTCCCCCTGCTGAAGGAGGCCCTGCGCCTCTACCCCAAACACCAGCCCGCCCGGCAACAATTGGCAGAGGCCCTGCGGGCACAGGGGGCCGCCAAAGAAGCGGAGGCCGAGGAGTCAGAACTCCGCAAGCAAACAACGCCGCACGATCCCCTGCCCGTTCGGTTTGCCAACGGCGTGGAACTGCTGGGCGCAAGCCTCTCGGCAACATCCGCCGCGCCCGGCGACAAAGTGGAAATCACCTACTACTGGAAATGCCCGCCCTCCGTGAAGACCATCGAGTACGCCGCCTTTGTGCATTTTGTGCAGGGGGACTCCATGTTTCAGGACGATCATGTCTTGCTGAAAAATCACTGGGCCGAGCATGTAAGCAACCAGCCCTTTCAAGAGATTTTCAGCGAACTCCGAAGTCTCATCATTCCACACGGCACGCCGGCCGGCCCTTATCAACTGGAGCTGGGACTTCTTCGGCGCCAGCCCGAACAGCGCCTGCGCGCCAAGACCCCGCTCAAAACCCACCGGCGCGCCGTGCAAACCCCGGTCTTCATCACCGTGACAGACTAAGCTCCGCCGCCGGCTCGCGTGGGACCTCCCCCTTACGGCTCCAGGGCGCTATACGCCGCGGAACTGCGCACCTTCATCCAGTCAATGAAGGTTTGTGGGTCCACAATTTCCGGCTTGTTGTTGGGGTACTCAAAGGCCTTGACCCGCAACGGAACGCCTTTGGGCTTGCAGATGATGAGCGCAGGCGTCTTGTTCACTTGAAATTGCTCCCCCAACTTTTGCGTATCCGGGTTGGACGGCAGGGTCACCTCGACCCGGATGTAATTCTTCAGCCACTTTCGCACCTTGGAATTATTCAGCAGGTCTTTTTCAAACCAACTGCACAGGCCCTTCTCGTTGGAGGGCGCATTGCGCTTGAAATAGAGAAAGATGCAGGCGTCCGTTTGCTTCTGCAGTTCCAGGGCCTTCTCATATCCCTTGGCGTTGCTCAGCCAACCCATCGGCAGTTTGTCCATGTTGCGAAGGGTTGCGGTCGATTCCTCGGGAGTGGCGGGGACCCCCTCCATCCCGGGGTCTTGGGCAAGAGCAAGAGCCGCTCCGCCCAACAGAAACAACAAGGCCATACCGTATGTTTTCATGGCGGAAACCTACGCCCAACGGCTCGTGAAAGCAAGTCCCGCCGGATACCCCCTCTCCATCGCATGCTTTACAGTCGGAGGGGGTTTTACTAGTGTTCCGCCTTCATTCAGCGGACGAATTCATGAAAAAAATCTTTTTCATAGCGGGAATTATTTTGGGAGCGTATGCCTTGTGCAACCTGCTGGCCTGGCACGCATTGCCCAAGGTGCCTTCCGCGTTTGAGGCCACCCGGAATCCCTTCCGGTTCCGCGGGTTTCCGGAATATGTGCGGGAAAGCTCAACGGCGGGAAACCCCCACTCGGCGACGGTGGTGCTGATCTCCAACTCTCAGGCCTATGCGGGCGAGTACTCCTCCCGCTATGGATACCCCAACCGGCTCCAGAAGGTTCTGAACGAAACGAAGGCTGGCGGATGCACCAACTGGACCGTGCTCAACTGGTCGTCCGATGGCATGACCTCGATCGAATACATCATCCTGGCGGCCAAACTGCGCCAGGAGCGGCCTGACTTTGTGCTGGCGGTGACCGGCTATGCCGATTACCGGGCCGCCCACCATCATGAGGGCTTCAGCTTTTGCCGCACCGATGTGCCACGGCTGGCCACCCGCTGGCCCATCGCCCGCCAGATTCCCCGCTCTTACTGGAGCCGCCATTTCAAGGTGGAGGACACCCTGACGGCCTTCTTCCGCGACCGCCTGCCAATCACCCGCTTCCCGGAATACTTCTGGTCGCTGATGGATTTCAAATTTCCCGGCGCGCAGGGCCTCCTGTATGCGCCTTATCTGGGCTACCACCCCTGGGAGCTGGGCGGGGTCAAAGCCATAACCAAGCCCCTGAATCTTCCGTCAGGGCCGGCCGGCGAACTCGAATTCACCTACGACGCCTCTTCCCGGGAAATGCTGGAAGAATACTTGGCCCAACTCAAGCGACTGCCCTCCCCGGTGCTGGTGGTCTCCCAGCCGCTCCGGGCCAATCGCAGTGATTTTCGCGCACACTGGCAAGAGGCCTTCCAGAACGATCTTTCTGCGCTGGCCAAGAAATGGCAGGTAGATTATTTGGACCTGTCCGAAGCCCTGCCGGGCGAGGATTTCATCACCAGCAGTCATCTGAACCCCAACAACCATCAACGCCTGGGCGAGCGCCTGGCGGCGGAAATTTCCGCGCGGCTGGAGGCCGGGAACTAAGCCATGCTGTTCAACACCTACACCTACGCGCTGTTTCTCCCGCTGGTGCTGGCGCTTTACCTGGGCCTTCCCCTGCGCGGACGCCAGGCCTTTCTTTTGGCGGCCAGCTACGTGTTCTATTGCTGGGAAACCCCCATTTATGGAGCCCTGCTGGCCATCTCCACCTTCCTGGATTTCGCCTGCGGCCTGGGCATGGAAAAGAACAACGGGCGGCCCGGCATGCGAAGGGCCATGCTGATCATCAGCCTGGCGGGCAACCTTGCGATGCTGGGATTTTTCAAGTATGCGGATTTTCTGGGCGCCAACTTCATGGGGCTGGGGCATCTGCTGGGCTTTGAGGGCGTCTGGACGCCGTTCCGCTTTATCCTGCCGGTGGGCATCTCCTTCTACACCTTCCAGACCATGAGCTACTCGATCGAGGTGTACCGGCGCCAGATGAAGCCCAGCCATGACTTCATCGCCTTCGCCCTGTTCGTCGCCTTCTTTCCGCAATTGGTGGCCGGGCCCATTGAACGCGCCTCGCACCTGCTTCCCCAATTGTGCGTGCGGCACAAGGTCACCCTCGAAGACCTCGGCATCGGGTTGACCCGCATCCTCTTCGGCCTGTTCCGCAAAATGGTGATCGCGGACCGCTTTGCGATCATGAGCGACCGGATCTTTTCCTCGCCGGAGGCGTACCCCGCCTTCACGGTATGGGTTGGGGTGCTGTGCTTTGGCGCCCAAATCTATTATGACTTTGCTGGATACTCCGATATCGCCATCGGCTCCGCCCGGCTGTTTGGCATTCAGATTCGGGAAAATTTTCGGCGTCCGCTGGTCTCCAAGTCCATGGCGGACTTCTGGAACCGCTGGCACATCTCGCTGACCAGCTGGTTCAAGGATTATCTGTTTACCCCGCTGGGCGGGTTTCGCAAGGGCGGCCTGCGTGCCATTTTCAATGGGTGCGTGGTGCTGATCCTCTGTGGGTTGTGGCATGGCGCGAGCTGGCACTTTGTCATGTGGGGCGTGTATCATGCCGTTCTCCTCTCGCTGTATTACGTCTGGAAATTCACGCAGAAAAAACTGGGCTGGCGGCGCAAAGCCGGACAACGGGACTACGGAATGTTCCCCTCCATCTTCCTGACGTATCTGTTGATCCAGCTCAGCCTGGTCTTCTTCCGGGCGCCCAATCTGCCGGAAGCCTGGAAAATCTTTGGCATCATGCTGGGAGGCTCCGTCCACTCCACGCTGGCCATCGGCTGGTATGCGTGGGTGTATGCGGGCTTTCTCCTGCTGGTGTACGCCGTGGAGTTGTTTCAGGAGTACGCGAGCCTCAATGAACGAATCCTCCGCTGGCCCTGGGGCCTGCGCATGGCCGGCTATGCCGTGGTCCTGGTGACGCTGGCCGTGCTGGCCGTCAACAACGAGGCCCCGTACATTTACTTCCAATTCTGATGAGCCCCTTTTTCACATCTTCTCATTGGCTGGAGCCGGCCTTGCCGGGCGCACGGCTATTCTCCAAGGCCGGCTGGATGGCGCTGTTCATCCTCTTCTTTGCGGCCTTCTATCTCCTCCACGGGCCGCGCATCACCCCCGACCCGGAGAGCCCCGCGCGCTTCGATCTGCTGGCCGGCGATGAGCCGCACTACCTGATCCTGACCCACAGCCTGGTCACGGACAGCGACCTGAATCTGTTCAACAACATGCGCAACGAGGATTACCGCCTTTTTTACACAGGCTCCGTCCCGGATTACCGGGGCGGGTTCGCTGATTTTTGGAAAGGCATTGTCCGGGGAAGATTGAAGCGGGTTCCCGATGAATACTGGCGGACGCGCCTCTACTCCATCTGCTCGCCGGGCCTGCCCCTCCTGCTCGCGCCATCCTATGCCACCGGCCTTCACTGGGGCGGGCGAGTGCGGTACACCGTGACCCTCTTTCTCCACGCACTCTCCGCCGCGCTCGGATTGCTGATGGTCTGGCTGGCCTGGCGCACCTGCCGCATCCGGTCCTGGGCCCTGTTCATCGGCGCCTCCCTCGCCCTTTCAGGGCCGCTGGTGTTCTATTCCATGTCCGTGTACACCGACCTGCCCGGCGCCCTGTGCCTCGCGGGCTGTGTGGCAATCCTGGCCGCGTGGCCGCTCCAAGGCGTCCGCGCCCGCACCGCCGCCCTGCTGGCCATCGGCCTGCTGGCGGGATTCATGGTCTGGTTGCACACCAAGTTTTGGATGCATTTCTTTTGTGTGGGAGTGCTGGCCGCAGGGATCTTCCACCGGCGGGGTGCTCCCGGACGGCAGATTCTGTTTCTGCTGGCGCCCGCGCTGGCGCTGGCGGCGGGGATGGCCACCTACTATTGGTTCCTCTTTGGTGTCCCCTACCCCGTCCGCACCTATCCGCCGTTTGAAGTCCGCCAGGCCTTGCTGTCCGGCTGGCCGGGGCTCTGGCTGGACCAGCGCCACGGCCTGCTCTGGTACCTGCCGCTGGCGGTCTTTGTCTTTCCGGGCGCGCTCCGGCTCGCGCGCCAGCGCGATGGATTTGGCCTCGGGGTCTGCGCCCTGCTCCTGTTGCACTGGATCGCCACCGGGCTCTTCAGCGACTGGACCGGCGGACGATGCCCCCCCATGCGCTACTGGGTGCCCGCCATCCCGCTCTTCGCCATCCCGCTGGCGGCTTGCGCGGGCCCCTCCGTCCCGCGCGCCTTCCGCGCCCTGCTGGCCCTGGCCGCGCTGGCGGGAGTCGGACTGGGCGTCTTCGGCATGGCCCATCCCCGCCGCCTCTACGACTATGCGCATCCTCTCTTTTCATACACCTTCGGCGCCTGGTATAAAAAGGCCGCACCCCTCATGGATGGCGCCTGGCCGGCGGTGAATACCGCGGGCGTGCTGGCCTCCCTGGTGCTGGTGTCTGTGCTCTGTGTCTGGATCTGGAATCCAAAAAAAAATTCAACCACGAAGGCCTGCGAATGAAGGAATCTTCCAAGGCTTGGAAACTGGTGTCCTGGGTCTGCCTGCTGATCGGCGTGTACGCCCTGTGTACGCTGGTGCTGATCCTGGTTCGCGGCGGCGAGTGGGACACGCTGATCACCGTGAACAACCCCAAGAAACGCATGGCGGCGGCTTTCCTGGCCTTCGCGGGCGGGTATCTGACCCGCGGCGGGCGGGTGCAAAAAACCGCCCGCGAATGGGCCGGAGAGCTCGCGCGCCTGGCCCTGCTGTCGGCCAGCCTGGGCCTTTCCTTCCTGGCGGGGGAACTCGCCCTGCGGAGTGTTTTGCGCAGAAACCAGGGAAGCAGTTCCCTGGAGAAACTGGCGGAAAAACAGGCGGGCAAGAATATTGAACTGCGCAGTTTTCATCCGTTGGCGGCGATTGTCCAACTCAGCCCCAACAAGCGCCTGGTGTATGAGCTGATGCCCGGGCTGGACATGGAGTTTGGCAATCGCACGCTAAAAACCAATGCCGGCGGCCTGCGGGACAGCTTCGACTATGCAAAACAAAAGCCCCCGGGCGTCTTTCGCATTCTGGGCGTGGGCGATTCCGGCATGTTCGGCTGGAACGTCCACCAGGGCGAGGACTATCTGGCCGTGCTCGAAGAGAATCTCCGCCAGCGGGCCGGGGCCCGCTATGAGGTGCTGAACCTCGCGGTGCCCGGCTACAATACCTTCCAGGAACTGGAAATGCTGAGATTTCGGGGCCTGGCGTATGAACCGGACCTGGTCATCGTCGGCTGGTGCGACAACGATTTCGGCCCGCCCTTCTTTCTCATCGAACAAAGCAATTTTCGGAGGCGGGACGTCTCCTACCTGTATCACCTGGCCTTCAACCGGAAGGAATTTCAGCGGCTCATCAAACCCGGCGTCATGAAAAGCAGTGAAATTGACCGGGCTTTTGTGGATCCGCAAGTGGCGGAATACACCGATGTCAGCGGTGTCAAAAAAGCCTTTTCAGAAATGCAGGCGCTGGCCAAAGAGCAGGGCTTTCACCTGTTGGTTTTTGGACCCATGAACAAACATGCCACGGCGATCTTCAGGGAACTGGGGCTCGACCATGCCAATACCCATGAGCTGGTCCCCAAGGGAAAATACCCCCCGGAATACGAAGTCCACTTCATGCATCCGCGCGCTGGCGGGCACCGTGCGCTGGCCGAAGAATTGGAACGCCTTCTGGAACAAAAGGGCTGGCTGAATCCACCCGGTCACATGTGATCGGCAAAGGCCGCGGCAATCATGACGGTGCCGACGGCATCGGGATGCAGGCCATCCGGGAAGCGTTCGCGTTCCGCTCCGGCAAATTCCCATTCCAAATCCACCAGGTCCACCCCCTCTTCGCTGGCCATCTGGCGGATCATCGCATTGAGCTGTTGGACGGAACCATTGAAGATCGAGCGGCTCCCGCTCATCGGGGTGCAGGTGGCCACCAGCGGCACGGTCTTGTTCATCTTGGCCGCCGTCACCATGGACCGCAACGAAGCCACGGTCGCGCTTTTTGAGCGGCTGTGAATCATGTCATTCGCACCGTAGAGAATGCACAGGAAGCCCGGCTTTTCCCCCAACACCCGCCCCACACGCCCGGCTCCGCCACTGCTGGTCTCCCCATTCTTGCCCTTGTTCAACACCTGCATGTCCGGACGCATGCCCGCAAGATCGGAGGGATAAGGAGGCACTCCCGCATAATTTCCACCCACCGTAATGCTGTCTCCCATGCAGGCCACCTTGGAGGGAATATTGTCCCCAAAGTCGCGCGAAGGTCCACTGCTGTCCCCCTCGCACCCCGCCCCAACAAGCACCAGGCCACTCAACAAAAGCAACCCCATCCGCTTGATCGTCGTCATCATGTCTTTTACCTCCATTTTTCGCAACCTATCACGGTGCCACCGATTTTTCCAAGTGGAATAGCATCAAATTGGCCACCGGCTCCGGCAAGATCAGCGACGTACGGGCCTTGGAGACCACCAGCAGTCCGTCCGGCGCCGTTTCCGCCAAGTCGCTGTCAATCCGCACCAGCCGGTTCATCATCATCACGCGGCGGCCCACGCGGGTCTTGGAGGAAGGAACCGCACGCCCCTGCACAAAATCATAGATTTGTGGCCCGCCCTGGAAAAAATGCGGCTCCAGCCAGAGGGTATCGGCCGGGCTGTCATCCACCAGTTGCACCGCCACCACCTGGTCGGCCAGGTCCGTGATCAAAAACAGCTCCTTGAACCCCTGGCCATAATCCCCCCGCAGGGAATAGTATCCCAGGCTGTCGAGGGGAAAGCCTGTCCCCGCGACGGGTTTGCGGGCGCCCAGGCGTTGGTTGCCCATGCGCGCGGCATCCGGGGCGGCCAGCAAATAGCTGATATGCCCAAAAAGATAGATGGAAGGCGCCGGGGAAATGTCCACCCCCGGGGCGCACCATTCAGACAAAATCAGCTTCAGCTCGGCGGCGGCCTTCTGGTCCCCCCGCAGGGGGCCATCCCAATTGGCCGCCAGCATGAGGCCCGTCGGCTCCGGGGCCGGAGGGGGCGTGGGGGCGGCCGACGGCACGGAGCGGGAGGGTTTCTTTGAACCAGAAAGGCCGGGTGTCAACAACGTGGAATGGCGGCAATCCGCAATCAGGTGATACGCCTGCTGGATGTAGGTGTCCATCTGCACATCCGGCGGCGCATACCGCTTGCGGGCCTCAAAGATATTCACCGCCTGCCTCGCCAGTTCCTCCGATTTTTCCAGCAGAGTCCGGTCCTGGCGTTCGGCCTGGAAGCGCTTGTAGAGATCGAGCGCCTCATTAAAGGCGCGCGCCCCCTTCTGAAACTCGGGATCCTTCCAAGAAACCGCCCCCCCTTTTGAAGGGCCGCCTTCTGGTGCGGCCGACACCCCAAGAGGGCGGGCCTTCTCCACCTTCGCGCGCTCTGCCAGCACAGGAACTGCGGCGCCTGGCACCATCTTTTGCCCCGTCAGGGCCGATCGGGGGGGCAACCCCTCCGACTGCTCCTGCCGGGGGGCCTTCGCCTCCTTTTTCTGAGAAGACATCCAGAAGCGGAAGCCCAGCACGCCGGCGGCCACCAGGCCGGCCAGCAGGACCAGCGTCAGCAAGGAACCCGCCACGTCCGGCTTGCCCTGCTTTTCCGGGGAGGTCTTGGAGGCAAACTCCTTTTTTGAAAGCACGATCTTCTGCTTGGGCGACGCATCCCCCGCGGAGGTGCGCCCGCCCGCGGTCTTGGAAGCCAGGCTCTTCTTCTTGACCGGCAGGCTCTCCCGGCGCGCACTCCTCAACACCGTGCTCTGGTCTTTGGCCGGCAGGGGCGACGGGGCCTGCCCGTTCATCACGGCTTGAATATCTTCCCACACTTCCTTCCAATCCGCCGTGCGCAGATTCCGGTCCTTGATCATCAGCTTTTCCATCAGCCATCCGAGTTCCAGGGAAAGGGCGGGCACGGTCTCCGTGGGATCGGGCAGGTGTCCGTGGACCTGCCCCTCCATGATCTGCTGTTCCGACAAGCCACCAAAAGGGGTCTGCCCCACCACCATGTGGTACAGCATGGCGCCCAGCGAATAGATGTCCGTCCGGCAATCCAATTCCGGCTCGCCGGAGGCCTGCTCCGGGGAGATGTAATTGGGCGTCCCCGAAACGGTGTCGGACGGCTGGCGGGTATAACGGCCCATGATGCGCGCCAGGCCCAGATCCGCCACCTTGATGCTTCCATCACGATCCACCATGACGTTTTCGGGCTTGATGTCGCAATGGATGATGCGCCCCTCGCTCCAGGCGTGGTGCAGGGCCCGGGCGACGCCATCGGCAATTTGAAGGGCCGGCTTTTCTTCCATCCGCCCCTTGATCTTGAGCAATTCGCCAACGGTGCATCCGTCAATGAATTCCATGACGTAATACACCAAGGCGCCATGCTCGCCCGCATCGTACACCTGCACAATGCCCGGATGCTTGAGCTGGGCGGCGGCCTTGGACTCACTGCGGAACTGCTCGATCGCCTGCGCGTCATGCGACAAATGGGACGAGAGGATTTTGATGGCCACAATCCGGTCCAGCGAAACCTGGCGTGCGCGCCATACCGTGGCCATGGCGCCATGGCCCACCTGTTCAAGGACTTCATATCCGGGCAATTCAAACTGGTGCATGGAGCGCTTTGCCTTCCCGTTGGTGCATGAATTTCTCTATATATGACTGATTTCCACGCATTGCGCAATCGGGATTAAAAGCTCCAATTCAGGGAGGTCGTGGTCATCAAATCATTGCTTTTCTTGCCCTCCGCCGGTGAACTGTCATACCGGTCCTGGAGAACGAACTTCAGGCTTAAATTGGGCAACAAAACCGTTTCCAAACCCACCTCAGCGTTCATAAAATAGATCGCGGTATCCTCGAGATTCGGAATGTATTCAACCGACTGCCAGACCAGCACGCTGGAATTCACCAGCCACTCGGCATATTGCGCCACCCGCCCCGCCATAAATCCCTCGGACAGGCCGCCTTTCTTCTCCCGCACATAGCCCGGGCCCGCCTCCACGCTCAAGACGGTCCGTTCCGTCCAGATAAAATGACGCCCCAGGGACAGATTTCCGCGGGCCCGGTAGGCCAGGGCCGCAATCTGATCGTGCAGGACATGGCCATCCACGCTGGCGTACATGCGCTCGCTCAAGCTCCGCTCGTACTTGCCCTCGCCATAGGCATTTTCCGCGTCCGTCTGCCCCTCGCTTTCCCCGTAACGCCCGCCCATTTTCAGCCAGTAGAAGTTCTTGTCGCACTCCTTGCGGGCGCTGAGGGACCCATCATAGCGCAGGGTGTCGCTGTTGCCCCGGGTGGTGCTGATGCCAAACTCCAGCGTACGCCGCCAGCTGTCATCCCCTTTTTGCCGTTTGGCTTTCTTGTCAGGAATCTTGAACACGCGGCTCTTTCCCACCACGCTGAACTTGCTGGCCCTGACATCCTTGAACGCCGCCCGCAGTTCCTCGCCCCGCCGGGCCGGCTTTTGCGGCGTCACTACGGGTTTCTCCGGCTCCACCACCACGGCGGGTGGCGGCGCGCTGGTGGTGGCCGGTGTTGCGACCGGTTCCACCACCGGTTCCACCACCAGCGGAGGCGCCTCCTCTTGCGGCGGCGGGAGTGGCTCCACCGCTTCCGGTTCAGGATCGGGATAAGCCTCGGCCTCCGGCTCGGCGTACAAATCCTGGGCGCCAAGCAGGATCAGCAGACCCGCCACCAGAGTCCAGATCATGTGCAGGGTGTGTTTCATGGAAAACAAACTAGTGAAAGGCCCCTCGTCCCGTCAAGACCGGCCTTCGCCCACGCCAGCCTAAACAATCAGCCACAGCTTTTTCCAAACCTTGGAACTTTTCTTGCCCGTTTTTCCAAAAGCTGATCCTCGGTATATGGGTAAGGGCTCATTTCAAATCATTTCAGGCGAATCAATGGCTCTTTCTGCCAGTCCACCTGCATTTCTTCGAGAATAAAGCGGGCAAAGGGCTCAATGTTCCCGCCGGTCGAAGCCTTTTCCAGCGCGGACATATACACGTTGCGCCGCACTGTGCGCACAATCGTCCAGGGATAACCGGCTGAAGTCAGAAAGAAATTCATCAGGAACCGGGCCAGCCGCCCGTTGCCGTCGAAATACGGATGGATAAACCCAAAAAGGGAATGCGCCAATACAGCCCGCACAATCGGTTCCGGCTCGGCCTGCAAACAATCGAACAGCGCGTCCATCGAATCGGAAACGGCCGTATACCTCGGCGGAACATGCTTCGAGCTCCGGATATAAACCGGTCCGTTCCGGTATCCGGCCAGCCGGTGCGCCTCCAGCAGTCCGGACTTAACCGCCTCGCTGAACAAAGCGCGGTACCAGTCCGGATAGCTGTTGCGTGCGGTCTGCACGGCATCATTGTTGCCGAGCGCCGACCGGACGGCTTCCTTTACCAGCTTGAAGGCCTCGAAGTATCCCTTGGCCGACATGGCATCCCGCATCTGCCGGTCTTCCGGATCGGCCTCCGGATTCCAGTTCCCATTGCGAATCCGTCCAATCAGATCGGGGCTGACCTGATAACCTTCAATGGACAGCGAATTGTAGGCATCATTAACATAAATCTCATCCATGCCCTTCAGGCAGGCCTTCGCGTTTCGAACCGGAACAGGATCTATGCCGTCGAAAACGGCCCGAACCGGATCGCGCATGGACCGGAACATCGCCTGAATCCGTCCCGCATAAGGAGAAACCGCCCGCGAACCGGAAACCAGCGCCGGTTCCGTCTGATCGAATGGGTTCTTGCGCTTAACCGCTATTCCGGCGGACTGCGCCGCGGACTCAATGGCGCGAACTTTGGCATCATCCCCAAGAAAGGCATAAGCGCCGGAAAAACGTCCAGCCAGAGCAGGAGAACGGGTTTCAAGCACCACCCGAATCAGTGCGCCAATGTCAGGCAGTGAACGAAGCGCGAGTTCGGCATTAACGGAATTGGAACGGAAATAGGCTGGCGTCAACCGGCAAAGCGCATGAGCCAGTGGCATCACGCGCAGTCCATCCACCGACACCACCTCGGCGGGGAGACTTTTTGCGTCCTCGTAAACCAGCACCGAGGTTTCATGCGGCAAATTCAGCAACGTCTTTCCGCCGCGCGCGGTCACAGCCACCACCTGACGCGGAACCGTTGTTGTTCCCACCTGCAGTTCCAGAGAAACTGCGGCGTTCAGACAATAGTCATCACCGAACCGTTCGGCCAGATACGTGGCCAGAAAATTCCAGAAGGACGCATACCACGTTGTACTCTCGCCGGCATCAATGCCGGGGCGCACCAGGAAATACCAGCCTTTGACAATGCCTTTGAGATAACTGGCTCGGCGCAGAATATCCCGGTCAGCCCTCTGCAAAACGGCAGACCTCAACACCCCCTTCGGCGCAACCTTTACGGCGCGCTCGAGAGCTTCCGCAAGTTTCTTATGGCTGGCGGCTGGCATAATGCACCCATCAATTACTGCGTTATCAGAATACCATCAACTGTGTTATTGAGCAAGCGTCAACTGTGTTATTCTGCATGTTTTCCCCGATCGGTCAAGTCATGGGTCAAGTGCTTTTCTGTGTCGGCGTGGGACATGGCTTACGGCGGAATGCGGCCTATGATTGCGGTTTTGATGCCGAGAATCTGGTTGTGGCAAGTCTGGTCAAACATTGGGACCACGTCTCCAGCTTCAACATTTGAAGCACCCGTTTATATGCGGCGCTTCCTGGTTTGTGTGGGGGGGGGCGTTTTTTTCGCAAAGGGCAGACGTAAAAAATAATGATTTGAAAGGTTCGCCCGTTGGATTATCGTTCTGTGCACATTCATTTTAGAGGAGATTCATGAAAATACGTCATTGGTTCTGTATATTTTTCACCCTGCTGGCCTCTGTCCTGTCCGCCTCCGCCCAGGATCCCCTGGCGGGCCATGCCGCCAAGATCTTCTGCGAGGAGCCTGTCTACGATTTTGGGGAGCGCGATAATTCCACCGAGGTGGATCATGCGTTTGTCCTGCGCAATGACGGCGACTTGACGCTGGAAATTGGCCAGGTCCGGCCCGCCTGCGGGTGCACCGTCGCCAATCTTTCAGAGAAAAGCATTGCCCCGGGCAACTCGGCGACACTCACCACCCGCCTGAATCTGCGCGGGCGAAACGGGCCCCAAAACAAGACCATCACGGTGGAATCCAACGATCCCAGGCAACCGCAGTTGATTTTGACCTTGAAGGGTTCCGCCGTCGCGGAATTGACGGTTAGCCCGGCCCAAGTCTTTTTTGGGCGGTTGAATCCGGACTCCGCCGTCACCAATGCGGTGGAGGTCAGCATTCGGGGGGAAGAATACATGACCATCCTGGAGAGCCGGGTGGATGCCCCTTTTTATGCGGTCACACACGAGGCCAAGGAAGAGGGGAAATCGTACCTGGTAAAGGTGTCCACCATTCCCCCTCTGCCGGATGGGCAGGCTCGAGGATCGGTGTACATCAAGACCTCGCACCCCCGGCACGCGGAGTTCAGCATTCCCGTGGCGGCCTTTGTGGTGAAGGCGGCCCCGCAATAAGATGAAGGGCCTCTTCCAGCTTGCCACAGGCGTCCTGCTCCTGCTGGCCTGCGCCGCCGTGCCGGCCGGCCTCTCCAACAAGCTAAGACCCTCGGGACGAATTCCCTGGGTGGAGGACTGGTCCAAGCATATCGAAGCCAAGGCGCGCCTGGCGGGGTTGTCGCTGGCGGATGTTCAGGACGCATCCGCCCTTTTGAAAACCGGACGTTTTCTTCTTCTGGATGCGCGTCCTGTGGACGATTACCGGCGGGGCCATCTTCCAGGCGCCCGCTCTCTGCCGTATGAGGATGTGAACGAGCGCATCATGGATTTCCTGGAGCATCTCACCCCCGAACAACCGGTGCTGGCCTACTGCTCCGGGCTGGAGTGCGATGAATCCTTCCTGCTGGCCAGCTTTTTGCGCCAGCAGGGCTTCACCAATATCACGCTGTTTGCGGAAGGCTTTGCCGGTTGGGCGGCCGCCGGCATGCCCGTGGAAACGGGGGCGCCGCCATGAAGATTCTGCCCCTTCTCGCCCGGCTCATTCTGGCCGCCGTGTTCATCGGCGCGGCCATCCCCAAGATTCTGGACCCGCCTGGTTTCGCGCTGGCGGTTTTTCGTTATCAGATCCTTCCCGACAGCCTCATCAACCTGGCGGCCCTCTTTTTGCCCTGGCTAGAGCTGGTGGCCGCCCTGGCCCTGCTGGGCGTTCGCCGGCTGAGGGATTCCGCCACCCTCATCATCGCGGGCCTGCTGGCCATCTTTACCCTCGCCATCGCCCTGAACCTCTACCGCGGCATTGATGTGGCCTGCGGCTGTTTCACCGTCAAGGCGGGCGCACGCCACATGGGGGCGCTGAATCTCCTGCGCAACCTCGGCCTGCTGGTTCTTTGCGCCCTGCCATACATCCCTTGGAAGAAAAGGCCAAACCATCTTCTAACCCGCTCCTAACACCACACCGGCCTTTTCCTGCCATGTTTGATCTTTCACACAAATCTTAAATGACGAGGACATGATGAAGGGCCCTGCAGAATCGGAAGAGCACGAACCGGAGGTTTCGACCGTCCGCCGGTGCCGCTCCATCTGGATTTCGGATGTGCATCTGGGCTGGAGCCCCAGCGAGGCCGAGTGCCTGCTGGATTTTCTCAAACACCACGAGGCCGAACACTGGTACCTGGTGGGCGACATGGTGGACGGCTGGATGCTCAAGCGCAACTGGCACTGGCCCCAGGCGCATAACGACGTCGTCCAAAAGTTGCTCCGAAAAGTTCGCAAGGGCGCCCAGGTCATTTACATCCCCGGCAACCACGATGCCTTTGCCCGCGAGTTCGTGCCGATTCAGCTCGGTGGCATCACCGTCATGCTGGAGGCCTTTCACACCACCGCCGATGGCCGCAAGCTGTGGATTCTCCATGGCGACGAATACGACAGCGTGGTTCACTACGCGCCCTGGCTGGCCGTGCTGGGCAACCAGGGCTACGACGTTATGATTTATATTGGACGGATCCTCAGCCACCTGCGGCGGTGGATGGGCCTTCGCGAGTGGTCCCTCTCCGCCTATGTCAAACACCGGGTCAAGAATATCGTGAAATTCATGACCGATTATGAGCAGGCCCTGGCCCGCGAAGCCCGCCGGCGCGGCGCCAACGGGGTCATCTGCGGCCACATTCACAAGGCGGAGATCCGGGCCTTTGACGACATCATGTATTACAACACCGGCGACTGGGTGGAGAGTTGCACCGCGCTGGTCGAAGACGACGACGGGCGCATGGAAATTGTCACATGGAAAAACAGAGCTCTCATCCCCACCTCCCCGTAGAAACGAGCAGGCCCCTGGCCATGGGGTGGCGGGCCCTGACCGCCCTCGTGGCGTGGATCCTTCTGCTGGCCGCTTCGTACCGGCCCCCTGGGGTTTGGCCATTGGGTGCCCGGCGTGTCGAAGCCCCTCCTCCTCCTCTCCCCATTCGTTGATTTTCCTATTCGTTGCCATACTCTTTGTCTTTTTCATGACCTTCTGCTAAAACGCTCTTCGCGGGTTGGACCGCATTTCACAGGCGCGTCCAAGGGACGGCGAACAAAACGAAGGGGGGCTTATGAAGCTACTGATTCTGCATGCATCCGCCGGTGGCGGGCATCGCCGGGCCGCCGAGGCCTTGGCTGAGGCCGCCCAGGAAAAAGGCCACACCCCCGTGGTTCGTGACATCCTGGACTTTGTGCCTCCGCTGTACCGCAAGACCTATGCCGATGGCTACCTCAAGCTCATCCGCGCCGCACCGGAAATCTGGGGCTATCTGTACACCCAGAGCGACCGCCATGCCCAGCGCCCCCTCGAACGGCGCATGCGCTCCATCTTCAACAAGCTCAACGCCCTCTCCTTCTACCGCTTCCTCCGCCGCGAAACCCCCTCGGCCATTCTCTGCACGCACTTTCTGCCGCTGGAACTCATCGCCTCGCGTTGGGCCCGGCGCCAGCCGGCCGTCCCGCTTTCTGCCGTCGTCACCGATTTCGCCGCGCATGCCCTCTGGTATTGCAAGGGCGGCCACCGCTACTGCGTCGCCTCCGAAGAGGCCCGCCGCCAGCTTATGCGGAACGGCCAGCCCCCCGAGCGAATCCTCCAGACCGGCATTCCCGTCATGAAAGCCTTCCGGGAACGCGTTCCGTCCGCACAAGCCCTGAAAGAACTTGGCCTCAACCCCGCTCTTCCCGCCGTGCTCATCCTGAGCGGCGGGTGCGGCGTGGGGCCCACCCTCAAACTCATCGAAGCCTGCTTGGCGGATCCCCCTCCCTGCCAGTTGCTGGTCGTGGCCGGCCATCGGAGTGAACTTGAAAACAAGGCCCGTGAGCTGGCCGCACGCGCACCCTTCCCCATAACGGTGTATGGGTTTGTCTCCTTTGTGCATACCCTGATGGATGCCGCCCGCCTCATCATCAGCAAGCCCGGCGGCCTGACCACCGCGGAGGCCCTGGCCAAGGGCAAACCCCTCATGATTGTCGAACCCATCCCCGGCCAGGAACAGCGCAATGCCGAATATTTGCTGGAAAATGGTTGCGCCGTCCGCCTGTTCGAGACCGAGGACGCCCCGTGGAAAATCCGGGATCTGCTGGCGGACCCACCCCGCCTCGAACACCTCTGTGCCCAGGCCCTCCGGCTCGCTCAGCCCGACGCCGCCCGCCTCATCATCGAAGACATCCTCCCCGCCTGAAAAAAGTTCCAACCCTTGGAAACTTTTCGGAAAAAGTTTCCAAGCATTGGAAGATCTTAGCCCGTCCTAAGCTATTCGAGGGCAAGGCGACGATTTCGTTGCGACGGAGGATGGTGATTTGGGAGGGGGGGGATCTCGTCTGGGATATGATCCGCCGCCATCCGGCATCAAGCGCCTAACCGAGGCCGTATTCTTCGATTTTCTTATAGAGAGTGGTGCGGTGGATCTTGAGGATTTCGGCGGCCTTGTTTTTGTTGCCGTCGACAGACTGGAGGACCTTGGAAATCAGTTGCTTTTCGGACTCCGCAAGGCTCATGGGCTCGACCTCAAACGCCGCATTCCCAACCGAGGAAGCGGGCTGTTCCTGCAAACCCAGGACGGATTTCTCCACCCGCTCGCCGGTGGCCAGGAGGGCGCCGCGCTCAATGACGTTGCGCAACTCGCGAATGTTTCCCGGCCAGGAGTAGTCCAGCAGAGCCTGGCGAGCCTCGGGGGCAAAGCCTTTCAGCGGACGCCCCATCTGCCGGGCAAAGAGTTCCAGGTAATGCGCGGCCAGGGGCTCGATGCTATTTTTATGATCTCTCAAGGGCGGAATGATGACGGGGATGACGCTGAGGCGGTAGTATAAATCCTCGCGGAACTTGCCCTCGCTCACCCGGGCCTTGAGGTCGCGGTTCGTGGCGGCAATGATGCGAATATCCACGCGGGTGGTCTTGGCGCCGCCCAGCCGGCGAAATTCCTTGTCTTCAAGAACCTTGAGCAGTTTGCCCTGGAGGTTGAGGTCCATGTCGCCAATTTCATCGAGAAAGACGGAGCCTCCGTCGGCCACTTCAAGCAAGCCGGGCTTTTTGTTTTTGGCATCGGTGAAGGCGCCTTTTTCGTAACCAAAAATCTCGCTTTCCATCAGCTGTTCGGGAATGGCGGAGCAGTTAATATCCACAAAGGGTTTTCCGGCCCGGGGGCTCATGCGATGGATGGCCTTCGCAAGCATCCCTTTTCCTGTGCCGCTTTCCCCCAGGATCAACACCGTGGTATCGGAGACCTGGGCAATGCGCTGGGCGGTTTCAAAGATGCGGCCCAGCGCGGAGGTGCCGATCATGTTGTCGAACCGCCAGACGTCGTCATAGTTCTCCACGGTCAGGCGGCTGAGGGTGGACACGCGCCGGCTCAGGTCCACCTTGTCGGACACATTGCGAATGATTTTTTCAAGCTGTTCATCTTCGAAGGGTTTGGGCAGGTAGTCATAGGCGCCGAGTTTGATGGCGGCCACGGCGGTCTGAACATCCGCAAAGGCGGTCATGATGACCACATCACAGGCCAGGCGGGCTTTCTTCTGTTCGGAAAGAAAATCCAGCCCATTGCCATCGGGCAGGCGCATGTCGAGAAAGACCAGGTCGGCTTCATTTTTTTCGATGAATCCCCTGGCTTCGACCAGAGACTCGCAGGCTTGAACATGGTGGCCCCATCCGGCAAGGCGGTCATGCAACGCCTTGCGCAGGAGCCGGTCATCTTCCACCACCAATATATGTAATTCCGCCATATCACCCGTTCTTTGTAAGGGGCTCGGAACCGTCCTGTTGCACAGCCACCCGTTCGAGGGGCCATCGAAGAGTGCATAGTAACCCGCCGGCGGGCTCGCGTTCAGCCTTCATTTCCCCGCCCAGCCGCGCGGCCCACCTGACGGCCACGGGCAATCCGATGCCCAGATGCCGGGCCCGGGTGGTGTGGAAAGGCTTGAAACAGGCGGCGATTTCGGCCTCGGGAATGCCGGGGCCCTGATCGCGCACGCGGAACACCAGCGAGGCGGACTGAAGCTGTGCTTCCAGCCGGATGGGGCGGGCGGGGGCGGCCTCGGCGGCATTGACCAGCACCTCCAGCAGGGGAATCAGCACCCATTGGGCCTGGGCCATGATGGGAAGCCCCTCCCCGGCCGCAAGATCCAGGCCGGTGGTGGGAAATCGTTCATGCAGGCGCGCGGCGGCGGACGCCAGCAAATCAGCGCAGGAAGCGGGCCCTCCCGGTGGCGTCTCATCGAACAGCAGGTTCATTCTTGCCGTGAGCTCGGTGAGGTCATCGCATTCCTTCAGCAACAGCGGAAAATACTCCATCTCCTGGGGGGCCAGCCGGCCTTCGAGTTCCTTGGACAAAAAGGTGGTGGCGCTTTTGATGCCCGAAGCGAAATTGCGCAAGCGGTGCCGGAGCACGCGATTCATCCGATTCAGGTCTTGTTCGTCCATGGTTCGATGTCCGCCGGTTAATCCGGGGCCAGTATGCGGAAGAAGCGGAGCGGGGACAATGAAAAAACAAACCGTCCATCAGCCCGGGCGGTTCTGGCCGCGGTCCACGGCTTCGCGCAGGGCGGCGAGAAGCACGTCCTGGGCCCAGGGCTTGGTGACGAAGCGCACGACGTTGTCAAATTCGCGCAGGGCGCGGATATTATCCGCGGTGGGGAATCCGGAAAGCACCACGCAATGCAAGCCGGGATAGTGTTTGCGAATGGCGCGCAGGACCTCGAACCCGCTGGATCCGCTGATGACGAGGTCGGTCATCACGGCATCGAAGCGGCTTTTTTTGAGCTCTTCCAGGGCGGCGGGGTAGGTGTTGGCGCCGGTCACGTTCATGCCGGAAAGGCCCAATTCACGGCGCAGGGCACTGCAAACCGCCACGGAGTCGTCCACGACGAGGATTTCCGGGCGGCGGGCGGCGGGCGCGGAAGAGAGGGGCCGGGCATCGAGCAGGCGGGCCTTGTCATCCCGGCGCGCATCCAGCGGCATGTCGGCATCGCGGATGGACGCCGCATCCACATACACCAAAGCGACGAGCCAGTCACTTTTATCGGAGGAAAAAAGCCGGTCAATGATTTCGTCGGTCAGCAGGGTTCCCGCTTTCAACATGAGGACTTTTTCGACGGAGCGCAGGTCGCGGGAAAGCACCATGCCGGGGCGGAGCGCGCCGGGCGAGATGCCGATCTCGCGGGCATTGAGGCTGGTGACCACGCCGGCGGAGGTGATGAGCGCCAGGAACTTGCCGACCAGATCGGGGTCCAGCGCGTGATTGCGTTCCTTGACCAGGAGACGGCGGGCCTCCTCGGGATCCGCGCCGGCAAAGCCGCCGCTTTGCATGTACAGCTCCAGGTCATAGCTGTCGGCCACCGCCAGGATGCGGGCATACAGGGGAATCCGGTCGCCCCAGAGTTTGTGGGGAAAGCCGCCGCCGTCATAGCGCTCATGGTGATGCAGGATGGCCTCGGCGGCCCGCTCCAGGCCCTCCGCATGGGAAATCAGCGAATAGCCGATGCCGGGATGGCGGATCATTTTTTCTTCAAACGCGCGCAGGGCGCCGGTCTTCAGCAGTTTCTGCGCCGGCAGGGCCAGCAAGCCGACATCGTGCAGGAGGCCTGCCAGCTCAATTTCGTCCAGCTGTGGAGAAGGAAGCCCGCAGGCGGCGCCCAGCTCCCGGGACCAGCCGGCCACGCGCTTGCAGTGGCCGCTAAGTTGAGGATTCTGCATATCCATCAGGGCCATCAGGCTGGAGGCGATATTGCGATGAACCTTCTCCACCTGGGGACGGAGCAACGCAACCTCTTGTTCCAGGCTGGAAAGCTTCTGCTCCAGCGCGCGGATTTTTTCCTGTTCTGATGGATTCTGCTCCATGCCATTTTCCTCAGGTGGAGAGAGCCCCCTGCCCGGCCTTGACGGGATCCTGCGATTTCAGCGGGAAGACCAGGGTCACCTCGGTCCCCTTGCCCTCCTCGCTATTGATCGAAAGCCGCCCTCCGTGAAAGTCCACAATTTTTTGCGCGATGCTCAGCCCCAGCCCGGTTCCCAGCTGAGCCGGTTTGGTGGTGTAAAAAGGCTCAAAAATGTGCGGCAGGACCTCTTCGCTGATGCCCCGCCCGGTATCGGAAATGGTCATCAGGATCTTATCCTCCCGGACCGCGGTGACAATCAGGATCGTGCCCTCCCCTTCAATGGCCTGGGAGGCATTGACCAGGATGATCAGGAAGAGCTGGGTCAGACGCCCGGGGATGCAGGTAAACGGGGGCAGAATGCCATAGTTGCGTTCAATCCGGACCCTCGACCCAAATTCATTGCGGGTCAAATTGAGCGCCTTGTCCATGATCTGATTGAGATCGGCCGGGACGCGGTCCTCATATTCCTCGCGGGAGAACTCGCGCAGGTCGTTGGCAATCTTGGCGATGACCTCGGCGCCTTCGATGCAATCGCGCGACAGATCCCTGAGCTCGCGCAGGATGGTGTCGAGATCCAGGCGCTTGCGCAGTTCCAGCGCCTCGGACGCCTGGTCGGCCACGACCAGGTTGTCGCCATGCGTGGCGCAGGCGGCGGCCACGTTATGATAGGCCAGGAGGGCGCGGTCAATTTGCTCCATGTAACGCCCCAGCATTTTCAGGTTGCTGATGATGAAGCTCAACGGGGTGGACATTTCATGGGCGATGCCGGCGGAAAGGCGCCCGATGGCGGCCAGCTTTTCGGCATGGATGGCCGCGGCTTGGGCCACGCGCAGTTCCTCGTACGCCTTGGAGAGCTCGATATTGCGGCGCTTGAGCAGTTTTTCATTGTCGGAGAGGCGCAACTGAAGGCTGATCCGGGCGGCCATCTCGCGCAGATTGTAGGGCTTGAGGAGATAGTCACCCGCCCCCAGATTCAGGCCGGTGACGGTGGTGTCCGTCTCGCCAAGGCCGGACAAAAAGAGGATGGGCGTTTCGAGGGTCTTTTTGTTCTGGCGGAACTTGAGAAACAAATCAAAGCCATTGTCGCGGCCCAGCATGACATCAATAATGATGAGGTCCAGCTCGGTTGTTTCAGCAATTTCCAGGGCGCTCACCGCCTCCGCGGCGTGGTAGGTCCTGCACCCTTCCTTTTCGAGCATGCGGATCAACGGCTTGACACTGTCAAACTCGTCATCCACCAGCAAAATGGCATGGTCCTTGATGCTTTGTTCCATAAAAACCCTCCAGCGCTGTGACCTCTTCATTGTCACAGGTGCCCCCCTCCCTTGTCAAAAACAAACCGTTCCAATCAAAGGAGCAGGAGGCATGCCAGCCGGACCTGACAGGGAGATTGACAAGTGATGGGGCGCGGGTAAGATAAGCCGCAATAAATGGAGCGCGGCGCCAGCGAGCGGTAAGAACGCTTCTGGCGGAATATTTAAAGACAGAAACAGGGCGAGGCATTCATGGACAAAACCGACCAGATCTTCCAAACCTTGGACAAAATCCGCAACCTGCCCACCCTTCCGGTCGTTATTCAGGCCCTGCGCAAAGCCATCAGCGATCCCAGTTCGGACGCCGCTCGCATTGCCAAGATCATCCAGGACGACCCGTCCATGATGGCCCGAATCCTCAAGGTGGTCAATTCCGTGCTGTACGGCGCCTCCGTGCCCATCAACTCCCTGCAGATGGCGGTCTCGCGCATGGGGTTGAATGCGGTGAACAACATCGCCATGTCCACCTCGGTCTTTTCGACGTTCAGCAAGGCCCAGCAGACCGACTTCAACCGGGAGGAATTCTGGCGGCATTGCATTTCCACGGGCATCGCCTGCTCGGTGCTGTACGACCGGTGCAAGCCGAATCTGACCAAGCGCTACAGCAAGGATGTGCTCCATCTGGCGGGCCTGTTGCATGACATTGGCAAGATCATCTTCGAGCAATTTTTTCATGCGGATTTTATTGCGTGCGTGAACCTGGCGGAGGAAAAACGCCTCTCCCTGCCGCAGGCGGAGATCGACATCATCGGGGCCGACCACGGGCAGATTGGCGCCTGGCTGGGCATGAAGTGGTTTTTGTCCAACGAGCTGTTGCAGGTGATCCGCTGGCATCATGATCCGGAATGCGCTGATGTGGAGCACCAGGAGTTGACGATGCTCTGCCACACCGCCAACTACATCTGCAATCTTGAAAAAATCGGGAACAGCGGCGACTCTGCCGCGCCGGCCTTCCATCAAGCCATCTGGCAGAAGATGGGGCTGGCGGTCCGGGACATCTCCGAGATCGTGGACGAAGTCCACACGCAGTCCAAGCACTCCGAAGTCCTGATGGCGTTCGTCTAGCCATGGCTGGACCGGCCTCGCGGATCCCGCCTCGTGCGGAACATCACCCGCCAAACGGCTTGTGCGATGGTCCAGGGCCATCAACCAGAGCAAACAAGGGCCTGCGGCTCGGACTCCGGTTCGAGAACCGGTTCGGAGGGAAGCTGAATCATCTTGCGGGAGGCCAGGGGGCGGAAACGGTCCTTGGAAGAGGCCAGATTCAATTCATCGCGATACTTGGCCACCGTGCGGCGGGCCAGTCGAAGCCCCTTCTTCCTGAGCATGTCCACGATATGCAAATCGGTCAGGGGGTGGGAGGGGTCTTCCTGCTTGATCAGGGCCGCAATCGTGTCCTTCACGCTGTCCGGGGTGACGGCGGATCCGTCTGAACACTGATAGCCGGCCCGGAAGAAATGCTTCATTTCAAACACGCCGCGGGGCGTGCGGATATACTTGTTGGCAATGGCGCGGCTGACCGTGGTCTCATGAACGCCCAGCAGGCCGGCCACCTTGACCATCGTCAGCGGCTGGAGCTCGCCTTCCGACTGGCGGAAGAAATCGCCCTGCACGCGGACAATTTCCTGGATCACCCGGCGCAAGGTATCCTGGCGCTGGCTCAGGCCCTGGATCAGGAACGAGGCGTGGCGGATTTTTCGGCGGATATAGGCGCGGTCTTCGGCGGTGAGCTTTTTTTCCTCCAGCATGCGGCGGCATTCCGCGCTCAGGCGCAGATGAGGAATCGAATCATCGTTCAGCTCGATCACAAAGGCGCCATCCTGGCGGAAAATGGTTGCGTCAGGCTCGATATATTCCACCGGACGGCGGCTGAAGGAGCTGGCCGGAGAGGGGTCAAGCGCGCGGATTTTTTCCATGGCCAGAAAGAGGTCTTCTTCGGAAATCGAGAGCTGGAGCGCCAGATTTTTTGGGTTTTGGGAAAGGGCTTCCAGGTGGTCTCGCACCAGCACCACCGGCAGGTCATCCGGCCGGTCGGCGGCTTCCAATTGGAGCAGGAGGCATTCTCGAAGATCGCGCGACCCCACCCCGGCCGGGTCCAGCTCCTGGACGCGCGCCAGGACGGTCTCGGCGGCCACCAGGGGCAGATCGCTGAGTTCAGCCAGTTCGGTCAGCGGGGTCATCAGGTAGCCGCGCTCATCCAGCGACCCCACAATCAACTCAGCCAGGGCCTGCTGTTCAGCCGGAAGAGAACAGGCGGACAACTGGCGCAGAAGATGCTCCTGAAGGGAGGCATCCGCCATCGCGGAATCCAGGATGAACTGGTGCTTTTCCTGCTCCGCCTGAACGGAGCCGGCCTGGTCGGAGCGGCTTTGAAAATAATCGGAGCGCCAGTCGGCATCCAGCAGGGAGAGCTCGTTGAGCTTCGCTTCGAGATCGCTTTTCTCCAGGGAGTCCTCCCCGGCCTCCGCCTCCTGGGCATCGGCGAGGTCCGAAGCATCGTTGGAACCAGGATCGCCCAGTTCAAGCGCCGGATTTGTTTCAAGCTCATGGCGGACCAGGGTGCTCAGTTCCGTGGTGGGGACTTGGAGCAGTCTCAACCACTGGAGCAGTTGGGGGGCGAGATTCAGTTGCTGGCTCAAACCGGGGCTTTGGAAGACTCCTAATTCCATACTCATTGTGGCACCTCTATTGCTTACGGTTGTTTCGACGCCCCTGTTCATCCCAGTGCTGGCATTCAGCAATAAGCGTGCCGACCTATTTATTTGATGGGAAAAACGCCGCCCGGTCCACGCAAAACCACAGAGCCTTAAATTGTCGCATCTTTATACAAAACAGATGCTTGCGTAATTTTACGACGAGCATTAATCCACGGCTTTTCTTTTTTGCTTTTTTGGGTCCACTCATCGAGGCCCTTGAACTCCTTGTCTGCTTTTTGTTGTGTTTGCCAACACGACGTCGCATTCCACACGTCTCAAGAACGTCCTTGTTCCGAGAAAATAGGCACACCTGAAGGCCCGCTTCCCAAGAAAAGGGCACTTTAGGATTGCTTCCCCATCGTCTCGTGTCATCATAAACGACAAGGCGATTCAACAAGGATTCATTTATGCAGGATGCGGAACTGCTCCAGTCGTTCTTGGTCGAAAGCATGGAAATGCTGGACGACATTGAGCCCAAGATCGTCGAAGTGCAAATACTTGCCGCCAAACAGGGCGTGCCCGAACCGGAAATCATCAACTCGATATTCCGGCTCTTTCATTCCATCAAGGGAAGCGCCGGCTTTCTGCAGATGTCGAGCATCTCCTCTGTGACCCACGAGGCGGAAACCCTGCTGGACCTGATCCGGAAGGGCAAAGCCACGGTCAAGACACAGCATACGGAATTGCTGTGCCGCACCTGCGATTTAATCCGCAAACTCCTGGGCGTCATCGAGGAAACACGACTCGATCAGGGGCATGAAGACGAAACCAGGTCCCTGGTCTCGGAATTGGCGGAAGCCATTGCCAAGGAAAAGGGCCTCCCCTCCCCTGTGCCC
>CAZFSE010000014.1:0-22999 GCA_964521805.1 uncultured Verrucomicrobiota bacterium
GCGGTGGCATCGGTGATATGGATCATGGTGTCGCCAAACACCCGGGGCAGGTGCTCGTTGACTTCGAGCAGGAGGGTTTTGCACTGGGCGGCCGCGACGGAGATATACCCGGCATTGCCAAAGCTGAAAAAGCCGTCCGGGTCCATGGGGGACACGGTGGAGACGACCACATCCACGGTCATGTTTTCTCGAATGAGCCGGGGCACCTGGTGGAAATAGCAGGGCACATAATGCACGAGGCCGACCTTGACCAGCCCGCGGATGGGCTTGCTGACAAACCAGGCATGCGGCTGGATGGCATCGCACACATCGGGCGCGAAGAGGGTGGCCGCCAAATGGGCCTGTGGATTGAAGCTGTAGACCTTGAGATCCTTAAGCTCGCCGGCGCGCACGCGCGCGGCGATGGCGGTGAGCAGGGCGGGAGGCTCGGCAATATTGGTGCCGACCACGATGGTGTCGCCATTTTTCACCCGTCCCGCGGCTTGTTCGGCGCTGGAGAGGCGGGCTTTATAGTCGGATGAAGACGTGCTCATAAAGGGTGCTTACAGGGTGAAGCGGGCCACCTGTTTTTGAAGCTGAGCGGCGGCCTCGCGGAGCGCGCCGGCCGCCTTCTTGATCTGGGCCAGGCCTTCGGTGGTCTGCACGGCTTTTTCGCTGATTTGCCGCATCGCTTCGCTGATTTCGGACGCGCCCTTGGATTGCTCATGCATGCCCTGGTTGGCCTGTTCAAAGCGGGGGCCCATGGCCTTGACCTGCTCGATGGTGTGGATGAGCCGGCTACCGGCCTCGCCGGCCACGCCGGCGCTTTCCTTTACCTCTTCCACAAAGCCATCCATTTCCTGGACGCCTTCTGTGACGGCGGTTTGCATCTGGCGGATGAGATGTTCAATGTCGAGCGTGGAAAGGGCGGTCTGGTCGGCCAGCCGCCGGATTTCCCGCGCCACGACCGCGAAGCCCACCCCGTACTGCCCGGCCTTTTCCGCCTCGATGCCGGCATTGAGCGAAAGCAGATTGGTCTGATCCGCCACCTTCGTGATGGTGGTGATGACGGAGCTGATGCTTGAGGTCTTGTCGTGGATGGCCCGGAGCCGCTGTGCGATGCCGCCCGAGGCCTCCAGCAGGCGTTGCATGGTGCCGGCCAGCTGGTTCAGGCTGGAGCGCCCGGCATCCGCGCCGGCCTCGGTGGAGGAGGAGAGTTCGCGCACGTTCTGCATGGCCCCGGCCAATTCGCGCGCGGTGGCGGAGATTTGATGCACCGAGGCGGCGACTTCCGAGGTCGTGGCCTTGTTTTCCTGGATGGTCCGGTCCTGGCTCTGGCAGATGTCGTTGATGCGTCCGGCGGACTGCTCCAGCATATCCACGGATTGCCGGATCAGCCGGGTTTGTTCCTGAAGGCCGCCGGTCATCAGCGCAAAGGCCTGGGTCAGCGCCCCAATCTCATCCTGCCGGGGCGAGGTGGCGATGCCGGTGCGCAGATCGCCCCCGGTGACGCGCTTGGCGGCCTGGGTCAGCGTTCCGAGCGGGCGGCTGACCAGCCGGTTGGTGAGGACCATGATAATGACGATCACGAGGGCGCCCACCACGGCCATACAGAAGAGCAGGCGGCGGAACTTGGTGGTGACCTCTTCCAGAATTTCGCCTTTTTCGCGGCAGGAGACGATGTACCAATTGTGAAGGATGTTGAATTTATCGGAAGAAAAACGGGCCACGGTGTAGATCTTGCGCTGGCCCTCAAAGTCCAGCTCGAACTCGGTTTGTCCGGAGCGGATCCGCTCCATGACGGGGTCCATTTGCTGGCTGGCCTGCTCGTTTAAAATCCAGTCCTTGCGGGGATGGGAGATGATCTTGCCCGTCTCATCCAGCATGATCAGGTATCCGGAGTTTCCAATGCGGGCTTCTTTCAGAAAAAAGTCCGTGAAATAATCCATGCGCGGGGCGACGATGACCGCGCCCAGGATGTTTTGTTGATCCAGGACGGGCGACGCGACCACGAAGATGGGATTGCCGCGCAGGATGCTGGGATAGACCTCGCTGATGAAGTGACCACTGCCGCCAAAGACTTTCTGAATATAGCTGAACTGGGGCCCGCATTTTCCGATGGTGGCGCCTCCGACCGTGTCGATGATGAAGTTGCCATTCCCGAGTTTCTTCAGGCCATTGGTCATCGGCAGTTCGAGAAATTCCCCGGCGGGCAGGCGGATGGCCACGGGGATATTTTCGCAATACGGGAAAATTTTATGCAGATCGGAAAGGTAGGCTTGTGCCTGCCGGCGGACCTCCGGGTCCAGGGGCCGTTTGCACAGGGTTTGGATCCGCAGGTCAATGGATGCCGCCTGGGCCAGCCGGACCTGGGCGTCAATCCACTGGGTGAGCGCCTGGTTGGTTTTATCGGCAATGATGCGGGCGGTTGTGATATGCTGTTCAAGTTCATGGGCGCGTTCGACCGTGTGGAGGAGCCATCCGAATCCGCCCAGCAGGATAACGATGGCCGGGACCACCCACCTCAGGTATTGGGAGGCAACACTGTGGGAGAAACGTACGAAGGATGAGCCGCTCGAATTGGATGGCGTTTCTTTCATGAGTTCTGTGTCCCCCACGTTCACCCAATCCCGCCCGCTTGTCAAACTGATTTGCAGGCGTTTGGCTCTTGATCTTGCCCGGTGATTGTTTCACAATCCCCGGGATTTAAATCTGAAATGAGGACCAGAAAATGAAGATGCGATACAGGGCACTTATGACCGGAGCGCTGTTATGGGGTGGAGTCTGCGGGGCGCAGGAGCCGTTGACTCCGCCGGGTGCCCCGGCGCCGGAAACGCTTTCCTTCTGGACTCGACGGCAGTTGCAGGGGGAACAAGCCCGCCTGTTGGACAAAATGAAGTCCGCGGAAAAACACCTGGCGGACAGCCGGAAGCAACAGCAACGGCTGTTGGCGGAACTGGAACAGGCGAGGAGCCGCCTGGAGGCCGCCCAAAAAGAACTACAGGCGGTCAGCGCAAAGCGGGCGCCTCTGGAGGCCGCCCTGGCGCAGGCCGAAACCAATCTTCCTGCATTGAGGGCGGAACTGGCCCGGCAGGAGAAGGCCTTGGCGCATCTGCAGGCCGCCGGCCCGGCGGAACCGGCGGATGCCCAGAAGATGGAGGCGCGTCTTGCCGATGAGCGCCGCCGCCGGGAACAGCAGGAGGCCATCCTGAAAGAGCGGGACAAGGAAATCCGGGATTTGCGCGAGGCGCTGGCGGCGAGGGATGTCCTGCTCAAGAAGACCGCCGGGACCGCGGAGGCCGCCAAGCCGTTGCCGGTTGCTCCTTCTCCTCCTCCTGCGGGGGCCCCCTCCACGCCCGCCGTTCAGACCTCCGCCCCGCCTGCGTCCGTGGAAACCAAGGTTAATTCCGTGGTGGTGGCCCAGATTGCCGAGGGCAACCGCCTGTTGCGAGATGGACGCAACGACAAGGCGGAGCAGGCCTTCAAGGCGGCCCTGGCGCAGGATCCGCAGTCGCCCGGCGCCCGCCTGGGCATGGCGGCGTGCCTGTATTCCTCCGGCGATTTGATCGAGGCGCGCCGCATGCTGGCCGAATTGCTGAAGGCCGATCCCCGCCACTCCCAGGCGCTGGGGCTGATGGGCATCATTGCCTGGCGCGAGGGTGATTTGGAGGGGGCGGCGACCGCCTTGAGCCGCGCCCTTCTGCAAGATCCTTCCGATGCCCAACTGCACAACTACATGGGGATTGTGATGCATGCGCGCAATGAAGAACAGCCGGCCCTGGCGGCCTTTAACAAAGCGATCGAGCTGAATCCAAAGATGGCCGAGGCCCACTACAATCTGGCGGTGGTCCTGGCGTCCATGACGCCGCCCCGCCTGGCCGAGGCCCGGAAGTCGTATGAAGCGTCGCTACGCCTGGGCAACAGCCCGGACGAAAAGCTGGAACAGCTTCTTCGCCCGTAGGGGAGCCATGCGCACACGTTGGTTCCATGTTTTTTCCCGCTGGAGGCTTGCCCTGCTGGCCGCGCTTCTGCTGGCCGCCGGGGGACAGGCCGATGCGGCAACCCCGCGCCGCGACCCGGCGAAGGAGCAATCCGAGGCCTATGTGGCCTTGATCCAGGCCGAGCAGGCGCTCAAGGAAGAGTCGTATGCCCGGGCCATCCTTCTTTTCCGGGACGCGCTGGACCGGTACAACCGGCTGGCGGCACAATTTCCCGACTGGGAGTCTGATATTGTTCAGTACCGGCTGGCCTCTTGCGCCAATCAGATTGGGGTGATTGTCCAAAAGACGGGAAGGACGGAGGTGGACTGGCTCACGGCGGAGACCCGTCAGGATGCATCCCTGGATGACAAATTGCGCGCCCGCCATGGGGCGTTGCTGGAGGAAAACCGCTATTTGCGCCAGCGCCTGCGGGATTTGGAGGAAAACAGCCCGCAGGAGGAGGATGAGGCGGAGGATTTTCGCGCGGAAAATGAGCGGCTGAAGGCGGAGCTGGAACAGCTCACCGGATGGGTTGGCTCCAACACAACGGCGCGGACGGACAAAATGGAGCAGGAGCGGACGGCGTGCCTGCAGAAGGTGGAGCTCTTGGAGAAATCGCTGGCGGAGGCTTCCAAAAAAGAAGGGGAGCTGGCGGGCCAGGTCCGGCAGGCGGAGGCGGAGCTGGATGCCGTTCGAACACAGGCGGAGAAATCGTCGCGGGAAATCCTGAAAAAATCCAAAGCCCAGCAGAAGGAGCATCAAGCGGCCCTGCAAAAGCTGGAGGAAAGCCTGCAAGCGCAGACGGCACTCGCCACGGAGCTGGAGAAGGAGCGCCAGGAGCTTGCGGCGGAAGGCGAACGGCTGAAGGAGGCGAATCGCGAGGCCGCACAATCCGCCATCCAGCAGGCCCTTCTGGCGGAGGAGCGGCGGAGCCTGCTGGAGAAGCAGGCCGCGGAGCTGGAGCCGGTGCAACGCGAAAATGCGGAGCTGAAGAAGGCCCTGGCCCTGGCCCTGCAGGCGGAACCGAAGATGGCGGCCCCCAAGCCGGACCGCGTGCCGGAGTCTCTGGGCCGTCCCTTGTCCGCCGAGGAGGTGGAGGCGATGATCAAGCGGGGGATTGCGCTGGAACAGCAGGGGGATTTTTCCGGTGCGCAGGCGCTCTATGACCAGGTTCTGGCGGAGCGCCCGAATTATGTGGAGGGCTTGAAGGGCCGGGGACGGTGCCTGCTCCAGGCGGGACATTCCACCGAGGCGCTGGGCACCTTGAGGGAGAGCGTTCGGCTGGCGCCTTCCGATGTGCAGGCGCAATGGCTGTTGGGCATGGCCTACTGCCGGCTTCAGCAATTCCAGCCGGCCCTGGAGATCTTGAGGCCGCTGGTGGCGCAGGATCCCGCTCATTGGATGGCGCGCAACACCCTCGGCGCGGCCTTGCTGGGGGCCGGACTGTTCCCAGAGGCCCGCCAGGAATTGGAGCGGGTGGTGAAGGAGAGCCCGCGGCTGAGCGATGCGCATTACAACCTGGCGCAGGTGTATGTCTTCAGCCGTCCGCCGGACATGGAAAAAGCCCGCCAGCATTATCGCAAGGCGCTGGAATTGGGCGCCCTTCCGGACCGTGATCTGGAACAGCTGTTGCGCATGCCCTGAAGGCGCTGTGCAACGGGTGTTCCTGCCGGGAGGACGTGTTTTCTCGGACCTTCAATGCGCGAGTGGTCTTCTTTATTCCTTCCAGCGCTGGCGGTCGGTCAGGAACACCTGGTCGGCCGAATTGGGGGGAAGGGCAAAGCCGTGAGCGAGGGGAAAGTCCGCGGGAATTCTTCCTTCCAGAATGGGGAACCAGGTTTTATAGGGGCCCGAGAGGAGTGTTCGCGCATAGGGCTTGTCGCGGGTCAGCGTGGTAAGGTAGAGGCCGCTGATGCGGCGGGTGTAATCATTGATCCGGTAGAATTCCTCGAGGCTGGCTGGCAACAGGAAGGAAGCGCGGTTTCCATACCAGGCGGTGGCCCAGGGCATGTCGGTGCAGAGGGTTTCCGTGGGGGCCAGCATGTTGCTGACCAGCGCCACAAAGGGCGGATGATAGGGTGGGTAGGGGCTTCCTGTGCGCGGGGGCAGGAGCGTGAGCACCAGTGGCAGGGCGCTCAAGGTGACCAGCGCGGTGGTGGCCGCCAGTTGAAACAGGCGAATTTCCAGTTGCAGGCGCTCGAGCAAAACCAGGAAAAAGGCCAGGGCGTACAGGATGACCAGCGGCCAGAAGAGGAAGAGGAGGCGCAGGGTCATCTCTCCAAAAAAACTGCCGATAACCAGCAGGAGCACCAAGCCCAGTGCGAGGCACCAGCGCAGGCGATGAACCTGGGGCCGGACAAAACGATGTAAAAACATGGTGAGAAAAATACAGACCAGCAGTCCATCCCCCATCGTGCGCAGGGAGTTTCCATAGGCCTGGGGGAAGGTGCGCATCCATTTGCTTTGCAGGGCATTCATCACGCGCGCCACGCCTCCAAAGGCGGGGTTCATATTGCGTTCCAGCAGGTCGCCCTCGTAGAGGTTGGAGTCCAGCAGGGCGGTGTAGGGCGCCAGGCCCAGCGGATGGCCGCCGACGATTTGGTTGCGGATCAGCCAGGGGGAGATGCCCAGCAGGAAGACCAGCAAAAATGCGCCCATCCAGGCGGGTTTTCGGGCGGGGAAGGAGAGCCCGATGTACACGGCCAGCGCCAAGGCCATCACGGCCGTGCCGTAACGGGTCAAAAAGGCCAGCGAGCACAGAAGGGCGGATGCGGCCAGGGGGATCGCCCAGCGCGCGGGGGGGAGGCCTTCCTGCCGGTTGGAGGCGCCCACCAGCGCCGTATAACAGGCGGCGGTGGTGAACAGCGTGGCCAGGGGAATGGCCAGTCCGGAAATGGCCATGCTCAGGATCGTGTCGCTGAGGAAATACACCGTCATGCCCAGCAGGGCCACCCGGCGGTCAAAGAGCCGGCGGCCCAGCAGGAACACCAGCAGGCCGGTGATCAGGGTCAACACGCAGTTCAAGGCCGTGATGAGCTTCTCCGGTCCAAAGACCAGGTTGTTGCGGTTCATCGCAAAGCTCACACCGGTTATCTTGAAGAGCGAGGCCAGAACGGCCGGATACAGCGGGGCGTGCAGCAAGTCGGGATGCCGATCCACCAGGGCGGCGGCGGCGGGGAGGCTTTCGGCGCCGTCGGACGTGCGGGAAAGATACCACAGGGAGAGGGGGCGGATGCACTGCGTGTTCCATTGCTTTTGCGCCATCAGCGTTCGTCCCAACTGCGCGTAGTCCATGGCTTCCGCGTCTTTCAGCCCATGAAACTGTGAGGCGGGGTAGATGGCCAGGATTCCCACCACCATCAGCCAATACAGAAGATTTTTAACCAGCTTAAGTCCAATGCCCACGTCCATGTTGTAGACGAGATCCTGCATCGTGGATTCAAAAGGTTTTGCCGCCATGTCCGCTCCTTATGTCTGCCTCTGATTTATGCGGGAGTGTACGGTTCAGAGGACCGTTCTGCAACGCTGTTGTTTCGCGGGGAGGAGTCATTCTGGCGTGAACTTTTTCCTTGCAAAGAATCGGCGGAGTACTAGGCTCAAGGGCAACAGGAGGTTTGCTATGAGAACGTCGTTTCTTTTGGCCGGGCTGTTGTTGGTTGCTTCCGTCGCTGTTTCCTACTCCGCTCCGATTCCCCAGTTGGATTATCAGGGCAAGATCTTGGTCAATGACATCCCGTACATGGGGCCGGGATTTTTCAAGTATGCCATCGGCAATGAAGCGGGCACGACCAATTTCTGGTCCAATGACGGGACGCTGTCCGGGCCGCCCTCCGCGTTCGTGACCAACGAGTGTTTCAATGGCGTCTTTTCCGCCACGCTGGGCGCACCGCCCATGAGCGCCCTTGTGCCTGCGGTGTTCAATATAAGTACCACGCTGTATCTGCGGGTGTGGTTTAGCGATGACCAGGTTTCCTTTGACGAAATGCTTCCCGCGCAGAAGCTGGTGAGCAGTGCCTATGCGATCAACAGCGATCTGCTGGATGGCTTGCACGCCAGTCAGATTATTGCCGCGGCTACGAATGCCGTGACCCTGTCCGGCGATGTCAGCGGCACGCCGGGCGGAGGCACGACGGTGGATAGCCTGCAAGGGGGCGCGTTGAGCATCGGCACCGCTGGCTCCGGCGAAGTGTTGACCTGGAATGGAAGCGCATGGACCAATGCGCCGGCGGCAGGCGGAGGCATTAGTCCGGAGATTGCCAGCAACTCTTTTGTGGCCAAGGCGGGCGATACCATGACGGGCAGTCTCACCATCAATTCCCAGCGGGGGTTGACCATCGGCAGTTTGAGCAACGTCATAGAGATTGGCATGATGGCCGATGGAAGGGACGCAGGTGTGGCGGTGGGCGAACTGACGGAGGGGGTGAAGTATGGTGTGGCGGTGGGCCGCTTAGCCAAAGGCACCAACTATGGCGTGGCGGTCGGCGCCAGCGCCATTGGAGATGATTTTGGCACGGCGGTGGGCAATATCTCGTATGCCTCCCGAAGCGGAGTGGCTCTTGGCGTTGGCGCGATGGGCGTGGAAACCGGTGTGGCCGTGGGAGCCAGTGCGTATGCCCCTGTGTTTGGCGTGGGGGTCGGGTATGAAAGCCAGGGAACAAGCAATGGGGTGGCGGTGGGGGCGCAGGCGCTTGGCCGCGAATTCGGCACGGCGGTGGGGCGCAGTGCCTCGGCGGTCAATTATGGCGTGGCGGCGGGGGCCTCGGCCTATGGCGTGGATCGTGGGGTGGCGGTGGGGTTGAACACCTATGGCAATGTGGAAGGCGTGGCGGTGGGCGCCTATGCGTTTGGAAACTTTGGAGGGATTGCCATTGGTCCTTGGTCCCGCGGCGTAGAAACAAATATTGCCATCGGTTTGGCGGCCAATGCTTCTCCCCTTCTTTTGAATAACAGGGAGCGCATTGCCATTGGGCACAATGTCACCAACGAGGTGGACAACAGCATTCGCGTTCGCGGGGATCTGTACCTGGATGGAGGCTTGAACATTTACATGCGCGCTCCGTTCGGCGTGGGCGCGTTTTCCCGCGTGTTGCCTCTTCCCCTGCTGGACCGCGTGATCTTTGTTTCGCCGACGGGAAAGGCCTGGGCGAATGGAACGGTGGATGATCCATTTGGCGATGTGCAGAATGCGTACAATTATGCCGCAACCTGGCATGCGTTCGAGCCGGCCACGCTGGTTCTTTGCGGTGGCAATTACACCAACGCGCTGACGATGAATGGCGGCAATGTCCACGTGGTGGCGCTGGACCGCGCACAGATTGCCAGTTTGACCATTACGGCGCCGGCGAACAGCATCATCGGCAAACAGCGTGTTCATAATCTGGTCGTGAAGGGCGTCACCGTCGTATCCGTGGATGGGGGAGAAAATGTGAAGTTCCACAACTGCCGGTTTCAGGGCGGCCTCCTGATTCTGGGGCCAAAAGTCGAGGTGCAGAACTGCTTTGCCAGCGCCATGGATGGCCCGGCGGTGACGGTTGGAAGCGGCGGCAGTCCCATCAGCGACGTGGCGCTGTGCCAATCCTCGTTTGTGAACGCCTCCGGTGTCAACGGCACGGTGACCGTGAATGCCAATGTGAACAACTTTGAGATGATCGGCTGTCAGGTGGTCAACGAGGATCTGGGGCCGTGCATTTTGGATCTGGAGACGGGCCCCATTACACCGGTTCACCTCTATACGCACAATTATCTGAGGGGCATGCCTCCTGGGGTGGGATCTGTTCCGGCCGTGCAGGATCCCATGGCGGGCGCCTCTGGGCCCACCATTGCCTTTACGCACAACACGGTGCTGGGCCATGTGGGCTTGAGCGCGCATTTACAGTTCTACGCCAACAATAACGTGTATGGACTGATCAATAATGTCGGTGGCCCTGGATTCCCTGGCTGGAGCCAGGCGGGTGCTGGCACCGGCGCGGATGCCTCAGGAAACATTGAGCATGAACTGGCGTTCCCGACCATGCCCGCATCGTGGAATGACTAAAGGGGGCGCATCATGAACAAGAAACTCATGCTGATGGCCTGCGCGCTGGCGGGCGCGTGGTGCTGTGCCTCCGCCATAAGCTGGGCGGGGTATCGCGTCGGTGGAAACGCCGACTTGGTTTATGAAAGCATCAATGCGGGCGGGGCATCATTCTCGTCGAATGGTCCTGTCAAGCTGGGTGGCTCCCTTGGGCAAAATGGGTTCACCCTGGTGGCCACCAACACCCAGCTGGCGTTGCTCCATGGCTTCTGGAAGGCGGAGGATGCCTGCGTGCTGTACAGCCCGTTGATTACGGGCTCGGTGGTGGGCGGCGGCGCGGTGGGGCTGAGCTTCCTGGTGGTCAACAGCAACACCTACACCGTCCTCAGCGTGGATCAAGAGGCGGGCGGACTGATGGCGGGAAGCCACTCATTCACCAGCGTGGTGGCCTCCTTTGAGGGGCGAGGCCCGGCGGGTTCTTCCACCAGCATCTGGCAAAATACCAGCGCGGCCACCAACCGCGCGAAGTTTTATCTGATCCGGTGCGAGCCGTAGCAAAGGCCGGCGGCCTCCGGCTATTTCTCCACCGGGACGACGATGCCGCGCAGGATGACCCGCTGGCAGAGGATGAAGATGATAAAGGTGGGGATGGCGGCGAGAATCAAGGAGGCGTAGAGGACGGCCTGCCCACTGCGCTGTTGCAATTCGTAGAGCCAGACCATGAGGGTCCACATCTTCTCATCCTGGCAAATCAGCAAGGCGAACATGAAATTGGCGTAGGCGGCGCTGAAGGCGGCCAGCGCCACCACGGAAAGAATGGGCGTGGAAAGTCGCATGGTGATCTGCCAGAACATGGTCCATTCCCCGGCGCCATCCAGCTCCGCGGTTTCATAAAGTTCGCGCGGCAGGGAATCAAAGAATCCCTTGAGCAAAAAGATGGAATACCCATTGGCCAGCCCGGGGAGCAGGAGGGCGGCAAAGGTGTTCAACAAGTTCATTTCCCTCAGCATGATGAAGACGGGAATCTGGGTGACCATGGGCGGGAAGGCCATGGTGAGCATGAGGAAGAGCAGGATTTTATAGGCGGATGGCATGCGGTACCGGCTCATGGCATAGGCGGCCAGCGGGTTGACCAGCAGGGCAAAGAACACGGCCAGCGAGCAATAGATCAGCGTGTTCCATACGCCGCGCCCATGCACGACCATGTAATCCAGCACGGCCAGATAATTCCGGATGACGAAGTGTTTCCGCAGGAAGATCCGGTGCTGAAGAAAATCCTCGTACTGCGCGGCGGCTTGGGGCGGTTGGATTTCATGAAACCCGGCATAGGTGGTTCCGGCGGCCTGGTTGAGCGCGGACACCGTGCCGTGGCGCTGTTGCAGGACGTCCTGGAACAGCGTCTCCACGCTGTGAATGCGCAGATGCTCCGCCGCCAGCAGGTGAAGCTCCTGCGTGTCGGGATCCCGCCAGCCGCTGATGAATGACTCCCAGTCGCTGTGGGGCAGGCCCTCGGCAGGCACGTTTTCCATGAGCGGGATTTCTTCAAGCGAGGCCCAGCGGCTTCCATAGACCCGGTTGACCTGTTCGAGGGTGCCATATTTGGCCTTCAGGAATCGTTGATAGGCGGGGCGCGCGGCGGGGGCCGCGCGAATCCAGAGCAGGTTCAGGGTGTGCCGCACAAACAGCTCCCAGTCCTGCCGTTCCTGCGGGGTGCCGGCGGGAATCGTCCGGCTCAGCCGCACGTCCTGATAGGAGGCGTACCGGGTGCCATGCAGGCGGTTGTATTCGGCGATGTCCCGTGTGTATTGTGTTTTGAGGAACATCTTCTTGTAGAAGCCCTCGACGGAAAAGGCGAACAGCATCCAGGGCGGCGTCCGCGCCTTGAAGTCCCAGAACGCGCTCATGAAGGGGGTTTGCACGGGCTTGTTCATGCGCGGCAGGTAATTCTCCGGCAGGACGAAAAAGCTGTTCCAGCCGGCGAAGCTGGATTCGAGCGCCCGGTTCATTTCTTCGATGGACCCGCCGTGCGCCGCCTCGAGTTCCTTGCGGAAGGCGCGCAGGTTGTAGGGGATGGTGCGGGAGAGGGGGGTATAGACATATCCGCACGCATGCTCGGGCGGCGAGAGGGGGTGTTCCTGGAGAAAGGCGCGCCATTCGCGCAGGAGCACCGGGTTGGCGCGCGGCGGGGGTTGGACGGATTCAAACGACGGGAAATCCGTGTCGTAGGTCGCGTTCATCAGGTCAATGGATTCATTGAACAGGGCCTCGGCATGCTTGCGGTAGAGCATATCGTCGTCATGGAGAAAGCGGGGAATGGCGTCGAACTGCTTGAGGTCCACCGCGCTCTTGGTGCTTCCGGAAAGCATGAGCAGGAAGGGATAGACCATGCTCACGGCGCCGAGGAGGAGCACGGCATAGAGGCCAACCAGCAGGGCGCGCACCCGCGGATGCTTTCTGCCAATCTGTGAGATGATCGCCATGGACGGTGGATTATTCCTTGTTTCCTGTGGTTTTGAATTCCAGCTTGGAGAGGATTTGCAATTGATACATCGTAAAGCCAATGAGCATGAAGCCGAGCATCCAGGCCATGGCGGTGGCCGGGCCAAATTTCAGGAAGATAAAGGCCTTGTAGAAGATATGCAGGCCGGCGACTTCCGTGCCGGCCGCTCCGCCCGTCATGGCCAGGATGTTGGCCTCCGCATTCCAGGAGGCGATGAACACGCCGACGAATTGAATGATGAGCAAGGGCTTGAGCAGGGGAAAGATGATGAACAATATCTTGTCGGTGAAGGTGGCGCCATCCATGTCCGCCGCCTCGTAATAGTCGTCCGGAATGCCCTTGAGGGCGGCGAGGTAGATCAGGCTTCCGGGCCCCATGCCGGCCCATACCATGGGCAAAACGCAACTGAAGAGGGCGGTGCGAGAATCATCGAGCCAGCGGCGCGGCTCGGAGAGGGTCATGAACAGCCTGGTCCACAGGGGGGCGCTGGGTTCGGAGAGCACCGGCCAGGCGAATCCGGCGAAGAGGGAGAACAGCGCAAACCCGGCCAGCAGGAACAGCGCGCCAGGCCCGCGGGCGCCGTGCAGAAAGAGCCGGTGCGCAAAACGGGCGCACACCCAGAGCAGGCCCAGGCCCACCAGAAGAAATCCGCCCGCCGGGATGCGAAGCAGAAGGGCGTTGAGCACGCCGCGCTCGGTGGGATCGTAAAAGGATTTCCACAGCAGGATCACGACCAGGCCGGAGATCACCGCGGGCAGATAGTACAGGGTGCGGAACAGGATTTTTCCCTTGGGCACCTCTTGCAAAAGAATCGCCAGGATCACCGGGGGCAGGAAGGTGAGGCTGATCACCAGGAAGCTGTAGCGCACGGAATTCCAAATGGCTTCCCACCAATCGCGTGACCAGAGCACCTGTCCGAAATTATCCAGCCAGACCCACTCGGAGCCGCCCATGATCTTGTAATCCTGAAAGGCCATCAGCGAGCCGCGGAGCACAGGCACATACTGCCAGGCCAGGATGGTGAGCACGGCCGGCGCCAGCAGAAAATAGGCGGGCGCATACTTCCGGAAACCCCACAGGATGGGCGGATTGGCGCCCGCCAGGCGCGGAGGGCTGAAGGCGCGCGCCACCCGGCGGAACACGAACGCGAACGCCAGCACAATGCCCGCCAGCAGAACGAGCGCCCCAGCCCTGCGCTTGAGCTGTTCCCGGGGCGTGTACAGCCCGAGCATTTCCTCGCTGGCCTTGGTGGCCGCCCGGGCCAGCAGGGCTTGCAGAAAAGCCAGCCGCTCGCCGTCGTTTTGGGGCAGGCGGCCCGCCAGGGCCGCATCTTCCGCCTCGCGAATGGGCTTGGTCATGATGTCGTAGGCGTAGTTGCTGTCCTTGCCGTACGGTTCCGGGCGTCCGGTTTCCACGGCGATTTGGAAGCAGTCCTCCCAGCCTCTTGGGGACAGGCGAACCAGCTCCGGATAGCCGAATTGCCGGAGGTAGCGGGGGTTGATGAAGCGGCCCAGGCCTCCCTCGACCATGATTTTTGTTTTGATTCGCACCGCGTCCTCGCTGTCATAAAAGCGCAGGTATTCCCAGGCGGCGTCCCGCACGGCGGGATGCTCGATGCCGGCGTACAAACCCATCATGCGGCTGTTCAACTCCGCCCCGCGGTGGCCGCCCGGCCCGATGGGCACGGGGACCATGCCCGTCACATCGGGATTAATGATGGAGAAGAGCTTTTCATCAATGTAGGCGAACATCATGCCGATTTGGCCGCGCTCCCAGCGCGCATAGGAATCGCGCGAATCCTTGTAGGCGTAGCCGTATCGCCTCCGGCCCTCTGCATCCACCCACGCTTCCGTGCAGAGGCGGGTGTAAAAATCGAGCGCGACTGCCGCCTCGGGGCTGTCGAAGACCGCCTGCCACTGGTCTTCCGCCTCATCATACACCAGCACATCCCCGCCGGCGGACCAGAGGAAGGTGGTCCAGAACCAGGACTCATGCTTGCCCCGGCCCAGCAGGAGCCCATACACGCCTCGCCCCGGATCGCTCAGGCGCCGGCACGTTTCCAGCAGGGTGTCCCAGGTCCAGTCATTGGTGGGGTACGGGAGGCGGGCCTCGTCAAACAGGTCTTTGCGGTAGAGCATGACCTTGCCCAGCGCCCCGCCATAGGGCAGGGCCCAGACATGCTTTTCCCCTTTGGGCCCTTTGCGTTGAATCACCGGCCAGATTTTAGAGTGGACGCGAAAATCCTTTTCCTCCTGGGACAGGCTGGCGAAATATCCATCTTCCGGGCGGTCCAGCGGGTGAAGAAAGCCCTGTTGAATGTACGTGTCCGACTGCCGGAAGTTCACGTAAAGGACATCCGGAGAAACACCACCTGCGATGGCCAGCAGGGTGCTCTCCACACCTTCGACCTGGATGCCGGAGAAGCGGTGCAGTTCCACCTCGACCCGCTTCCAATTATGCGCGCCATACCGGTCCGGATGGGCCTCGTAGCGTGCGCGATACCGCGCCTCAAAGAACTCGGGGAAGCGCCGGATGAATTCATTGACCGCCGCCCGGTCCGCGCGTGTGGCGGTATCGGTTCTGGTGGGATCCGGCAGATCGAAGAGCTTGAGGTGGATCACCGTTTTATCGGGCCGGTCCTCCACCCAGCCCGCCGGGGCGCGCGCCGCCGGGAGGGCCGCCGCCAGGAAAAGCGCGGCCAGTCCGCCGGAAATCCGGCGGGCGCGGTGACTTTTGAGCGCGTTCATCATGATCTGTTTTTCCCCTGTCTCTTATAGAACTCGGACTCCGGGAACACAATGGCTTTCATCGGTTGACTTGTCTTTGGCGTGGTTCGTGCCTGCCCTATACAGATGATTTGTGTGACTGTACGTACACGGAATGCCGTAACGCGATGAAATCAATTATTTCTATGAAACCATATCCATATCCCACGCCACGCCAGATTTTCGGAGGCCTTTTATTTCTGCTAGGCCTCGGGCTGTTGCCTGCCCGGGCGCAGTGGATGACGCAAACATTCACAATGAGCAACGGGTGGAACGCGCTGTATCTTCAGGTGTCTCCCGAGCTCATGTGTCACGCGCTCTTCACCGGCACGCCGGTGAAGACGGTTCACCAGTTCAATCCCGCGCTGAATGCCCAGTATGAGACCTCGCCGACTCAACCGCTGGAGCGGGCGCCGGAATGGCTGACTTGGCACAGCGGGGCGAGCAATTCGTTGCCGCCGACTCTCTTTGCGCTTCGGGCGGGGCAGGGATACCTGGTGAGCAATGACGCGCCGTACACGCTGGTGCTGACCGGACGGGTGGAAAGCATCCGCCGGGTGTGGCGTCCGGACGACTGGCATCTGACGGGGCTTGACGTTGCGCCGGGCGCCGGCATCACCTTTGAGCAATTTTTTGGCGCGGCGATGGAGCATGTTGACAAGCTCCAGCGCGTGGACAGCGACGGCATCAGCCGGAACATTGCTTCGAGTGCCGCCATGGAGCCGGGTCGTGCGTATTGGATGAAAACCAAGGGCAACCTGGTTTTTGATGGCCCCATCGCGCTGGAGGGCGGGATCTGGCTGAACGCGGTGGATGCGACGGCGACGCTGACCGTATCAAACCGTTCGGCGTCGGTTACGAACACGCTGACGTTTACGCCGCTTGATTCACTGCCCTCTCCCGACACAACCGGTGGAAGCGTCCCCGGTGTTCGCGTGCCGTTGATGCGGTGGGACGAGGTCCTGTGGGCGTATGTCGCTGCGCCGGCGAACGCGAGTTTTACGGTGTCGGTCGCGCCGCGAGCGACGGCGAAACTGGTGTTTAAAGTGGATCCGGCCGGATTGGAGCCAAAGAAGACGTATCACAGCCTCCTTCGGATGAGCGGCGGCAGGGAATCTACCCTGCCGGTGACGTATGTGCACGACAGTTTTGGGGCGGACCGGTCGGCATGGCCCTACGGCCTGTGGGTGGGCAAGGCCACGCTGACCGACGTTTCCTTTGTCGGCGCGGAGGAATCGGTGGTGTCTCCGGCCTCTCAGCCGATGGACATCCGGCTGATTCTGCATCACAACACCAACGGACAACTGCGCCTGTTGAGCCGTGTGGTCGGCGTGCTGGAAACCAATGCCCAGGGTTCGACCTATCGCCTGTACACGGACGAAAAAGCCCTGCCGGACGTGACGGGACGCGAGGTCTTTCGCATCAGTTCGCTGGCGTTTGGGCTGATGCCTCCGCTGAGTCTTACCGGCTCTTTTTTGGGCACCCAGCCCGCAACGGGCCGCTGGACGCTGGACGCCCATGATCCGCTCAACCCGTACCGCCACGTCTTTCACCAGGATCTGAAGAACGCCTTTTCTGTTTCGAACGAGGTGACCTTCACCTGGCTCGACGGCACCAACGCGCCATTGATCAGCGGCACGGCCTGGAAGCCCAATGGCTATTGCGCGGGCTCCTACGAGCAACGCGTGTACGGCCTGCGACATCAGGAGATTCGGACCCGCGGCATGTTCCGGCTGGAATGGATTTCCGGCACCGGCGTGCTGGAGTGAGCAGGGGAATGCAATAGGAGGGTGAAAAGTGAGGCGATTTTTTTCATTTCTTTTGACGATTTTATGCGTGCCGGCCCTTTACGGGGCGGGGGTGCCGGAGGTGTTCAATTATCAGGGGCGACTGCTCGATGAGGAGGGGCGGGCTTTGGGTGGTGCGAGAGAGGCGGTGTTTGGCGTGTATGATGTGCCGGCAGGCGGGACGGCGGTTTGGGAGCAACACACCACGGTTCACGCCGACACCAATGGGCTTTTCAATGTGACCCTCGGCGGCGGGACCAACAGCCTCGCGGCGGCGGTGGGCAATAAGTTCGGCGGCCTGTATCTGGACATGGCTTTCAAGATCGGCGGCGTCATGGAGCCGGTGCGTCCGCGTCCGCAGTTTGTCAGTGCCGCCTACGCGCAACTCGCAGAAAACATCGCCGGTGCAATGACGCTGGAGGTCACGAGCAATCTCACCGTCCGGCAGAAGGCGCAACTGGGCGTCTTGAACGTCAACCATGCCTATTCGACGCAGATAAAGGCGGAGCGGATGACGGTGCCCACTGTGCAGGATGTGGCCATCTTAAGTCCATCCACAGGCCGCGTGGTGCGCGTCGAATCGCCCGCGGTCTTTCATGGCTTTACGCCAAAAGGGCAGGGGATTGTTCCGTCCTCGGAGGACCCTGTGCCGTACAAATATGCGATGGAAGGCACGTGGTATCAGGCAACCAGTGACCGGTGGCTGAGTTTTTCCGGTGTGGCCCAGGGCCCAGGCAGAGCCTTTTTCGTCAAAGTAAGTCCGACTCTGCCTGACAAGCCTCCGCATTACATAACGAGTGATCCCAAGTTGAAAAGCTACAGTGCCTCCATGCCTAATAGCGATTACGGGGGGTTGTGTGTTCCCATTCCTGCGGGTTGGTGGTTCGGGTATTACGGACAAGTTTCAGGAATAGGGGTCTATTACTATCTTGGCGACATCTTTGAGAACATAGATATGCGCTGGATTCCTGGACCGTAGCGGCATTCTTGGAGTGAAGCATGAATAATCGAATTTGGATGACAATGGCCTGTGTTTCTGGACTTCTGCTGGCGGTCTGCGCGTCTGCCGCGACGGTGCCGGAAATCATCGAGTTTAACGGCACCCTCGCCTGGTCTGAGACCAATGCGCCGGTGGCGGGTGTGCATCCTTTCACCGTGCGGCTCTATGATCAGGCAACGGGCGGAACCCTCCTTTGGGAGGAAATGGCCAATGTGGCGGTGGATGCGTCCGGCCGCTATGGCGTCCAACTGGGAGCGGGAACGCAGGGCGCGGCGACCAACTCGTTGTCCGGCGCGCTGGAACTCGCGGGTAGCTCGGCTTTCTTGGAGCTCGAAGTCCGTATCAACGGGCAGACGCGCCTGTTTGCGCCACGACAGCAACTGGGCGCCGCTCCGTTTGCCCTGATGGCGGGGTACGCGCACCGGGCGACGAAGGGCATGGCGGTCGAGGGCATGCTGGTGGTGGAAGGCCGTACGCAGGCCGGCCAGGTGACGGCGGCAACGGTGGACGGCGGCGAAGTCGTTGTGACCAAACAGATAAAGCTCCTGGCGGGCTCGCTCGCCTGTGACATCTTGACCGCGCCGGCCACCAATGAGCCGGTCGTTTTTTCCACGGGCGTCATCGTTACGCAAGAAATGCGTGTGGCAGGATCCGTCCAGATTTTTTCTATGAGAAAACCAAAATTAACCAAAGTTTCATCTGAGTACACCAGCTACCAGGCGGACACCGATTGCTGGCTGTATCTGACGGCGGGTGCCAGTCCGATAACGGTGGGTGTGGGCAATCACCAGTACTATGTCACGAGCGCTCATTTTTATCCAGTGCCCATTCCGAAGGGAACGGGGTTTAACCTGTACACCGCTCCCGTCTATTTGGAACTGGACACCGATCAGGGCAACGACCGCGTGTTTGCGAATGGAACTCTTCCTGGATGCTTCTTCATGAGCCTTGGAGTGGCACCATGAATGCGTGTGGCGGACCGCTTGAAAAACTTCCAATGCAAATGGGGCGGGCAGGACAACGATGGAGCGAATGGGCATGAATAAATTTTTATGGATGGCGGGATGGCTGGTGGCGCTGGTTCTCTCGGGTTCAACGCAGGCGGATTTTGTTCCCAACTACATCAGTTATGAAGGAACCGTGCTGGATGAATTCGGCCAGCCCGGAGCCGGAAGCCGGACTCTCTATTTCAGTCTGATGGACACCAACGGCGCCGTGCGCTGGCAGGAGGGGCACCTGAATGTTCCGTTAAGCCCGCAGGGGGCGTTTCAGTTGCTGTTGGGCAAAATCGTACCGCTTCCGGCCCTTGAGCCATCCTGGCGGTTGAATGTGGAGCTGAAAACGGGCAGTTCATCGTGGAAGAATTTGGCGCCGCCGCAGTCCATGACCACGGTTTTTTATGCCTTGCAGGCGGATGATGCGCGCCGCGCGCCGGGTGATTTGATCGTCAAACAGGATGTGCGTGTGTCAGGATCCCTGATGGCGACTTCGGGGCTGGTGTCGGCATCTCGGCTGAACACGGCGGAGGTCACGGCCGATTCCGCCAGGGCCGGGCGTCTGGCTGTTTCGGATCTGCGGGGCCCGTCCAACACTCCGGTCACTGTCAGCGGCGGCCTGGAACTTACGCAGGGGCTGGTCGTGAAGGGTTCCGTTTCGTTGATGAAGGTGATGGATCTGAACGCCACGCTGGCCACAAACCTTTCCGGACGCGTGTACTTGCTGGCCGTTCCGCGGACGGATGTGAATTGCTTTGTCAGGGTGACTTTCGCCGCGGGCGGAGTGCCGCGCACATACCAAAGCAACCTGCCGAACGGCGTCCTTTTCATCCCGATGGATATGCGTCCGGGGGATCGCATTCAGTTTTACGATAAGAACTTGACAGAAATCCCGGTGAATTCCTGGCAATTAAGCCACACATTCCGAAGCGTCAAAGTAGTAAAAATGGGGCTGTGATTTTCCTTTAGGAGCGCACGATGAGTACACGATGGAAAACCCGAAGAATGCGCCAGATGGCCCTGGCCGTTTGTTTCGCCGGGCTGGTTTTTAATGTGGGCGCGTGGGCGGGGATTTCCGTGGAGCCGGCGTGGACGCTTCCTGTTTTCGAGCGGTCCAGCGGGGCTCAAACGGCCTGGGCAACGAACAACCTGCGATCCCTGGTGATCAAAAGCGCGGGGGGGCCGCAGAAATCAGTGGTCTCAGGAGGGGCGACGCTGATGGCGATGGGTTCGCTCGGCCGCTCCACCTCCTCGCGACGGCCCGACTATTATTTCGGCGACCGGATGATGCCGCCCGCGCCTCCTCCAGGCTATACGCTGGATTGGGAGCGCATGGCCGGGTCCGCCGCCGCGACCAATGGCCGGATCGTGCTTTCCCCCAGCGTGGGCGCGGTCTATCTGGCGTCGGCGGGGCTGGTGAGCGTGGAGTGGCGCTACATCAGCGCCAGCGGGCAGGCCACCAACATCACCACCGAATATTTTTGCAGCCAGGGCGCCAAGACGCGCCCCTATCGCGCCCATTGGACGGAGCCCCCGTTCAACGCGCCCGCGGTCAATCTCAATGGGAAATTCGTCAAGTTTCATTTTCAGCCGGGCAGTGCGCTGAAGATGTCGGTCACGACCACCACCAACGTGGGCGGCGTTCTGGAACAGCGGCACAGCGACGGGCTTCGGATTGATGACTCGGGATTGCTCAGGGTGCACGGGCGCGTGAGCGGGATGTGCCTGATGCAGTATTTCAAGACGGGACATTTCGATGAACAGATCGGGCTGGACGGCGGCATGATCACCGTGGAAGTGCTGGCCCCGTCGGTCATCGAACAGCGCGTTGGACTGGGCGAGGAATTGCGCCCGCTCCGCAAGGCGTATGAAAACGCGTTCGGCGATTTGCGCGCCCAGCTTCAATCTTCCCTCAACGATGAATTCAACCGCGCCATTGTTTACCAGCAGGACGTGGAAGGCGATCTCAAGCATGCGGTGTACTATCCGGTCACGCGCACCCTCTCCAATCCCTGGACCATTGACATCTATTGGATGGGGCGCGATGCGATGGGGACCGAATGGCCGTTCGAGCGCGACTGGTATGCGGCGGACTGGAATCGCGCCACGGCGATTGATTTTCTCTACAGCACCAACACGGTGGAGGACGCCGGGTTCAGCCTGGGCGGCTTCACGGGGGAAATCATGTGGTTTCAAGAGCCTGTCGGCCATATTGCGCTCAACGGCATCCGGGTGGCCGCCCGCCCATCGGCATTTTCCAGCTCCGGCGATGGTACGGGGTACAGCCTCTTGCGCATCGAAGACACCAACAACATCCGCTTCGCCACGCTCTGCACCCGGCCCTATCATTCGCCTCGCAACAGCCCCTTTGCGGAGACTGCGCTTATCGGCGGAGCCTTGCGCCCCCGTTCCACCGTTGCCTCGTTGCAGTGCGCCGAATCCGGCGAGGCGGGCGCTTGGGTGAACGGCTTTTCGCCCGCCACCAATCGCTCCTTTTCCTCGGAAATGTGGGTTTGGCGCGAAGACGGGCGCGGCGGGTCGCTGGCACGCTGTCTCGAAGCAACGCGCCTGAGCGACCAGGAGCAACAGGCTTGGAATGCCGGACGCTTCTTCCTGACCGCCTCCGATCTTCGTCCGCTGGATTTCAGCCTCACCTCCAGCGGGCGGCCAGAATTGAGGGTCCTGCGCGCCACTCCCACCGGGAGCGTGACCGCCGTGCTGAGCTGTGATTTTTACATCCCTTCGGAAACCTGGACGCACTGCGCCTTTTCAGCCGGGGAAACCAGCATGGCCGTTTACATCAACGGGATACTGGCGGGGTCCACCAACCTGGCCATGCCGCCCCGGCCCTCCGGCGGCATTGCCCCGCGCACCCACATCGGCGTGGATTTTTCAGGACGGCTGGATGATTTGATTTTCTGGCGGACGCCCCTGGACGCCACGATGCTGGCCCGCGACCGCCGCGCCTTTCTGCCGCTCCCGCAAACCAATCTCCTGGCCTGGTATCCGATCCTCAACGGCACGCACGGTTGGTCTACCGGGCTCTCCGAGATGAGCGGGCGCGCGGCTCCTCTTAAACTGGGCGAAAGCGCCTGGATTGATACCGCCTCCGGCATGGTCGGCTTTCTGGCGGATGCCTCGTACTCGCACCTGCACGGTTTTGTCTATCAGCCCGGCGGCACCCTCTACAACGCCAACTGGTATGCCCCCGGCAAGGGCGACACAGAAGAAACCTCCGCGCCCATTTTCGCCGTCGGGGAAGGCCGGTTGAACGTCTGGTGGAGATATGGCTGGCAGCCTTTCAGCAACAGCAACCGCGTCTACATCCCGAACGTCAGCCAGATCTTCACCAATACCATTCCTGAACACGTAGCTGAAATTGTGCTGGCCAGCGGACTTGGCAGTGCCACCACCAGCCTGGTGGAGCGGGGGAATGCCCTCCTGGTCGGCACCACCACCAATGCCGGGGCGCTGATCTCCACTCCCGTTCTGGTGGCCGGAGATTTCAGCGTGGAACTCTGGTTCAAATTGCCTGCCGCAACCTCCAACGACTGCGGAATCCTCTCGCTGGCCCGCGACACGCTCAAGGTGTATGCCAACTACGAATCCAGCGCAACCACGTCCTCCCGCCCCGTCATCATCTGGCAAGGCAATAACGGCCAGAAAATTGTTCGTGCGTTCCCAGCCTCCTCCTGGCGGATCGGCGAATGGAACTGGCTGGCGCTGACCAAACGCGCCAACCGGATGACCCTTTACAGCGCGCAAACCAATGTGTCCTTCTCCATTCCTCCGGCCGAAGCCGCCGCCGCGGACCGCGCGAGTCTGAACCGGCTGGGGCGCCCCTGGTACACGAGCCGCCCGCTTCCCCTGCCGGAGCCGGCCTGCCTGCTGGACGAGGCCCGCATTTGGAATCGCGAACTCACCCCCGCGGAGCTGGCCGCCAATCGCTACCGGCGTTTTGACGGCAATGAGCACGGTCT
>CAZFSE010000014.1:23099-39216 GCA_964521805.1 uncultured Verrucomicrobiota bacterium
CCGCGGAGCTGGCCGCCAATCGCTACCGGCGTTTTGACGGCAATGAGCACGGTCTGATCAGCTTTCTCTCGCTTGAATCCGGAACCGGCGGCCTCGTGTATGACTCCGCCGCAAAACGCTATTATGCCCTGAGCGATACAACGCTCGTCACACCGGGTTGCCCGCTGGAGTACAGCACGGTCTATCTGCCTTCCATCACGCCCATGGTCTATTCACAGCCCTTGACCAACCTGCCCGGATTCCATCCCAACGACGAGCATGCCTTCGTGACCGCCGTTGGCAATCATAACGTGGTCATGGCCCTGCGAGACGATTTGAGCGTGCTCAACGGCGACACCCAAAACATCGTGCTCGTCCAGTACGAGACGGAAGACAACGCCGCTGAATCCCATCGCATGGACGTGTTTCGCGTGGTGCGTACCAATCGGATTTACCAGGCCTTCTCCGACCGCGCCGTTGCCGGCAAGCCGCTCTATGGGCCCTCGCCCCTGCATCTCCTGCCCAGTCCCAACAACGCGCGCACCACCCTGGTTCGCGGCCCCGGCTGGCGCGATCGCAAGCTTGCCTGGTGGGCCGCGGCTGATACCACCAGCAACGGGGCCAACCAGAACATTGTCCTGAAGTACTTTTATCCCATGCAGGCCGGCTTCTGGTTCCCCAAACTGGAATCCGCCAGCCAGCCCGCCGTCGGAACACCCATTCCCTGGTTGCCTTCACCTTCTCCCGCGTACAATGCCGCGACGGACCTTTCCAGCTATCCGACCAGCGGCGTTCCCATGGATTTCACCTGGACGGCGGCCTGGCCGGATAACATTCCCTCCATGAAGGTCGGCCAAACACTCACCAAGGCCAAAGGCGGGCTCCCCGAGCTCTGGAACCAGTCCAGCGTGGAAGTCGTCTGGCAGACCTCCACCAATCACGACCAGGGGGAGAGCGTGATCCTCTTTGACCCCACCGTGGCGCGCGGCGTAAAGCTTGCCCAGCCGCTCTCGTATTTCGGCTTCACCGATTCCGGCCCAGGCGCCACCCTGCGCAGTTATCAAGGCCTCACCTATTTTGTCAACCTGCCCCCCGATCTCTCCGGCCGGGTCTACTACGATCCGAACGCCGCCTCCAACAACCTCCTGGTCAAAGGCCAGTATGTGGACAATCCCGCCGGCAGTTCCTATCTGCTGGTCAATGTGCTTTCCACCAACCAGATCAACGAGATCGTCGCCCTGGTCACGGATTCGAATAAAGTCGCTGAATGGCGTGGGGTTGTCACCAACCTGTATCTGCCGCCCGCCGTGGCCCAGCCGAACACGCCGGTGGATCACTATGCCCTTGCGGCGCAGGGACGCGGCGCCGGATATGTCACACTGGCCTTCGCCAACTCCACCAACCCGGCCATGACCGCCGAGGGCGACCCCATCAGCCTGGAAATCCTGCGTGTCGAAACCAACCTCTACCTGGCGGGAATCATCCCGTTGACTGATCAGATCAATCTCATCAGCGAACAAATGAACCTCCTCTACACCGAGGGCTTCGCCGGACGCGCCGATGACTTCGATTTCAACTGGTATTACGCCGAAGAAAATGCCTCCGGCATCATTGACACCAACGTCATGACGGATTACCCCGGTGGCGGCCCCGGCAAAGTCAGGCTCCTGCTCGGCGGCCCCGGCTCCAGCTTCAACGAGCAGGTCAACCGATTTTTCAAACTGCGTTATCGCGCCCGCCCCGGCACCCTTGCCGCGCCCATTGTCGGCACCAACTGGACCGCCTTTACCGAAGTCGCCCTTGCCGAAGGCTGGCTCCAGAGAACCCTCAACGCCCTTACGCCCTTTGAACAGCGCATGCGCAACCTCTACGACAATCCTGTCGAAGGCGCCGTCAGCATGATTCAGCTCGCCGGACGCCCCTACGAGGGCAATGTCGCCCTCAATATGGACAACATGACCTCCGTCGGCATCATCGAGCTGTACACCACCCTGAAAAACCGCGCGGCCTCCATGTTTCCGGCCTCCCCATCTCCCGCCGCCCAGAAACAGCTCCTGCTCGCCTCCACCCGCCTCAATGACATGTACATGACGCTTGGCAACGAGGCCTTTGCCGACGCCATGGACCCCACCGTCGGCTTCGGTGCCGACGTGACCCTGGACTCCGGCGCGGGCATCTCGCTCGACTATGGATCCCACATCGGCAGTCTCTTCTGCTTCGAGAATCAGTTCGCTAGCCTGCTCGATGAAGAACTCGCCCTCCTGCATGGCCGCGCGGGCGACATCGGCTTCCAGCCACCTGTCACCAAATCCCCTTATTACAACCGCATCCCCTGGAATTTCACCAAGGGCATCACCGCCGGCGAGGTGGCCTACGCCCTCAACTACAACATCAAAGGCCAAAGCCGGTCCATCATTGATGAAATCACCGCCGCCACCCTCTACCCGCAGGGCCACGGCGACGCCTGGGGGCACTACCTCTCGGCCTATCGGCAGTACCTGGACCTGTTGCGCAATCCGAGTTTCCAATGGACGCCCGGCATCACCGTCATGAACCTCGGCGGCAATCCCGTCAACGTGGACTACACCGAGGAGGAAAAATGCGCGGAAACCGCCGCCGCCCTGGCCCGCTCCGGCAGTGAAATTCTGCGCCGCACCCGCCAGAAGGCGTATGCCGAAAACTACGGCACCACCTTCCCCGGACTGCGCGACTCCTCCACCAACCGCGCCTGGGGTGTTGCCGACTGGGGCGCGCGCGCCGGACAGGCCTCGTTCCATGGCTGGTTGCTCGTCAATTCGATGTTGCCCGCCGATCACTCCCACACCAACCTGATCGAAGGCTCGCTGACCAACCTGACCCGCGCCGCCGCGCCCACCCTTGGCGTCATCGCCTCCGCTTACTCCGAAATGCAGACCGAAATGGACGCCGCGGATGCCCGTCTCAACCCGCTCGGCCTCAGCGAAAACGCCGTCCCCTTCGACATCAGCCCCACCGACATTGACGCGGGGAAAACCCACTTTGAGCAAATCATGGCCCGTGCCGAACGCGCCCTTTCCAATGCCGATGTTACCCTGCGCAACGCCCAGCAATACAGCCTTGCCCTGCGCCGCCAGTCCGAGATCGCCTACAGCCTTCAAACCGAGCTTGCCAACCAGGAAGCCGCCATTAACAACCGCCTCATTGAACTCTATGGGTATCCGTTCGGCGACGATATCGGCCCCGGCAAAACGTATCCGCAAGGCTATAACGGTCCGGACCTTGTCCACTACCGCTACATCAACTTTGGCGACTACTTCGCCGATTCGGCCACCTACACCCACAAGCTCAGCCTGTACTCCACAGGCTCCACCTACACGGTCTCGGTCGGCAACCGCGAAGTCGTCGCCGGAGTGAGCGGTGGGGTGGGGGCCACCGCCGGCCTCCTCGGCGAGGTCATCCGCAATGCCATGATGAAAGGATCCTTCTTCCTTACGGGTGGAAACCGGCTCCTGATTTTTGCCCCCGAAGTGGCTAAATTTCTCACGCAATTAGTTCCCGTCCTTACAACCCAGCCCGGCCTGGCCAGCACAAACGCCGCTTATAACCTCGTGTTCCACACCAACGGCGAGGGGATCCCCGTCAAGCCCTCAGCCTGGAGCGGCTTCCGCCGCGCGGAAGGCGAACTCCAGGCCGCCTCGGTCAAGGTCCTGCAGGATTATAAGGCCCTGAAGCTGGCCATCTTCCTCTTCGAATTATCCTCCTCCAAAGCCAATGCCGCTTATGACAAGCTTTGCACGGATTTTCGGATGGATATGTGGTTGCTCGTCTTCACGCAGGCTGAACTCTCCTACAACAACGCCAAGGCCATCATGGATGAGGTGGATAAGAACAACAAAGAAACCTTGGAATTTCTGTCAAAAAACAAAGAGGCGCTGGACAAGCTGAGCAACTGGAAAGACATGAATCTCACCCTCGGCATGTCCTTTGGCAGTAATCTGCCCCAAATGCTGGGGTCCAAATTCAGCGAAGTCAGCGCCCTGGCCTTCAGCGCAGGCGCACTCACCAAGGAGTATGCCAACAACATTGTCAATAACATCATTCGCAGTGTGGGCGGCGTGATCAAGGATGAAAAGACCGCCCTGGACCTCAACAAAAAATGGAACGCCCTTCGCGATACCCTGTTCACCGAGGTGACCAAGCTGAACACCACCCGCCGGGAGCAAATCCAGGCCATGGAAAGCGCCGCCCAACAGCTCCAGATCTCACAACAGCGCGTCTGGACCCTCGAAGCCGAAGGACAGCGGCTTCTTGAGGAGCGTGAGCGCACCCGCCTCCAGCAGGCCAACCAGATCGCCGCCGCCCGCTACTCCGATATGGCCCTCCGCCTCTTCCGCAACGACGCGATTCAAAAATACTCGTCTGTCTTCAACCAGGCCGCCCGCCTGGCCTTCCTCGCCGCCAAGGCCTACGCCTACGAAACCGCGACACGCCCCGTGGACGCCCGCAATAATCCTGAATATCAATTCCTCAGCCAGATCATTCGCGCCCGCACCGTTGGAGCCATGCGCGAGGGCGTCCCGCTGGTCGGCAGTGGCAACGGCGACGGCGGGCTCGCCGATGTCCTGGCCCGCCTCCGCGCCAACTGGGAGGTGCTCGACGGACGCCTTGGCTTCAACAACCCCTCCGCCGAAACAGGGCGCTTCTCCCTCCGGCAGGAACTGTTCCGCATTCTTCCCGGCGCCGAAGGTGACGAAGCATGGCGGCGCACCCTGAAAAACTACAAGGTCGCCAATATCCACGACGTGGCCGAATTCAACCAGCTCTGCATCCCGTTTGACTCCACCCAGCCCGAGCCCGGCCTCGTCATTCCATTCTCCACCGACATAACGTTTGCCCAAAACGTCTTTGGACTCCCGCTGGCGGGCGGCGACAATGCGTATGATACCAGCCACTTCGCCACCAAAATCCGTTCCCTGGGCGTCTGGTTTGCCAACTACAGCTCCGGCACCAACCTGGTCGGCCTGGCCAATAACCCCCGCGTCTACCTCATCCCCGCCGGGCAGGATTTCATGCGCACCCCCGACTACCGCGCCGCCAATGCTTCCTCCGCCGACGGCTCTTTCATCATTCGCTGGAGCATAGACGACCAGGTGATCCCTATCCCGTACCCGATCGGCACGGCCCAGCTCAGCGACCCGAACTGGATGCCGCTCATCCGCGCCGAAGCCGGCTCCCTCTACGATATCCGCCGCTATCCCTCTTTCCGCGCCTATCACGATTCCGGCACCGCCTCCGACGCCGAAATGATCAGCAACGCGCGCCTCATCGGCCGCTCCGTTTGGAACAACCGCTGGTTGCTCATCATCCCCGCCGGGACGCTCAACAACAATCGTTCCCTGGGCCTCGAATACTTTATCAATGGCGTTAATGGCGACGGCAACGGCGTCAAAGACATCAAACTTCTCTTCAAAACCTATTCCTATTCGGGAAACTGAAATAAATGGAAAAATGAACATTCTAATCAAGGCTAAGCAAGGGGCAAAATCATGAAGTATTATCTCCACCGCTTTCACCGTTTTTCCTTTTTCATTTTCCTTTTTTCCTTTTTCCTTATTCATTTTCCATTTCCCGCTTCCGCCGCCCCGCAACCCTCCTTCAGCTACTTTGGGCAAATCACCACGGAACTCGGCTTGCCTTTCACCCCCGGCGATCAAGCCACCCTGATCGTTCGCTCCGGCAGTCGCGTCATCTCCCGCACCCCTGTCGAGCGCACCGGCGTGGCTGGATGCAACTACGTTGCCGAAATTCCCCTGGACAGCGACACCACGCCCTACCGCGACTATGCCCTCAAATCCGGCGCCACGGTCACCTTCGTCCTGGCCGATGCCAATAATCGCGAAGTCACGCTCTACCCCGTCGGCCCCATTCCCGCCGTCGGACGCCCCGGCACCACGCGACGCCTGGATCTCAGCACCGGACTCGACTCCGTGGGCGACGGCCTCACCGATGCCTTCCGCCAATACATTTTAGACGCCTCGCAAGGCGGCTTCACGGACCTCTCGCAAGTCCTGGGTGGCGATGACTTCGATGGCGATGGCATGAGCAACGCCGACGAATTTCGCGCCGGAACCGACCCCACCTGGGCCGCTGACATTCTGTATGTCGCCCAGTCAAGCCTCGCCCAGGAAGGGCGCATCGCCTTTGAATTCTTTGCCGTTGAAGGGATCGCCTATGCCATTTATGGATCCGCGGAAACCAACGCGAATGGAACTTTCGTCTGGGATCGCGTCCCTTGGTCCAGCGCCCCCGACAGCAACTTTGAATCCGGCTCCTTCACGGGACGTGGACGCCCGGCCACCCTCTATCTACCCGCCGATCAAAAGGTCAAACTTTTCAAACTCACGGTGGAATAAACCGATTTGGAGCATAGCGCCATGCAAAAACCATCAAGGGTCAGACGAATACCGAGAACAGCGTATGCCTTCCTTGTGTGCTGTGCCTTTGCGCGCATCGCCGTCGGCGATCCTGCCACCGTCACCTTCGACACCAATTCACTTGTCCAAATATACAACGGAAATCCCCGTCTCGTCAGCGCCACCACGGAGCCCGCCGGCTTGTCTCTGGAGATTCTTTATGAGGGTCTTTCCAACGCCCCCAGCGCGGCTGGATACTATGAAGTCATCGCCACCGTTACCCAATCCGGGTGGACCGGCGGCGCCACCAACTACCTCTCCATAGACCGGGCCCCGCAAACGGTTCTCTTCACCCTCCCCGGGCAAGCCGCCACCACTTCTTCCGTACCGCTCTCCGCCACGGCCACCTCCGGTCAGACTCCATTCTTTGGTGTGTTGTCCGGCCCGGGCTACATTCAAGCAAACATGCTTTTCTTTACCAACGAGGGTGCCTGCGTGGTGGCGGCCTGGGTTGCTGGGAATGAAAATTGGCGTGACGCCCTTGCGACGGCCACCGTTCTCGTCGGCCGCGTTCATGCCGTCGTCACTCTCACAAACCTCACCCAAAGCTATGACGGCGACCCCATCGAACCCACGGTGCTTACCACGCCCAGCGGGCTTGACGTTGAGCTCACCTACGACGGCTCTCTCGTGCCCCCCGTCAACGCGGGCACGTATGCCGTTACCGCCCTCGTCACCGATCTCCAGTGGGACGGCCTGGCCACCGGACTGCTCACCATCGCCAGAGGCACACAGCTCATGATCTTCGACCAGCCCGGCATTTGCGCCCGAACCAACATCACCGAACTTTTTGCGGGAACGTCCAATAACTTTCCCGCCACCTTCACGATTGTTGAAGGCCCTGTATCCATCCAGACGAACGATGGCCGTTTCTACGCCACCTTCGCCAACACCGGACGCGTCTCCATCGCCGCTTTCCATCCCGGAACCGCCAACTGGCTTCCCACTCCGCCCGTCACCAACACCTTTTTCGTCTTCGAAAATCCGGTTCACATTCAAGTCGAGGATGACATCTCCATCTACGATGGCACGCCCCAGGCCGTTCGTATTGTTATTCCCAATGGAAGCGGCCTGGCCACCAACGACATTGCCGTGACCTACTCCGGATCCCTCACTCCGCCAACGGATGCGGGAGACTATGAGATCGTCGCCCTCATTACAAACCCGCCGTCCATCCAAGGCGGCTACATCGGGCCGTTCATCATTCTGAAGGCGGAAGAAATAATTACATTCAATCCGCCTGTTGAAGTCATTGCCACCCAGCGCATCGAACTCGCCGCCACATCCCTCTCGGGCCGCCCCTGCTATTTTTATGCGACCCCCGACCATATCGTCAGCATCGAGGACGAAAGCAATCTCGTCTTCACGGCCTCCGGCGACGCGCTGGTTTGCGCCTACATGGATGATGATTCCAATTGGACCGACGCCGAGAACTGGGAATGGATCACCGCGTATAAAGCCGAAGTCCCCGTCAGCTTGACGAATCTCTTCCAGCCATTCGATGGCACTCCGCGCGTCGTCATCGGCCATGCGGATGTCCCCACGTTGGAAATTACCTACGATGGATCGTCCGAGCCGCCGACCGAAGCCGGACGCTACACCGTCACGGGCACGCTCTCCAATCCCCTTTACGAAGGTTCCCTCACCCAGACCCTCATTGTGCTCGACCCGCCCCAAACCTTGATCACCAGTCCTGACGGAACCCTGCAGTTCACCTGGTTCGCTGAACCCGACCTCTTTTACTCGATTCAACAATCGCCGAATCTTGATGTCTGGAACGATCTGCCTCCGTTTACGAATCTTACCGGCTTCGGAGAGCTTGTCGTCACCCTTCCTGTCACCAACGCCGTCAACTTCCGCGTCGTCGCCTTCCCGTAATGCTGTGGGCTTGTACGCAGGGATCACTGAACGGGTATCGTGCCTGGCGGGCGCTCTTTATGCCAGACGTTCATGCTTTCGATTTTTCCACTGATCTGCGTGTTGTTGACCAGCGTCCCGCCATACTCATAGCCGGCGCTTCTAAAAACGCGATTCATGCTTTCGGATGCGGCTCGTGCGATGGTGAAGAATGTGGTGATTCCTTTTTTGGCCAGATCCTTTTCCATGGCCCGCAGGAGACAGGAGGCAAGACCCCGGCCCCTCCAGGAGGGATGAGTGGCGAAATCCGTCATCTCGGAACTTTGCGCCTCGGCATCCACCTCGCCGGAAGAAATGGCCGCAAGCCGCCCCTGGGAACGAACCAGAAAGTAGTGAATATTCGAGCGGAGGGTACGGGCCAGATAAGCGGGGTCATGGATGGGAAATGGGTACGACGGAAAGACTTCCCGGTACAAGGCGGCCATGTCCTCCACATCCTTTTCCGTCGCGGCGCGCAGGTCGAAATCAGGAAGCTGTGTTGGGGGGGGCAGATTCTGCCCGCCCGCGCGTGAAGCAAACGTGGACGCGGGGGCCTGGGTCTGAACCGCGCGTGCCGGGTCCAAAAAATAGCTCATAAAAATCGCATCTTCCTGGCGCAGAAAGTACCCCGGGATGCGGGCTTCCTCCTGATAACCCCGTGCGTGCAATAGGGAGGCCTCACGGAGCCGGACCTTGGTAAAAATCTTGGTGTACCCGCGCTCTTTCGCCAGCCGTTCAATCACCGGAGCCAGGCGGCTCATCGGCTCGCAACCCGTTTTCATGAGATAGACTCTGTTGTTGCTGGGGCCATGCTGAATCGTGGCTGTGCCGATCTGCATGATCTGGTCGGGAACACTCACGACGCACCTTCTGGCGAGGGGTGCCGCGCATCGGGGAACCACAAGGAGCCGGGCACAAAGAGGGCGGCGGAAAAGAGAATCCCGAAGACCACGGCGTCCAGCCCCAAGGGCAGTTTCAGCCGCAGGCCAATCAACAGCAGGGTCAGGCCTCCTCCGCCCAGCATGCCCAGCAGTGCGCCGGTGGAGCTGGCGCGCTTCCAGAAAAAGGCCCCCAAGGTGGGCACCAGAAGCCCGGATACAAGAAAGGCGTAGGCATATAGAATTGAGCCCAGCACGGTTTGAAAGCGGCCCGCAATCAAGAGGGCGATCACACCAATCAGCAGGGTGGCCCCTTGCGAAAGGCGAATCATGGTTTTTTGTCCGGCGTTTTTCAGTAGATAGCGGTGCAGAATGTCATTGACCAAATTGCCGGAGGAGGCCATCAGGCAACTGTCTGCCGTGGACATGATGGCGGAAAAATAGGCCGCCACGACCACGCCGGTGATGCCCGTGGGAAGGATATTGTTAATCAGCATGGGCAAGCCCAGTTCCGCTTGATCCGCCGCCAGGTGTGGATACAGCGCGCGCGCGCACATGCCCAGCAAAACACCCACAAAGGCCATGACCGGATATTCAAAAAAGCCCGCGATGTACCAGGCCTTGCGCGCTTCGCGCGGCCCCTTGCAGGCATATAAACGCTGATAGAGCGTCATGCCGACCACCCAAATGGGAATAATCGTCACCATCCAGTTGATAAAGGTGACGGGCGGGAGGGCTGTGAGGGAGAAGAAGTCCTCCGGCAAAGAAGCGCGCAGGCCGCTGAACCCGCCCACCTTTGAGAGGGCCAGCGGCAAGGCCAGAAAAAGCAGGCCGCCGAGCAGAATGATCCATTGGACAAAATCGGTGTAAATGACGGCTTTGATGCCGCCCATGACCGTGTAGGCGATAATGATGACCCCAATCACCAGCAGAGAAAAGCCCAGCGGATCCCAGCCAAAGGGCGCATGCTTAAGAGCGGTTTCCGAGGCCAGTTTGGCGCCGGCCAGGATTTGGCCGCCGGTAAAAAGCAGATAGCCCACCCCGGAAATCAAGGCGGCCACCAACGCCACGCGGTCATTGTAGCGAAAGCGCAGAAAATCCGGATAGGTGAGCATTTTATGCTCAACATCCACGCCTTTGATGCGCGGGATGATAAAGACCGCGGTCAGCCAGGCGCCCACCAGTCCCGTGAACAGGAGCCACGTGCCCGAGAGCCCCATGAGGAACCCGACACCGCCCAGGCCAATGGAAAACCCGCCGCCCACATCCGTGGCCACAATGGAGAGCCCCAGGGCAGTGGGCGGGATGCTTCGACCGCCGACGTAAAAATCCTCTTCGGTTTTGTTGCGGCGGGAATGATAAAATCCGATGCCCAGGATGCCGGCCATGTAGAAGGCAAAAATGAGATAGTCCAGCATGCTCATGACAACCCCTTTTGCTTCGGCGGTTTTTCCCGGCGGGCATGGCGTTCATTGCGGGCCGGCACGAGAGAGATGGTCTGGTCGTAATCATCGAGCAGTTTTTCAATTCCGATGGCTCTGTATTCGGTGGCCTGGTCCAGCTTGAGCGTCAGCCGGCAGGTGTCGCAATTGCGCCGGCAGAACGTTGCCTGATAAAGGGTGGGTTCGTGGTAGGTGGTGATGACGCCTTCGTAATTGCGCAGAACCACCTTATGCGTATTCCAGGAGATCAGGTAATTGGGCATCACGGGAATTTTTCCGCCTCCGCCGGGCGCGTCAATGACGTAGGTGGGAATGGCAAACCCGCTGGTATGTCCAATCAGGCTCTCCATGATCTCGATGCCCTTCCCGATGGGCGTGCGGAAATGTTCCAGCCCTTCGGACAAATCGCATTGATACAGATAATAGGGGCGCACCCGGTTTTGCACCAGGCGATGTACGAGGCGCCGGATGATGCGGGGGCAATCGTTCACGCCCGCCAGCAACACGGTCTGATTGCCCAGCGGAATGCCGGCCGAGGCGAGGCGGTCTAGTGCTATCTTGGACGAGGCGGTGATCTCGCGGGGATGGTTGAAGTGGGTGTTGATCCAAAGGGGATGATGCTTGCGCAAAATGCGTGTCAGCGACGGGGTGATGCGAAACGGCAGGACGACCGGGGTGCGCGTGCCGATGCGGATCACCTCCACATGCGGGATGGCGCGCAGTTCCGTCAGAATCCAATCCAGCAGGGCGTCTGGAAGCATGAGCGGATCGCCGCCGGAAAGAAGGACATCGCGAATGGCGGGCGTTTTTCGGACATACGCGATGGCTTGGATAATGGCTTTCCGGCTGGGGATGGAATCCCGGTCCCCCACTTTTCGCTTGCGCGTGCAATGCCGGCAGTACATGGCGCAGACATTGCTCACATGCAATAGCACGCGGTCCGGATACCGGTGAGTGACGCCGGGCGCCGGGCTGTCCTTGTCTTCCGCCAGCGGATCGGCCATGTCGGTTTCACGCACCTGCAACTCGGCGGGTGAGGGAAAGCATTGGCGATAGACCGGGTCGTTGCGAAAATCCTCCACATCAATCAGCGAAAGATAATAGGGCGTGGCCGCCAGCGGAAAGCGCCTCAGCGTCTCCTCCAGGGCTTGGCGTTCTTCCGGAGGAAACGTGATCCCCATGATTTTTTCAAAGGTGCTGATGTCGCGAACGGTATGCCGGATTTGCCAGCGCCAGTCGCGCCATTTTTTGGATTCTATGTGGGTGCCCATCTGATGAGCTACGGTGGGACGGCTTTTCTTGCTCATGGCTGTATCTGCTCCCTTTGGGTTGGGATTTCTTATTACAAGCAGGCGAACGCCCGAGCGAACACCAACACGGATTTTTCATGTTCCCGTGCGTTAAACAGCGGAACGGCTGTATCTTTCCTATCAAGCGAGAAAGGAGGCGTCAAGGCCTTGAAGTTATTTTTTAAGCCAGCGAAAAGGCCGGCCTCTACGACATGGGCAATTTCCCCGCGCTGGTGCGCGCCACCGCGAGGGAGGGCCAATCCTCGCGGACGTCCCGAAGATCCTCGATGGTGAAGAAGGCCGCGGAATCGAATTGGGCCAGCAAGGCGCGCAGGGCCGGAACCCGATTGCGCCGGACCATCATAAACACAATTTGCACGGGACCTTGTGAGCCCTGTGCTGGAACCAGCGTGGCGCCAAATCCGGCCTGGCTTAATTGTTCCAGCAGGCCGGTTGCGGGGCGGTTGGTGATCAGGCGCACCACCACCCAGCCAATGGCCAGCTTTTCCTCCAGCCACATGCCGACGAGCGTGCCTATGGCGTAGCCGCCGGCATAGGCAAAATAAGCCAGCCAGTGCTGGACGCCGCTAAGCACTTGGGAAATGGCGACAATCCAGATGAATACCTCAAAAAAACCGCATACCGCCGCCAAGCGCTTGCGCCCGCGCGAAATAAAGACCACCCGCAGGGTGCCCATGCTGACATCCATGATCCGGGCCGCCACGATCAGAAATAATAGGGCCGCGAGTGTGAAATATCCATTTGTCATGATGTGTCCACCCAGAATGAGGGGTGGTCACAGGTCTGTCAAGGCACGCCTCAGCCCGCTGATGAAATCCCGGATGCTTCGTTCGGCATCCGGGAGAAGACTCCTGTCATGAACAAGGGCTTGCGCTGGCGGAAAAAACGTACTACACAACAAGCAGTCCAGAGCACCTGTAGCTCAATTGGACAGAGCTTCTGACTTCGGATCAGAAGGTTGCAGGTTCGAGTCCTGCCAGGTGCGCCACAAAAACCCCTAGTAAAATCACGTTTTCAGCCTTATTTAATGCGGGTTTGCTCAATTCCCCTTTGTCCGCAACTGTCCGCAAGTGTTGTCAAGTGTTATATGTGTTCGGGGGTTTGAAAGGGGCACAAAAGGGGCACAATGAAAAAACGGATTTTTTTCCCTACAGGCCCCGACATTCCAGACATTCCCGACACTCTGCCCCAGCAGGTGGGTTTCGACGGTTCCCGCAGGGGCACAGCCAGCCAGGCGCCACGGCGTGCGGGGCAAAGGGGCAAGGGTGCGGGGCGTTCGCCCTACGGCGGGGCAGTCAGGCCCAGCCCCAGGGCATCAAGCGGCAAGGCCCAGTTCGTCGCGGATGGCGGCAATGATTACAGGATCGCGGCGCGTTGCTTCGGTGTAGTACCAAAAAAGCCAGCATCGGCCAGCCTCGGTTTCCGCAACTTGCGCCACGGTGCGGCCCTTCCATTTGCCAAATGTCAGGCGTGGCGAATAACGCCCCCGGCCCGGTGGTGGCAACGTATGCGCCAGGCTCGCCAGCCATTCGGCGGCATTCGCCCCGGCCAGGTGTCCCCGCAACTTCAGGAAGGCGGCAACGGCCTCCCCCTCGGGTGCGGCGGCATCAAAGGCCAGGGCAATACTTTGCGGGCAAGCTCGGCGTTCATAGCTTTGCGGGTGGTGCCGGTGGGCGCCCTCGCCGTTTAGGGTTCCTCTGCCGTTGCAGAATACGGACGGTAAGGTTTCTGATCTTCCCAAACAAACGATCCGGCTTCCCCGCAGTCAACAATGGTTCCGTGCGGAGGCAAAGGCCCGTCCATCGCATAAGTGCGCTTGTCCGAAATCGCGCCAGCCCGCATAGCGTCCAGCGCCATCTCCCGATCATAGCGGCCATCCGGCCCGCGTGATACACCCCAGCGCCGCATTTGTCTGCGGACGCTGTGAGCGGTTTTCTTGCCAATGACAGCCAGTTCAGCCGCCGTTAATCTTGTCTTTTTGTTTTTCATGCGTACCCCTTTTTTTTAGAAACCTCTGCCGGGAAAATGACGAGGGACGGGAAGCCCCGCCCTGTTCCAGCTCGTAAAATTACTTTGCCGGGGGGGTGGGGTCATAATCCGGCCCCCCTCGGGCGTAGTAAAAACAGCTCGTGCTGGGGCGCGGATTTGGCCCTCGCGGGTGCCGTGCAAGCACGAAGCCAGCCCCGCAGGTCAAGTTCGGTCAGGGCGTCCCATGCGTCGCTTGTGTTTGAGATCCCGGCCCACTCCCCCCGCACAATGTCGCGGGGTTTCACGGCCTCGACGTGCCCCAGGCCCTCGGCTTCCCGCAGGGCGGCCAGCTTGCCCCGGTTAGCGTCCAGCAGTGGCCACAGCTCGCGGGCGGCATTGCGTTCCTTGGTGTCCCCCATGAAGGCGCAGGCCCGCAGAAGGTGGGCTTTTAAGCAGGTGGCCAGGGTGATGGCGCGGCCCAGGCAATCGGTGGAGATTGTGCGCGACAGTGCCCAGCCATGCGCGGCGGTATCGTACAGGTGAAACGCCAGGGCAATGCGGGCGCAGTGTTCGGGCAGTTTATTCAAACAGCCAGCCAGCAGGGCGGGCGCGGTCAGGGCGTCCCGCTTTGTGGAGTCATGGAAGGCTCGCCAGGCGGTAAAGGCCCCAGCGTCAAGCCCCACGGTATGCGGGCAGGGTTCGCCGTTTTCGTCGGTGCCGGGTGTCAAGGCCAGCAGTTCAGCCATGCCAGCGCCGTAGGCTTCCAGGATGTCGTGGGCAATGCTGGCGGTGGGATATTCCCCGCTCCCCGGCTTGTCGGGCAGGACGTACAGCCAGCGGGCGAGAAACCCGCTTTCCCGCAGTTCGGCGGCGGCGCCCAGGGTTTGCAGGCTGTCGCCTTGCGTGGCGAGAAACGCGGCCAGGACGGGTTCCCTAATTTCAAACGGCGGCTTGTCCGTGCTGTTGCGGTCATAGCGCAGATAGTCCCCACCGTGCCCGGCCAGCCAGAGCTGAACATCGGCGCCTTGTGACACGTAGCGGCCCCGCGCAATGGCCAGGACGGCGCGGCCCTCGCTCGAAAAGATTCCCAGGTGCCCCCCGTTGACGCTCATTAAACGCGCGGCGGCCTCGGACGTGGTATCATTGACAACCAACACAGGCGCGGCGGGCTTGCCGTTTTCGACGGCTTGCAGGCGCATAATTTCCGCAGTCAATTCAGCGGTGTTTCCGGCGCCCTTGGAAAGCTGGCGCTCTATGCCCGCAAGTTGCGCCTTGGCGGTGCGGGCGGCGGCGGCCCAGGCCCGCAGGGCTTCGGCGTTGCGCTCGTGCTGTTCATGTTGCCACGTCAACAGCGGTTTCTGAATGACACGGCAAACCGGACTTTTAGCGGCGGCAACGGGCAAGGCGGCCAGGCCGTATAGGTTTGCAAACTGGCGGTGGCCCCTTTTCAATTCGACGGCGGCAACCTTGCGGGCGGCGATTGACACAGCGCAGAGCAGGCCCAGCCCCGGCAATTCGGGCGCCACGTTCATGGTGTCGCAAATCGCTTGCCCCAGCGCGGCCAGATGGCGCGGGAAAGCCTCCCACGGCCACGGCGGGCAGGGTTCGGCAGTTCCACCCAGCGGCAGGGCAGGCGGCCAGGGTTCGCTTGCGGCTTCGCTGGCGTTGCGTGGGGGTTCGTCGCGTCGCGTGTCGCGGCGGGTGTCCGGCCCGGCGCCGTAGTGCGTGCCCCCCGGCCCGCTGGCAGGTTCACGCGGTGCGGCTCGGAATGCGCTTGCGACAGTGCGGGCAAGTTCGCCTTCCGGCAGGGGTGGAGAACATCGCCGGGCGAAGTCCCGCAGGATGTTTAGGGCGGCGGCTTCGGCGTGGCCTTCGTCCCGCAACTGGCAGGCGCATTGAAAAGCGGTGGCGTTGCGGCTACCTTCCCCGGCCCCGGCGTCAATCGCGTTTTGCACAGTGGGCGGAATGCCCGGCCCCTCGGTGCGCGGCGGTGGTGGCGGTGGCGGCGTGTGGCGCGGTGGCGGTGGCGGTGGGTTTTTTTTGGGAAGCCCCGGCAAGTAAACGGCGGGCGTGTATTCGGGAAGCCAGGGCAACAGCGCGGCGGCATTCGTCACGGTGTACCGGCCCCCGGTGTAGTGAATGGAAGGCGGCGCGACAACCTGCCCCCCGTCGCATTTCAGATCCCCCCAGCC
>CAZFSE010000015.1:0-39162 GCA_964521805.1 uncultured Verrucomicrobiota bacterium
GTCCACGCCTTCACGCAGGGCGACCACGGCCATGATTTTGGGCACGTACATCTGTGTCTCGGCAGGCAGGCGGTTCTCAATGGCTTCAAACGTTTTCACGCCGGAGCCCTTCAACAGGCGGCCGACCCGGCCTTCGCCGGCGTTGTAGGCGGCAAACGTCAGCGGCCAGGATCCAAATTGCCGGTGCAGGAGTTTCATATAGCGCGCGGCCGCCCGCGCGGATTTTTCGGGATTAAGCCGTTCGTCCGTGGGTTCGATTTGGAGCCCAAAGCGCTGGGCGGTGGCGGGCATGAACTGGTACAGCCCGGCCGCCCCCACCGGACTTCGCGCGTTGGGGTTGAACGTGGACTCCACTTCCGCCAGCCAGACCCACTGGGTGGGCACGCCTTCTTCCGCAAAGATGGTCTTCAAGCGAGGGACCAGCGCCAGGGCTCCAGCGGGCGTCGGGCGTCCGGCCAGCTTTTTTTCCCAGCTGTGCCGGCTTTGGGCATAGCGTTTGCGGCTTTGGTCCACGGCGGGCGGAACCGCTGGTTTTGCAGGCGGAGGCGGGGGGAGCATGCGGCCTTTTGCCGGCCGGGGCGGCTGGCGGCGGCCCGCCGGCCCCGGCAGGATGCCGATGACCATGCTGGCCATGTCAAAGTAGTCGGCTCGTTGCTGGAGCCAGTCGGCGTAGGGGCGCGCGGCGGGGATCTGCTGAAGCTGTGACAGCGCCAGTTGCACGCTGGGGGCCAGCCAGGAAAGATCCTCCAGGGAGTCCGCCTCCAAGACGCCTTCCACCACCTGCCAAAATTGGGCCCATTCTTCGGGATTGAATTGGGCGAGCGCTTGCTGGAGCTCTGGCGTGGCCCACTGGGAGAGGGTTGCAACGCCCACCTGGGAGAGGGCCTCAAAATCCAGCTCCCATTCATCCTCGCCGATGGCGCGCGGCATCGGCGCCAGAGCCAAAACGACCAGCAGAGCCATGGAACGTGTTCTCATCATGCGCGGCCATGCTAGGGGATGATCAGGACAAGGTCAACCCGTTTACCAGGAAATGCGGTAGCGCCCTTCCAGGGGGAATGCATTTTCAATGTGCCGGATGACCGGAGCTTCCCCGTCCTCTTCCCCCACCACCTCCACGACATCAAACCGAAAGAAGCCGGGTTTTTCCTTCAAGCGCATGAGGTAGTGCACCGCGGCCCGGGAGAGGGCCTGTTTCTTGGCCTTGTTCACAGCGCTGGAGGGTCGTCCGAATTCCTCCGCCCGCCGGGTTTTCACCTCCACAAAGACCAGGACGTTTTTCTGGCGGGCAATCAGGTCGAGCTCATCCCGGCGGCCCACGCGAACCCGGCGGCCAAGAATCACAAAGCCCTTGTTCTGGAGGAACTGCCCGGCCATTTTTTCGCCCCAAAGACCGGCCCGGTGGCGGGCATCCTCCTGCTCTTCCTTCTTCTTGTTCCAAGGCCAGCGCATGCTCTTTTCCTTTGATGTGTGCTCACTTTATACAGGGGGTATCCGGCGGGCAACCGGGAATATCGAAGGGCGCGGTGAAAAAAACACCCTATTCGGGCTTGTCTGAAATTGAGCTGTTTTCTGGATTGCGATTTTTTTTGTTCATGGGGATACTCCCCGCATGGCGCTTCTCATTAAAAATGGCGAAGTGGTGACGGCGGACGGACGATTCATGGCGGATGTATTGTGCAAGGGGGACGTCATCGCGCAAGTGGCTCCGAAGATTTCCGCGCCGCCCGGCGCCACGGTGATTGATGCCGGCGGCCAGTATGTCTTCCCCGGTTTTATTGACCCCCATGTACACGCCTATCTGCCGTTGAAAAGGACGCCCACAAAAAGCGATTATCCCTCCGCCAGCCGCGCGGCGGTGGTGGGTGGCACGACCTGCTTCCTGGATTTTTGCGGAGGATTGGGCAAGGACGAGTTTCCGCTGGAGGCCCTGACGCGCTGGGAGGAGGAGAGCCGGGGGCGCTCCGCCTGCGATTTCAGCTGGCACATGACCGTGGCCCATTTTGATGAGGAGCGCGCCCGCCAGTTGCGCGAGGCGGTGCGCCGGGGCATTACGTCGTTCAAGGTGTATCTCGCCTACAAGGGGGCGCTGGATTTGAGCGATCCTGAGCTGGCGGGTGTCTTTGACCTGGCCCGCGAGCTGGGGGTGCTGACCCTGGCGCACTGTGAGAACGCGGACGCCATCGCGCGCCTCCAGCAACAACTGCTGGCGGAGGGCAAGACGGGGCCCGAGTGGCATTATCACAGCCGCCCGCCCGGCATTGAGGCGGAGGGCGTGAGGCACTTCCTGGCCTTCGCGGAAAAGGCGGGCGCGCCGGCCTATGTGGTGCATTTGAGCTGTGAGGAGGCCCTGCAGGCCGCCTTGGAGGCTCGTCGCCGCGGCGTACAGGTGCATATCGAGGGCATGACGCATTATCTTCTGCTCGACAAGACCTACGCCGAGCGCCCGGATTTCGAAGGCGCGAAATATGTGCTTTCCCCGCCGCTCCGTGAAAAGGAGAACCAGGCCATCCTATGGGAGGCGCTGGAGCGTGGCGTCATTGAGACGGTGGGCACCGATCATTGTCCCTTCGATTTTCAGGGGCAGAAGACGCTGGGGCGGGGCGATTTCACCAAAATCCCCAATGGCATTGGAGGCGTCGAGGAGCGCATCAACCTGCTATTCACGCATGGCGTTTTGGAGGGACGGATGGAGCTCTCCAGCCTGGTGCGCGCGGCCAGCACCCTGCCTGCCCGGATCTTTGGGCTGTATCCCCGGAAGGGCACGATTCAGCCGGGCAGTGACGCCGACCTGGTGGTCTACGACCCGGAATACAGGGGTGTCATTTCCGCCCGCACCCAGCAGATTTCCTGCGACTATAATCCCTACGAGGGCGTGGCCATCCGGGGCCGCCCCAGCACCGTCATCGTGCGCGGTGAAATCGCGGCGCAAGACGGACGCTTTACCGGCGATCCGGGGCGGGGGCGCTTCCTGCCGCGGCGGGCCAGGGGATAAATATACGCGCGGAGTTCATGAGCAATGGAGGCATGTGCGGATGGGCCGGAGAAAAGATAGCCAGAAAATTGCGAATGCTTGCGACCGGGTTCCTTTTCAGAAGGCCCTGCAACAGAAGGAATGCGCATTAAACGCTATTCTTAATAACATTCCGGACATGGCCTGGCTCAAAGACACTCAGTCCCGATTTATTGCGGTGAATGATGCCTATGGGCGCGCATGCGGTCGCAAGCCGGAAAGCCTGGTGGGAAAGACGGATTTCGATATTTGGCCTCGCGAACTGGCTTTGTATTACCGCAAATATGACCGCATGGTGATGAGAACCCGCCAGCGGACGGTGGTGGAGGAGCCGGTGGTGGATTGGCAGGGGGATTCCCGCTGGATCGAGGTGATCAAGACCCCCATGCTGAATGTGTCCGGCCAGGTGATCGGCATGACCGGAGTCGCCCGCGACGTCACGGAGCGCAGGATCTTATCCGAACAGCATCGCATGGGCGAGGCTGTGATGCGTTCGGCCTTGAAGGCCCGGGAATCCCTGGTGAGGGATTTGCATGACCGGACGATTCAGTCACTTTATGCGCTGGGGTTGAGGATGGACAATTTTCGACATGAACCTCGATCTTCCAGGCAAGAAGCGGATGAATGTCTTGCGCGCTGGGTAAAAGACATCAACGCGATTATCCGTGAGTTAAGGTCGTTCATTGCCCCCGCCAATCCTCAGATGGATGTCCCTTTTATAGAGGCCTTGAACGATGTCGTGAATCGAATGCGGAAACTGCGCCCAGTCAAAATCCAGGTCCGGGTGACTTCAAAGGCTTGTGAGCGTCTGGACGCGCGCCAGGCGGGCCATGTATTGAGCATCATTCAGGAGGCGTTGAGCAATAGCCTTCGGCATGGAAGGCCTGGGCGCATTTGGATTGGGATGCGATGCCAAAGGAAAGGCGTGGCTGTTGATGTGCAGGACGACGGCATTGGAATCCGGGCGGACTCCTCAGCAGGACGGGGAATGGGCCTGAAAAACATTTATGACCGGGTTGCGGAAATGAGGGGGCGAATCCGTGTCCGTGCTGGAATTCGTGGGCGGGGAACCTTGATTTCAGTGGAATTGCCGAAAGGGCAGGCGCATGAATCATAATCCCGCGCCCATCAAGGTGTTGCTGGTGGATGACCATGAAGTGGTCCGGTCTGTCTTGCGTGTGTTATTGATGCGGTTTCCCCGCGTTCGCGTGCTGGGGGAGGCTTCCACGGTGGAAGAGGCGGTCCGGGAGGCCCGGCGCCTGCGCCCAGACGTCGTCCTGCTGGATCTTCGTTTGAAAGAGGAGTCTGGCGTGGAGGCTTGCCGCCGGATCAAGGCGCACGCTCCGGCAACCCGCGTGCTGGTGTTGACCGCTTTCGCGGAGGAGGCCTTGTTCCTCCAGGCGGTTCGGGCGGGGGTGGATGGGTACGTGCTCAAGGAGATCAACGGCGAAGCTTTGCATGAAGCGCTGGTGCAGGTGGCCGAGGGGCGGCCCGTGCTGGATTCTTTTGCGGCCGGGCGGCTTATGAAACAGCTCCAATCCAAAGCACGGGATGCCTCTGGAGAGGGGGAACGGGCACTTTCCAAACAAGAGCGGAGACTGGTGGCCGCCGTGGCGGAAGGCTGGACCAACAAGGAAATCGCCACGAATCTCCAGCTCGCTGAAAAAACCGTTAAAAATTACCTGAGCCATGTATTTGAAAAACTGCGGGTCACCCGGCGGTCGCAGGTGGCGGCCCTCTATGCCCGCGATCCTGGCCGTTTCGGCGCGGGACAGGGCCATTCGCCCCTAATCCACTAGGGACTTCTTCGTAGTTGGTGGAGGGGGTGTCGGGCGTATAGTCTCATGGCCATGCGAATGACCGGACCGGTTGAACACATGGGGGATGTTGCGGGCGGGTTCTCCTCTTTTTCCATCCATGCCACTGCGCGGACCGTCGGTTCCAGCCACTCTTCTCTTCACAAAAAGCATGCGGGCGGGCTCTTTTTTCATGTGCATCTTCGGCGAAGCTGTGTTCATGAGAATGGTTGTTGTTGGTGTGAGTGAGGCGAAATAACAAAGGAGGCCCTGGATGAGCAGAAAACGGCAGTGGTTGGTTGGAATGGTGCTGAGCGCTGGTTTGATGGGTTCCGTGTGGGCGCAGAAAACCCCCGACGAGCTGAACGCGGAAAGCGAGGCGTATTGCACGGAAACTGCGTCCACCAAGCCCACCGTTGACATGGTGATCGCCAAGGTGGATGAGGCCTGCAAAGTGCTGGAGAGCGAGGGGAGCGCCGCGTTTCCCAAGTTCAAAGGGAAGGGAAGCTCGTTCATCTTCGCGGGCACGTATATTTGGATCAACGACATGGATGGCATCATGGTCATGCATCCGATCAAGTACAAAATGGACGGACAAGAGCTTAACAACATCAAGGACGCCAATGGGAAGCGTCTGTTTGTGGAGTTCATTGAAGTCTGCAAGGCCAAAGGGTCTGGCTGGGTGGATTACATGTGGCCCAAGCCGGGGGAAAAGGCGCCGTCCCAGAAGGTGTCGTATGTCAAAAAGGCTTTGATCGACGGCAAGGAAATGGTGGTTGGAAGCGGCATCTATGATGTGCCCGCCGATGAAATAGCCAAGCTGGTCAATCAATAATCTCGAACGATAACGGGGATACGGTGGCAGGGTGGACTTCCTTGCCACCGTTTCTTGTTGAAGAATGGGAGGGCGGCGCATGCGAATACACCAGATGATGGAGTCTGTTACTCTGCGTCAAAAACAGTGGATGCTGATTGCGCTGGTGATTTTCTTGATTGTCGGGTTGATGGGTATTTCGCTCGCGTTCTATGGAAGAATTGAGGAGGCGGTCGGCTTGAAGGAGCGGGTGACGTCCATCCAGAGCCTGTTGCTGGATGCCCGTGTCTCGGAGAAAAGCTTTTTGCAGTATTACCAGGAGCAGTATGCGGAGCAGTTGCGCCAGCACTGCCAGGAAGTTGGCACCCAGTCCGGCCAGCTTCTGGCGGCCTTGAAGGATCCCGCGGCGCGCGGGCTTGTGGAAGAGCTTTCTCAGGGCAACACCGCCTATCAGACCCGCTTTGATGCGGTGGTCCGCATCAGCAAGGACATTCGAAAAGGGCGGGACCAGATGGCGTCCGTGTTTCTTGCCGCGGAACGCAGTGTGGATGCCGTGGTGGACGCAATCGCCGCGCGCCAGTTCGAGGTCGAAATGGAGGGAGGGAAGCTGACGGCTGTTGAGGTGGAGCTGGTCAACTCGGCGAGGGACGCCAAAAGTTACATCTCAAAACTCCAGGTTTTTTATCAGCAGTTCGTGATTTTTGGTGACACCAATTATCACGGGCATTTTGTGAAATATCGGGCGAGCGCGGACCGGCTCGCAGTGGGTGCGCTGGACAAGCAGGGGAAGATGGCGGGAAAAGTGGGGTCGGTGGACATTGGCGGCATGGCCACAGTTTTTCAAAGCAATTTGGATGCCTTTATCAAGCTGGAATTGGAGTTGCATCAACTCTTTCTCGATGAACGGCAGGAAGTTGTGGAGTTGGATGTTCTTGGCGCCGCGAACATGGGAAAAGCGGGTGAGGTGATTGCGTATGCGGACCGCACGGCGGTGCAGGCAAAGGCACATGCTCTTCGCTATGTGGCGGCCACGGCCTGTGGAGGCATCATTCTGCTGGTTTTGATTTTGTCGCTGATCATGCGTTCCATTACAGGCCCGTTGCGGGAGCTGTTCAAGGGGCTGAAGCATTTCAGTGTGCAGGAACTGACGGCCACGCGCATTCGTTTGAAGAATGTGGTGGAGGGCGTCAGCCAGGGGTCGTCGCAAGTGGCGTCGTCCAGCCAATCGCTGGCGCAGGGCTCCAGTGAGCAGGCCTCCAGTCTGGAGGAGACCTCTGCCTCGCTGGAGGAGATGGCCTCCATGACCAAGCAGAATGCGGACAATTCCAACCAGGCGAATGTGCTGATGAAGGACGCATCCAATTTGATTGGCAGTGGAGTTCAGGCCATGCAACGGATGACGAGCGCCATAGATGAAATCAAGGCCTCCGCCTCCAAGACCGCCAAAATCATCAAGACCATTGATGAAATTGCCTTTCAAACCAATCTGCTGGCGCTGAATGCCGCCGTGGAGGCGGCGCGCGCCGGCGAGGCCGGCAAAGGGTTTGCCGTGGTGGCTGAGGAGGTCCGCAACCTGGCCCGCCGAAGCGCCGAGGCGGCCAAGAACACGGCGGATCTCATCGAGGGTTCCCAGAAGAATGCGCAGGCGGGTGTGACGGTGTCTGAAGATGTGGCCAAGAGCCTCAAAGGCATTGAGGCTAGCGCGGGCAAGGCCGCCGCGCTGATCGCGGAGATTGCCGCCGCATCCAAGGAACAGTCCATTGGCATTGAGCAGGTGAATAATGCGGTGTCCGAGATGGACAAGGTTGTCCAGCAAAATGCGGCCAGCGCTGAGGAGTCTGCCAGCGCCTCCGAGGAGCTCGCTTCACAAGCCCAGGAGCTGAATGCCATTCTGGGGAGCAGTCGCAGTGGGGGGACGGCACAGCTGGCCGCGTCTTCGCAGATGGATGAACCCGCGCCTGATCGCCGAGGGGTGTTGCGTGGATCTCAGGCTCGAAAGGCCTTGCCGGGGCGGGATCAAGAATCGGCGGACTGAAGGTTTTCATGGATCGTGCTGGACACAAAGCGTAAACGTGACTAGCGTAAAGCGGTCGGTCTCGACGTTGATGGGGCCGGCGGCAAGGAAAAGGGCAACGAACAAAGGAGGATGCAGATGAGTCGGTTGTTAAAATGGGCGTTGGTGTTCGCGGTGTTGGGAGCGGCGGTGGCCGTTCAGGCGGCGGAAACGAAGATCAGCATTGGGTCCAAGTTTGACATGACGCTGTACGGGTACATCAAGCTGGATGCCTCGTATGACACGCACCGCACGGTGGCGGGCGACCTGATGTTCTACGTCCTGCCCGAAGTGGACGGGGATGATAACGAGTTCAACATGACGGCGAAGGAGACGCGGTTTGGCTTGAACATTGGCGGTCCGGCCTCGGACAGCATCAAGACCTCGGGCAAGATTGAAGCGGATTTCTATGGACCCGGCGGCTCAGCCAACTCGCCCAACCTCCGTTTGCGCCTGGCCTACATGGACATTAATTTCGCGGATTATGGCACCACGCTCCGCGCCGGCCAGGACTGGGAAACCTTTATCACAGTCATTCCCCGCATTGTGAATTTCTCGTATTTGGCGGATGCCGGTGCGCTTGGACTGCGCCGCCCGCAGGCCCGCATCACGCAGGAAATCGGCTCGGGCGATACCAAGCTGATCGCCAAGGTTGCGGCGGCCCGGACCATTGGCGAGGATATTGATGGCGCCGGACAGGAAGACGGCGTGGATTCCGGCCTGCCGACCTTGCAATACAACCTGGCGTTGCAGACCAAGGTGCTCAGTTCCAAGCCGACGACCATCGGCGTGTCCGGCCACGTGGGCCAGGAGACACTGGATGGCGCCACGACCAACGTGCCGGCAGGCATCGCCAAGGTGGATGATGACAACTATTCCACTTGGTCGGTGATCGGCAGTTTGATTTTCCCGCTGACGGACAAGGTCGCCCTGCAGGGCACGATCTGGACCGGCGAGAACCTGGATACCTATTATGGCGGCATCGGCCAGGGCATCAACAAGTCACAGAAGACCGGCATTGGCGCCGTGGGTGGTTTTGCGCAGTTGATCGTGGATTGCACGGCGAATCTGAACTGGAATCTGGGCTATGGGCTGGATGATCCCAAGGATGGGGATCTCAACGCCGGCAACCGGAGCAAGAATGCGATGATCTTTTCGAGCGTGTTCTACAAGCTGACGGAAGCCGCTACGCTGGCGTTTGAGTATTCGTACATGACGACCTCGTACCTGGACAAGGATGACGCCTCGAACAACCGCTTCCAGGGTTCGGCGATTTACAAGTTCTAATCCCTCATAATGGCCCGAAGGTTTGGGCCAGCACATTCGGCGGCGCCATGAAAGTGGCGCCGCTGTTTTTTTTGGGGGGGTGCCGTCTGGGCTATGGGCGGGCGGACTCCAGGAAGGCCAGCCAGGGGGCCATCCCCTCACCGGTCTTGGCGGAGAGTTCCAGAATCTGTGCCTTGGGCGACACCTTGCGGATATTGGCCAATGCGGCCTCCCGGTTGAATCCCACGGCGGCGGCCAGGTCTGTTTTGTTGATGATCACCAGGTCCGCGCCATGGAAGATCACAGGATATTTCAAGGGTTTGTCCTCGCCTTCGGTAACGGAGAGCAGGACCACGCGGGCGTTTTCGCCCAAATCAAAGGAGGCGGGGCAGACCAGGTTGCCCACGTTTTCGATGAAGAGCAGTCGCACGCCGGTTAAATCCAATTTTTCCAGGGCATGGGCCACCATGTGGGCATCAAGATGGCAGGCCTCGCCGGTGGTAATCTGCACGGCGGGGGCGCCATGACGGCGGATGCGGTTGGCATCGTTCTCCGTCTGCAGGTCACCCACAATCACGGCGGTCTTCAGGCTTGAGCCCTGTTCCTGGAGGGTGCGCTCAATCAGGGCGGTCTTGCCGGAGCCGGGGGATGAGAGCAGGTTGAGCACGAACAGCCCTTTGGCCTTGAAAAAGCCCCGGTTGCGCTCCGCCAGGCGGTCATTCATTTCCAGCACCGGACGCCGGACCTCCACGGTTTTTCCCGCCGCCGGGTGTTCATGGGCATCGGGGTGCGCATGATCGTGCCCGTGGGCGTGATCATGCGTGTGGGGCTGATTTGTTTCTGAACATCCGCAATGGTCGCACATGTCAAGGCACCTCAAAGGAGACAATTTCCAATTCACGCCCGCGTCGAAGCTCGGCGCTGGGCGATCCACAAGATGGGCACTCAAACGAATAAGGCCCCGGCTCAAACTCCCGCCGACAGGCCATACAGTAGCATGCGGGCGCGACCGGATCAATCTGCAGGCTCGCGCCCTCCGCGAGCGTGCCCTGCGTCAGCGCCTCAAAGGCGAAGGTCAGCGCCTCGGGCACCACGCCCGAAAGCGCCCCGACCCGCATGCGCAGGGAGGTGACCCGCTCGGCCCCATTTTTGCGCGCCTCCTCAAAGACGACCGCCAGGGTGTTCTCCATCAGGCTCAGCTCATGCATGAAGGGCCTTACGGATGCTCGAAGATCATCTTCTGCACCTCGACACCCTTGATGCGGGCCAGTTTCTTGGCCAGCGCCAGCGCATCTTTTTTCCCGCCGGCCATTTCCAGCAGGATCAGCCCGTTGGGGGAGCAGACCTTTTGGTTTGCCTCATGCAGGCCCAACCGGGTCTTGATCGAGCATCCATATTCGGTGAAGAGTTGCTGAACTTCTCCGGCCCGCTTGGCGCGGTCGGTGATGTGTACGCCCAGAATGATATGTGCCTCGGCCATGTGTTCCTCCGTAATGGGCAGAAGCTTACAGCCTGGCGCCCTCCATGAAAAGCGTGAAATGCCGCGCAAGACGGCTTGACGCTACCCGCGCAAAGACATACCCTCTGCCCTTTAATTCAAGGGGTTATTGTTTTTGGAGCAAACTAAGCATGGCGTACACAAAAGCGGACATAAAAAAGGTGCAGGAGCCGGTGCTGGCGCCGGTCTCTGAACCCAGCCGGGCAGAGTTTTTTGACCACCAGAGCGGGGCTTTTTTCCGCCGTATTGACTGGGCGGCCTTCTGGGCGTCATTCTTAATCACCTTGGGGGCCTATATCCTGACCCTGGCGCCTACCGTAACGCTGGAGGATTCCGGCGAACTGGCCGTGGCCCCGGATTATTTGGGCGTGCCGCATCCGCCGGGATACCCGAGTTGGACGCTGTTCACCTGGTTTTTCCAATGGATCTTTGGCTGGGTCCGCTATTATGGGCAACCCAACCCGGCCTGGGGCGTGGGATTTGCGTCCGCCGTGGCGGGCGCCGGCGCCTGCGGCATTCTGGCCATGCTGGTCAGCCGCTCCGGCGGCGATATGCTTCGCTACATGAAGCGGGCCAATGAATCGCTGGGTTACGCCACGGAAACCCTGTTTTGCTGGGTGGGCGGCGTGGCCGCCGGGCTTCTGCTGGCCTTCAGCCCCGTGATGTGGTCCCAGTCGGTCATTGTCGAGGTGTACAGCCTCAACGCCCTCTTTCAGACCGCCGTCATGCTCTTCTTTTACCGCTGGATGAGCCGCCCCAAGGAAGACCGCTCGCTCTTTGTGATGGCCTTCCTCTTTGGCTTGGGCCTGACCAACCACCAGACCCTGATGTTCCTTGGCCTGGCGCTGGCGTTCGGAGTGCTGATGAAGGATCTGCGGCTGTTCCGGGACTTTGCCATCGTCGGCTCCGCCCTGGTTTTTCTAATTCTGGTCAACTCGTGGGCCAAGGCCCATGGCCGCCCGGAAATGCAGTGGATGACGGGGCCCACCTCGACGGCCTTCTGGGTGTATACGATTCTGGCCGTGCTGATTCCCGTGGCGGGGTTGGTCCTGCCGCGCGGAAAGACCGTCTGCATCAGTTTCCTGCTGGCGGAACTGGGGATCGCGTTCTACTGCTTCATGCCATTTTCCTCGGAACAGAATCCGCCCATCAACTGGGGATATCCGCGCACCTGGGAAGGCTTCATGCATGCCATCACGCGCGGCCAGTATGAGAAGATCACGCTGACGGACATCTTCAGCCAGAAATTCATGATGCAGGTGGGGTCGTACCTCTCCGACTTGCGCGGCCAGTTCACCCTGCCCATCGTGCTCGCGGGCTTTCTGCCGTTCTGCACCTGGAATGTGAAGGCGGGCGGGCGCCGCTGGAGCCTGTTTATCCCGGCCCTGATCCTGACCGCCTCCGCCACCGGCTTGATTGTCCTGCAGACCTTTCTTGTGTCCGAAGGCGCTGTGTTGCATACCGTGCTGGAAATTCTCTTCCGCATTCTGATCGTGGGCATCATGGTGCTGGCGGCCGTGGGGTGCGTGGTCATGGTGGCCAAGTTCGTGGGCAGTCTCTTTGGATCCCGCGCGGAGTTTGAGGCCTCGGAGGATCGCGACCTGTGGGGCATCCAGTTCGACATGGGGCCCCAGCTTCAGCGCTGGCTGATCTCCAGCCTGGTGGCGTTCTTCGCGCTGGGCGTCATCCTGATCGCCTTCCAGAATCCCTCCCTGGATGTGCAGACGATGTTCATCGGGCGCGTGCAGTTCATTCAGTCGCACGCGGTGTTTGCCATCTGGCTGGGGTATGGGTTGATTTTCACGCTGACCTATTTGGAGATGCTCATGAAGGGAAGCCATTTTACCAAGGTGCTCGCGGTGGTGCTGACGGCCATGTTGCCGCTGGTGCTGGTCTACCAGAATTATTTTGACGACGAGCAGATCAAGATTTGGGGCGGCGCCGAGCAGAACGGCCACGATTTTGGCTGGCAGTTCGGGCGCTGGCAGTTGGAAGGCTGGGAGGGCATCGCCGCCGATTTCAAATACAAGCGCACCGAGGAGGAGTTTCAGGAGCTGTGGAAGGAGTACCCCACGCCCGGCTATCCCCCGCCCATGGGCTCCAACGCCATCTTCTACGGGGGCACCGATCCCGGACGGTTTGTTCCCACCTACATGATTTACTCCGCAAAGGTGCGCCCCGATGTGTACCTGATCACGCAGAACGCGCTGGCCGACAACACCTACATGAGCGTCATGCGCGATCTCTATGGCGACACCATCTGGATTCCCTCCCAGCAGGACAGCAATTTCGCCTTCCAGAAATATGTCGAGGATGTCCAGGCGGGGCGTATTCCGCCGGGGGCCGCCGTCAGCTTCGAGGGCGGGCGCGTCAGCGTGCAGGGCGTGCAGGGCGTCATGATGATCAACGGCATCCTGGCCAAGATGATCTTCGAGGCCAACAAGCAGAAGCATGATTTCTACGTCGAGGAAAGCTATGTCATCCCCTGGATGTACCCCTACCTGGAGCCTCACGGCCTGATCATGAAGATCCATGCCGAGCCCTTGCAAAGCCTGTCTCCGCAGGTCGTCGAGAATGACCGCAAGTTCTGGGATTGGTACACCAAGCGCTTGTTGGACAACTGGAAGTTCCGGCATGACGTGGTGGCCCGGAAAACCTTCTCCAAACTGCGCAGTGCGATTGCCGGGCTCTATGCCTACCGCCGCATGTACCCGGAGGCGGAATATGCCTTCCGGCAGGCCATTGATCTCTATCCGCTGAGCCCCGAGGCCAACTTCCGCCTGGCCGATATCTTCATGCAACAGCGCCGTTTCAAGGACGCCCGCGATTTGATTGAACGATTCCTGCTCGATGATCCCAAGAACGACAAGGTCATGGAGTTTCTCAACCAGATCCGCGGAACCGATGATGCCGAGGCCCGCCGCGTCGAGCTGGAAAAGAAGTTCGCGGAGGGTGGCGCGGACATTAACGCCGCCTTGGAGCTGGCCGACCTGTACCAGAAAATGGGCATGGACCAGCACTTCCAGGGGCTGACGGCCACGATCCTCAACGACACCAACCTGCCGCCCAATGTGTACCTGGCGGTCGCCCAGCTTTTTGCCAATGGCAAGCGCATGGATCTGCTGGCCGCGGCGCTCGAACGGTACCTGAGCCGCGAGCCGTCCGATCCCAGGGTCTGGCTGGACCTGGCCGCCGCGAAGTCCGTGCTGGGCCAGAACAACGAGGCCTTGCAGGCGCTCAAGCGAGCCATCGAGCTGGGCGGAGATGGGGCCCGGGAGGCGGCGCGCAACGACCAGCGCTTCGCCAATATCAAGGAGACCCCGGGCTTCAAGGCTCTGGTGCCGCCGCCCCGCACCATGAATCTTCCGATGAATCTGCCCAATCTCCCGGGGCTGTGAGGTGTGAAGCGGGCGACCATCAAGGATGTGGCCGCGCGGGCGGGGGTTTCCCATCCCACCGTCTCGCGTGTCATTCACGATGATCCCCAGATCGGCGAGGCCACCAAACTGCGCGTCCGCGCCATCATGAAGGAAATCGGCTACCGGCCCAACCTGATTGCGCGCGGGCTCGTGCGCAACAAGACGCAGGCCTTTGCGATTGTCATTCCGGATTTTAATCCCCACGTCCAGCCCATCGTCCGGGGTATTGTGGATGAGTGCCGCCGCCGCCACTATGCGCCCATGCTGTTTTCCACGGAATATTGGACGGAGGAGGAGGCCTCCTACTCCTATGTGGCGGCGAACTGGCGCGTGGATGGCGTGCTGATTTACAACGTGGTGCATCATGAGCGGCTGACGCGTGATGCCCGCCAGCTGGCCAAGGAGCAGATTCCCTTTGTCTTCATCAACAAGTACCTGCGGCATGCCACCATCAATTCCGTGGGGGTGGACAACCAGCAGGCGGTTCGAGCCGCCGTGGAACACCTGGCTGAATTGGGCCATAAGAAGATGGGATGCCTCAATGGGAGCCTGATGTCGGTGGATGGGGTGGAGCGCTTCGAGGCGTTTCGTTCGGCCCTGGCCGGGGCGGGGCTGGCCTATGAAGAACGCTGGACAGGCAACGCCAACTTTTCCGACCAGCAGGCCGCGGAGGAGATGCGCCGCATCCTGGCCCTGCGCCATCGCCCCACGGCCATGTTCTGCGCCAATGATCTCATGGCCCTGGGCGCGATGAAGGCCGCCCAGGCCTTGAACGTGCGCGTGCCCGGGGAACTCTCCTTTGTGGGGTTTGACGATCTCGACGCCGGACAGTGGTTTACGCCCGCGCTGACCACCCTGAGCCCGCCTCTGCGCGAGGTGGGCGGACGCGCGCTCAAATTATTGGTGGACATGGTCGAACAGGCTGGACGCCCGCCCGAACAAATACCGTATGAAGCCAAGCTAATCGTACGCGCTTCGACCGCGCCGCCGGCGGGGTAGGGCCGGCCCTCAGGCCTTGCCCCGAAGGCCATACAGGCCGCGATCCGCGCGGGCGCAGGCGCTGGATGCGTTCAGCGCTTCCAGCACGAAGCCCGCTCCCTTTCCGCTTCGAGGCTTGAGCCTTTCGTTCAGGGCCTGTGTCAGGGTCCGGTAATGCACGGGAAGCGGCAGGTGCTTCATGACCTCCAGCAGGAAGGCTTCAAATCCGCGTTCAAAATGGAAGAACCTTCCATCCAAGGTCCCTCCCGCGAGCGGTTCATGATCCAGAGCCACGGTGGCGGCCCTGCAGGCCTGCTCCGGGGTTGGAAAGGCCTCCGCGGACGCGAGTCTCTCCATGATTTCCCTCTTGGCCATGGGGCGCCGGGCTTCGGCCAGCACCGAAAGGCTGTCCTTCAACAGGCGGGTGATGGCTTCCGGGGGCTTGGAGGCAAAAAATTCACCCACCGAATGGATGGGCGAGGACTGGATATCGCAGAGCAACAGAAAGACGCCGCAGGGATTATGCCCGGAAAACAAGACCGGGTTTTGCTCGGAAACCAGGTCGGAGGCGGTGATGACTTCCTGGTATTTCTCCAACAGGCGCAGGCCCTCATCCAGCACCGGTTGCAGGCAGAGGCGGGGGAGGGCGCTATTCAGACGGGTCAGTGCATTATCCTGGATTTGGCGGATTCGTTCGCGGGTTTTTCCTTCCGCGCGCCCAACTTCCTGGAGGGTGACGGTGCTTCGGGTGACGAGGGGTTTCTCCAGGTTCATCCCATAGCGGGCAATGAGCACCCGGTATTCGTCGTCTTCCAGGAAAAGGCGGAGGATGTTCTCCAGCGACTCAAAGCGAAGCCGCCCCTCCTCGGCCTCCTGGCAGAGCTTGAAGAACTGCCGAATATGCTGGACGGAGATGCGCCCCAGACTGCGAAACGTCCGCAATTGCCGCTCGGGGACCGCCCGCAATTCGCCGATGGTTTTGAGGCCCGCTTCGCTTGCGCAATGCACCACGCGCGCCGGAAGTCCGGCGCTCTCAATAAACCATGAATCCACGACGTTTCGATGTACCACTGGAACAATCAACATGTTCAGCCCCCCCTTGATACTGCGCGCATCCTAATTATGGGTGGAATATTGTCAAGAAAAACCTTGCGGCTTCTCGATCAGATATTTCCAGTAGCGCATGGGCATGAGCTGGCGTTGCAGGCGGGGATTGCGCCGCTCCGGAATCGCGATGGTGGTGAAATAGGCCTGCCAAAGCCTCTCCCAGTCTTGTCCGCCGGATGGCGGAGTGCTTGTCGAGATTTCCGGAGCGGGGCCATAGCGCAATTGGCGCTGTTTCCAGACGGCGGCAAATTGCCGGCGCTGGTCGTGGAGGATCCAGTCCTGATCGGCCAGCCGCCGCGTGAAGTACTGCGCCAGCGCATACGTGATGTGATAATCCGGCTCGATGGGCGCCCAAAACAGGCCGCCCGGCAACTGGCGGAAACGCACCAAGCCCTTGAGCCTTTGAATCTCGCCGCCGACCTTGCGGGAGAGTCCCAAGACCTTCTTTACAGCGGGGTGCGCATGATAATGGTCCGCTTCCGGCCCCAGGTCCTTCACCAGCCGCAGATACTCGAAGAGCGGTGTCAGGGCCTCCGCCTGTTCCGCCATCAGCACGCGGAACAGATGATGCACCGCCGCTCCTTGCTGGCGAAAAGACGCCAGCAAACGGTCTGCCCGGGCCTCATCCGTTTGTACGCGCTCGACCTCAAACAGCCAGGCGGCCTGGGGGCCGGTTTCCGGGGCAAACTCGGCAGAGGGCTTGCCGCGCTCCAGCGCGAGGTCATAGGCGGTCAGCAGGCCCTCGATGGAGCCATCGTACAGGTAAAGGCTCATGGAATGCCCGCCAGCTCCATTTGCACGAAGGCCTCTGGCGGGACGGGATTCAACAGCCTCTGCCGAAGGGCCTTTTCCCCCTGCAGGGCGCCCGCGCCATAGACCCCTCCGCAGGTGATGAAATATTTCGCGCGCTTCATCACCACCCCCAGCTTGGGCAGGTCCTCCATCCGCAACGCGGCGATGCGGCGGCTGGAGGTGATGCGGCTCGCGGAGACATGCCCGATGCCCGGCACGCGCAATAGCGCCTCAAACTCCACGCGGTTGACCTCGACGGGGAATTGTTCGAGGTGGCGCAGAGCCCAGGAGGTCTTGGGGTCGAAGGCTTCGTCCAAGGAGGGATATTGCTCAGGGAGGACCTCCTCGGCGGTGAACCCATATTTTCGGATCAGCCAGTCGGCCTGGTAGAGGCGATGTTCGCGGAGCAGGGGGGGCGTGGCCAGCGCCGGAAGCCGGTTGTCCGCATTCACCGGGACAAAAGCCGAATAGTAGACCCGCTTCAGGCGGAAGCGCTCGTACAGATTTTCCGACAGCGTCAGGATGTGCCGGTCCGTTTCGGGGCTGGCTCCGACGATCAATTGTGTGCTCTGGCCGGCCGGCACAAAGGAGGGCGTTCCCTTGAACTTTTTCTTCTCCTCCTTCCGCTGGGTGATGCCATTCTCGATCTGCGCCATCGGCTTGAGGATGTCTGCCTTGCTTTTTTCCGGCGCCAGCTGATGCAACGAGCGTTCGGAGGGCAGTTCGATGTTGACGCTCAGGCGGTCCACCAGCAGGCCCGCCTGCCGGATCAGGTCGGGGTTCGCGCCTGGGATGGCCTTCATGTGAATGTACCCCCCAAAGCGGTGGTCCCGGCGTAGCTTCATGACCACGCGAATCATCTGTTCCATCGTGCGGTCCGGGCTGACGAACACCGCGGAGCTGAGGAACAGTCCCTCGATATAGTTGCGGCGGTAAAACTGGATGGTCAGCTCCGCGAGTTCGTCCGCCCCAAATGTCGCGCGGGGGATCTCGTTGCTTCGGCGGTTGATGCAATAGGCGCAGTCGTACAGACAGCAGTTCGAGAGCAGGATTTTCAGCAGGGAGATGCATCGCCCGTCATCCGAAAAGCTGTGGCAGACGCCTGAGATCGAGGCCCGGCCCACGGCGCCGGTCCGCCGGCTTCCGCTGGAGGCGCACGAGGCGTCGTACCGCGCCGCCGCCCCGAGGATGTTGAGTTTTTCTTCCAGCGTCATGACACCAAACTCCCCGCCGCCATAGCAGAACCAAGGTTCAGAATCGAACTATACGGCAGACGGGGTGTTTTGTGAAGCCATTGTAAGGCCCAGCAGTTTTTCCAGGCAGGGTTCAACGCCCCAGAAGCGCTTGAGTTCCTGATATTCGCGGAGGGCCTCGGGATCGCCGGGGGCGGAGGTCTTCTCCGCGCGGATCATCAGATTCTTCGGGGTGGCCTCGGCGCTGACGAATTCCATGACCTGAACGCGGTAGCCCATGCCGCGCAGGAGCAGGGCGCGGAAGGTGTCGGTGAGCACGTCCGCCAGCCGCTCCCGGAGGATGCCATGCCGCAACAGCGGGGCGAACAGCGGAGCGGCCAAACGGTGATGCAATTCGTGCTGGCAACAGGGCGCGGCGACAATCGCACGGCTGTTCCATTCGACGCCGCGCGCGATGACCTCATCGGTCGCGGTGTCGCAGGCGTGCAGGCTCAGCACGAGGCCGGGCGGCTCGGGCGGCTGGTAGGCGGCGATGGAGGAGACCTCGAAGTCCAGCTCGCTCCAGCCCAGCTGGTCGCGCAGGGCGGTGCATTTTTCGATGACGTCCTGCTTGAGGTCAATGCCCGTCATGCGGACGGGTTGTCGCCGGATGTTCTTCAGATAGTGGCAGAGGGCAAAGGTCAGCCAGGCGCTTCCGCATCCGCCATCCACGATGAAGAGCGGCTTTTCCTCCACGGTTTCAAACAGCGGCGCCAGCAGGCCGATAAATCCATTGATCTGGCGGAACTTGTCCCGCATGGTGGCGCGGAGGCGGCCTTGGGCGTCCTGGATGCCGATGGTTTGCAGAAAGGCGTCGGGCTGAGTGCCGGGCAGGGGATGCTGGCGGGCCCGGTCGTGCGCCATGCCGGGCGCCTCGTCCTGGCGCGAGGGCCGGCTACGAGACATCAACACGCGGCCTTTGCGCGTGATGCGCACATGCAGATCACCGGAGGTCCGCTGAAGATGGAGGTTGGAGAAGGGGAGGGCCAGGCACTGCCGCAACTCCGCCTGGAGGGCCGGCCCCTCCAGATTCTTGTGGCGGACTTGCGTGGCCGTTTCATAGCTGATCTGGAGCGGACGCCTGCCCTCGGAGGCCATCGGGCGGAAGCGGATTCTCTTCCAGGGGGGCGGCTCCTTCCCCAGGGCGCCACTGAGCGTCAGCAGAAGGAAGTCCGTGCTTTCCAGCACGGCAGTTTCGAGTTCCTCCTGGTACGAAGGACAGGGACTGACAGGTTCTTTATTCATGTGAAAGCGCCAGCATTGAGGATTCGGCCCGAATTTGCAATCCCGCAAGACGGCGAAGAAAGTACCCCGCGGATGGCAAAGCGTCCCACGGATGAAGAAGAATCAAGAATTCTGAACCGCGCCACCGCAAGCGCCAGCCTGCGGCGCACCCCTCCGAATCCCCCGGCCTTGCGCCGGGGTGTATAAGGATTCCCCCCTACAGGAAGGCCAAAAACGCGTCAACGTCCCGCTTTCTCGCCTGTCATCCCGAGCGCAGTCGAGGGATCTCCTGCCGCACCCTGCCAGCTTGACTGTCCCTACGTCCGCTTGTGAACAACCCGAGGTTGTCCAATGAGTTCTGATAGAGGCGCTTTGTGTCCCCTGCTCAGGTCTAAAAGGATTCGGCCCACGGCTTACTCGTCCATGGAGACCTGAATGCGGATGAACTCCGCGGACAAGTCTTCTGGACTCAGGGTGTGGGTGATGAAGCCGCCGGTTCCCGGCAGGGTCCCCAAGGATGTCCATTGAGAGAAATTGGTGGAGGCCTCCAGTCTGTACACCCGGCTCACCGTGCCGCTCCAACTCAAGCAAGGGGCTCCCGCCTGATTGAAGGCATTCGCCACCTGGAAGACGCTGTCCGGATCCTGCGGATTGGTGTCGGCAATGTACTCGCTCCCATTGGAGTAGGTGTCCTCATCGGAATCCCATTGCGCATCTCCGGGGTTGAGCAGGTTTAATCCGAACCGGTATTCCCAGCCGTCCGGAATCTTGTCGCCGTCACTGTCGGTGTGGCGGGGGTTTGCGCCCAGGTCGTATTCCAGCGTGTCGCCCAGGAGGTCTTCGTCAAAATCCGTGCCCAAGCCGATGGTGAGCAGATCGGTGAACAGCAGGAGTTCCCAGGCATCGGCGATGGTGTCGGTGTCCGTATCCACAAACTCGTCTGCGCCGATGTCCACGATGGAGGCGGACGGGTGGGCGGGATCATCCCACCGCTCCTCGCCATCGAGATCGCGCAAGGGCGCGCCGATGGCGGAGGCGCGATCTATGCAGGGCGAGTCATGCCGCAACCGCCAGTGATGCGTCAGGCGCGGATTCTGATCGAGATGGCCCTCGCCGGGAAACCCGCCGGCGATACAGCAGTAGGCCGCCGTGGCGGTGGAGCCCTCTTCCAGAACAATCTCTTCGGTCCACAAAATTGAATTGCGCAGGTCCAGGCGAGAGCCTGCCACCGCATAGAACTCGTTCGAGGGCTCTCCGACCTGGTTGCCGGTGAAGGTGCAGTTCATGGCCGAGAATGCCGCGGCATCGGCATAGACCACCGCGCCCAGGCCGGAGCTGGATACCTGGTTGGTGTACGAAACAATATCGTCATCAAAATACATCGCCTGCTCCCAGAAATTTCGCCGGCTGATATTGCCCCAGAAGGCACAGTTGGTGGCCGTCACGCTGGCGTTGGTGCTCAGATAGAAGACCGCCCCCGCCGCGCCCGCCTGGTTGCTGGAAAATTGGCAATCCATCAGGGCCACGTGCGTGTTGTCCAGATACATCACGCCGCCGAGGCCTTGGTTGGCATTGGAATGTGTAATGGCGCACTTTTCAACGTGTCCTCCAAGGAGGGGGACGATTTCAACAATTGTTTCTAATCTTGTTTCCGCGATGGCGGTACTCTCGTTGAAAATGACCCGTTCAAAATGACTGGTGGAGGAAACCATATAATGTGATCCACCGTGACCTGCTCTATTTTGTTGAAACACACCGTCAAACAGTTCGATCGTGGAAGAGTCTGCATACAGCGCCCCGCCCAAGCCAAAGTTGTAATCCTTGACGAGTGACCAAAGTCCGCCATTGGGAAGAGGCACCCGTTCCGTTCCGGTTGTGTGATGGATGGATGCGGAGTTATTCGAGAAGGAAACCTCTGCCATGTGCACAGAGGATTGATAGGCGGCCATGCCGCCACCTTGTCCAGGTGGTGTGTTTCGAGCGGTGCTGTTGGCGTAGAGCACGCAGTTCGACATTCTCAGCAGGGTGTTGGTGGCAACGCACAACCCTCCGCCAAAAGAACCTGCGTAGTTGTTTTTGAAGTCGGAGTGGAGCAAGGAAAGGTCCGTTTCCGTGGCGTAGAGTCCTCCGCCCGCTCCGTCTGCCTCAATGGACGTGTCCACGATAGAGCCGTAGTTTGGAAGGATGTCAATTTGCTCTGTCCATATGATGAGTCCAAGAGACCCATTTCCTGTGAGGACGCAATGATGGACCACGCTGGTTGCGACATGGCTGATGAACAGCCCCCCGCCCCCTGCGCCGTTTGTAGTGGAATGGGCGGTGTTGTCAGTAATGTGGCTGTATTCCACGATGAGTGATGGAAGGTGGTCCGCATACAGTCCTCCGCCTTTTGATCCCCCCGAATTGCGTGCTATTTGGCTGTTTTGGACAGTCAGGACTGTGTTGGAGGCGAAGATGCCGCCTCCGCAATGGGGACGACCTACGGTATCCGTGCGGCGAAACCCGCCATTATATAGGGGGACATATTCCATGGAACGGATGCCGTCAAGGCTGGCGGTATTGCCTGAAATTTCGCAGTTTTCCAAGGTCAGGATGGACCCATTTACCGCGTACACCCCGCCTCCATGATAGCCGGATTGGTTGTTGGAAATGACACAGTTGCGGAAGATGAGGCTGGAGGCGTCGCAATGCACTCCCCCGCCGTAGCCGTCTGCCGATGCGGCTTCGTACCAGCCGCCATTGGGAAGTGGAAAGGATTCGATATACTTAAACGTCATGCTACTGCTGTCTTTGATGTGGCAGTTTTCGATGACGGGCGAGGAATTGGAGAGGACGAGGATGGCGGAGCCTTTATCTCCGTACTCCCAGGATTCGAAATTCAATCCTGAGATGTAGGACACGACCTGCGTATTGGCGCCGCTGATGGTGAAGCCGGAAAAGACGGAGCCGGTGGTTTCGCCACTGTGGAAATAGAGCCCGCGCCCGACGCCCTCGCAATCCAGGATGGTGGAGGAGGGGCCGCCCGTGGATTCAACGGTGATGGCCTTGCCTGCGAAATCGAGGTTCTTGTTGCCTTCGCCTTTGTACGTTCCGGGCTGGACCAGCACGCGGTCGCCGGGGGCGGCGGCATCCATGGCCTGCTGAATCTGGCTGAAGGGATGTGCGAGGGTTCCATCGGCGACGAGATCAATATTTGTGGCGACATGCCAGGTGTCGGCGTGGGATGCACCCGGCAGGCAAAACAGCGCCAGCAAGAGAAGAAAAGGGCCCTTCATGCGGTCCTTCATGCCATATTATGCATCCGTTGGCAATGCCGGCTCCATCCAAGGATTCATCGGGGCAGGCTCTTGCCTGTGGTTTGATTACTTTGGAGGGCGCGCTGGTCGAATATGCGTTTTGAAAAAGCCTGCCAGGCGGCCTGATGCCCTCATCGCGGATGACGGAGGGGCGGGGGCTCAGGGTTTTTCGAAGTAGACGGTTCGCTTCAGAAAGTCGAACGTCACCACAAACTTGCTTAAGAGGCGGTTGCCGATGCGGGGAACATCCTGCATGCCCAGATTCAAGGCCACGCTGTTGGTGGCGGAAACCTGCCGGAACACGAGTGAGCCAATGCTGACATGCCGCAGGGGCGTGTCCGGGGCGTTTTTCATGGCCACCTCATAATCGCCGGCGGTATCCAGCAGGATGAATTGCTGTTGGCCGTTGAGGACGCCTTGCACGGCGAAGGCGCCGCGCAATTCCCGCAGGCCGGCGGTGCCCACCAGATTGGTGCTGGGCTGGTAGTCGAAGGTGGAGGAGAGGGTGAGGACGCGGCGGGGATAGTCCACCTGCACAAAGCGGAAGGCCTTGAGCATGTTACAGCCGAGGACGGCGTCCGGCTTGGATTTGTCTGCTCCGCGGGCGAGGGGGCCCAGCGATCCCGTGGCCGAGCGGGTGAAGAAGAGCGGCGTTTCCATGTAGACCGTATCAAAGACAAATGTGCTGGCGGCGCTGGCATAGCCGGAGATGTCGTCGTAGATATGGCGGGGGATCATCTCATAAGCGGGTGGCCCGAGCGGAACGGCGTCCATGCCCAGCGCCGCTTCGTAGGTCATCCAGCCGTGGCTGGAAGAGGTGTCCACCAGCGCCCGATAGCTTTTAATGGCCCGGTACTTGAAGTCCACGATGATTTGCTGGGAGCTTCCCTCCGAGACAAAGGGCAATTGGGCGGATTGTTCCGGATGCAGGCGGCATGCGCCGGAAAAGACCGGGCCATCGTCCGAGCGATAGACCGTGATCCACAGCCGCCGGGGATCCTGCGCCCGCGAAAAGTAGTCGCGCAATTGCTGTTCATTCAAGCGGGGCGATGCGGAATCCGCCGGGGTTTTGCATCCCGCCAGCAGGGCGAGCGAACCCAGTAACAAGCCACCAAAGAGAGTTTTTTTCCATGTCATGTCCGCACCGTGCCACAATGGGAGAAGAAAAAGAAGGTAAAAGAGGAAGGGGCCCGCCGCCCTCCATTTCGGATAAAAGAACGGCGTTCTGGCCTTTTGGGCGGGCGGGGTTATTCCATTTCGACGGTGAGGCGGAAGATGGCATGGTTGAGGGTGGCGGGCAGGGAGCTGGTATGGCACATGAAGCCGCCGGAGCTGATGTACATGGCGGCGGAGTAACTCATATCAAAGGGGTACCAGTTTTCGTAACCGGCCCTGGTGGTGCTGTTGAGCCAGCGGAACACGGTCGCTGGGCCACATAGTGATAAAAATATTGACAAAGAAACGGCCGAGGTTGGCTTCATGTCAAGAAATATCCAATCTTTGACATAAGCGCAATTAGCGCTTGACGCTCAAGGGGTTTTAATTCAACCTTGCGACCACTCGGGTTGACATTCTATCTGTTTGATATGCTGTGTGTTGGAAATGAACGTGGATCGATCTTTGCGCATTGAAATCCAGAATATGAGCGGGGGTACACATGGTACATAGCACATGGGCCATCATTCTAGCAGGCGGGAAAAGCGAGCAACTGAATCCTGAGGTCATCATTCCTTTTCTTTATTTAGGCGGCAAACCCATCCTGGTCTATTCCTTGCAAGCGTTTGAGCATTGCATGGATATTGATGGCATTGTGTTGGTCGTGGACAAGGATCGGATGGACAGTGTCAAGGGCATGGTGCAGATGTTTGGCGGTTCAAAAGTCAAGGGATTGATTCCCGCCGCGTCCAATCGGCAAGCTTCTGTGATCAACGCGATGAAGGTCTTTGATGATGATGCCACGCTGGTCTGCATTCATGACGCTTCGCGGCCGGGTGTAACGAGTGCATTGATCTCGGAAACGATCAAGGCGACCAAGCGATATGGCAGTGGTGTGGCGGCCGTTCCACTCAAAGAAGGCATCAAGGTGGTGGAAAAAGGTCATCTCGTTAAGGAAACGGTGGAAGGCGAGAGTCTATGGGTTGCGCAGTCGCCGCAGACCTTCAAGAAAGACCTGCTCGTCAAGGGGTACGATCTGCTGGCGAAGAAGAAGCAGACCACGGAGGACGATTCCCTGGCCTTTGAAAAGACCAAGGAAGAAGTTCACCTGGTCGAATCCACGGTTGCCAACATGCGAATTCGTACGGTTGAGGATTTGCAGTTGGCGGCTTGCTTTGTGAAGCCGTAACCGTTCAGATCTGCCAGTTGGGTTGCGTTTCAGCGTGTTCGCCGCTCTTGCGAATATGCAATTCCGGGTGTTTGGACGTCACGAAGCTTTCCGGGGGAACGCTATCCATCAGGAAGACATTGCCTCCAATAATGGATCCCCTGCCGATCACTGTTTTTCCTCCCAAGATGGTGGCATGGGCATAGATGACCACGTTGTCTTCCACGGTGGGATGCCGCTGGATATGCTTGACCGGATGGCCGTGTTCATCCATGGCAAAACTGCGGGCGCCCAGCGTAACCCCTTGGTAGAGTTTGACATGATTTCCAATTTTGGCGGTTTCACCAATGACGACCCCGGTGGCATGGTCAATGAAAAATCCATGGCCAATCTGTGCTCCGGGATTGATATCCACCCCGGTTTGCGCGTGGGTCCATTCGCTCATGATACGGGGAACCAGTGGAACTTCGAGTTTGTAGAGTTCATGCGCCAGCCGGTGTGAGGTGATGGCCAGCAGGCCGGGGTAGGCGAGCTGGACTTCGGCGTAGGTCAGCGCGGCGGGGTCTCCCTCATAGGCGGCGCGCACGTCCTCGATGAGCAGTTGCCGAACAGTCGGCAGAGCATCCAGGAAAGCACGCATGATGCGGGTGGCTTCTTCCTTGGGGTCCACGGTGTCCTTGCGCCCTTCGATTTTTGCGGCCTCTCCCTTCCAGCGGAAGGGGACGGCCTTCTCAATCTCGGGTTTGAGCAGTCGCCAGCCCTCGCTCAGGCGCCGGATGAGAAACAGCCCCAAATCATCTCGGGCGATGGGACCGGGCGCCATTTTTCCTGGGAACATGACGTCCACGAAGATCTTGATCGCCTCAACAATGTTGACGGGGTTGGGGTAGGCCCCGAGCAGGGAATCGGGCTGGTCGTCATCCTCTGTCCCATACAGAGGAATGAGTGACATGGCGGCGTTGCACAGGCAAAATTCCGTTTCATCGCCCATGCACTTGCTGTCTTTTTCCCTTTTCATGCCGGTTCTCCTTTGATGCACGCGCCAAACCTACCCGACGAAGGGCTCGCAAGGCAAGGAGGGAGTGTGAAGGACCCGTGGAATCCAGTGCGACACCAGACCGCCGGGGTCTTGACTCGTGGCCATGAATAAGCCCTCTCGCCAAGGCGTGACAACGCAGGGGCGTCATGGCAAAGTCAAAGCATGCAACAAATCCTGGTGGTCGAAGATGAGCCGTTGGTGGCGGATAACATTGCGTATGCGCTGGGCACGGAAGGCTTTGAGCCGGTGTGCTGTGCGACCGGGCGCGAGGCCCTGAAACGGCTCAAGGGTGGCCGCATGGCCCTCGTCATTCTGGATGTGGGACTGCCCGATGCCAGCGGCTTTGAGTTGTGCAAGGAAATCCGGAAGACCTCCGCGGTGCCGGTCATATTCCTCACGGCGCGCGCCGATGAGGTGGACCGGGTGGTGGGGCTGGAAATTGGCGCGGACGATTACATGACCAAGCCGTTCAGCCCCCGGGAGCTGACCGCGCGGGTCAAGGTGATCCTGCGCCGGTGTGCTGAGAAGCCGGCGACGGCCTCTGGAGGCGCTCCTCCGCCCTTTGAGGTGGATGCGGAGCGTTTCTGCATCCGTTATCATGGGCGTCTGCTGGCGCTGACGCGCTACGAATTCAAGATCCTTGAGATTCTGATTCATGCTCCGGGCCGGGTGTATTCCCGGGAAAAGCTCATGGACCTGGCGTGGGAAGAGCCCGAGGCCAGCATGGACCGCACCGTGGATGCGCACATCAAAAGCCTGCGCGCCAAGCTCCGGGCGGTGCGTCCGGAGGAGGACCCCATTGTGACACATCGGGGCCTGGGATATTCCCTGAAGGAACCGGGATGAGCATCCGCACGCGCATTTTCCTGTGCTTTTTTCTGATTGTGGCGGCGGGGTTCTATTATCTCATCAACTGGATCGCGAACGACCTGAAACCGCGTTATCTGGAGGCGATGGAGGAATCGCTGGTGGATACCTCCGTGGTGCTGGCGGCGATGGTGGGGCAAGCCTGCGCTCCGGGCGCGCCGCTTCAGAAGGAAACCTTGCGGGCCGCGTTGGACGAAGCCGCGGGGCGAAGGCTGAACGTGCCGATCTACGCGCTGACCAAGGAGCGGGTGGATCTGCGGGTGTACATCACCGATACCAACGGCCTCGTGCTGTTCGATTCCGATGGGGGGCGCGATGAGGGAAAGGACTATGCCCTGTGGAACGATGTGTTCCTGACGCTTCGAGGCCGGTATGGGGCCCGGGCCACGCGGCTGGATCCGGACGATCCATCTTCCTCCGTGCTCTATGTCGCCGCACCCATCCTGGTGCACGGCCGGATGGAGGGGGTGCTGACGGTGTGCAAGCCGACCGTCAGCTCCAATCTGTTTTTGCGAAGCGCCCAGCGAAAGATGGCGGCGGCGGGCGCGCTGGCGGCGTGTGCGGTGATTCTGCTGGGGCTGGCCACCTCGGCCTGGGTGACGCTTCCCATGCGGCGGCTGACCGAGTATGCCACGGCCATTCGGGACGGCCGGCGGGCGGTATTGCCGAAATTGGGGCGCAGTGAGGTGGGCCTTTTGGGCCGGGCTCTGGAGGACATGCGCGTGGCGCTGGAGGGCAAGGAATATGTTGAGCGTTATGTTCAGACGCTGACGCATGAGATCAAGGGGCCGCTTTCCGCGATCCAAGGGGCGCTGGAGCTGTTGCAGGAAGCCGGCATGCCACCGGAAAAGCGCGAAAAGTTTTTGGATAACGCCCGCAAGGAGACCCTGCGCATCCGCCAGCTGGTGGACCGCCTGCTGTTGCTTTCCTCGCTGGAGAGCCTCCATGCCCCGAGGGAGACGGTGCCCGTGGACCTGGCCGGCGTGCTGGCGGAGGTGGAAGAAAGTTTTGCTCCGCTTCTGGCCGCCAAGGGCCTGCGGCTGAACAAAGACATTGCGCAAAACGCCATTGTGTTTGGAGAACGGTTTTTATTGCGCCAGGCGCTCGCCAACCTGTTGCAGAACGCCATCGAGTTCTCGCCGGAGGGCGGGGAGATCCAACTGGCCCTGGCCCTGCAGGCGGACCGGGTCTTGCTGAGCATTCGTGACGCGGGCCCCGGCCTGCCGGACTATGCCCTGCCTCGCGTGTTTGAGCGGTTCTATTCGCTGGCCCGCCCGGACACCGGGCGAAAAAGCTCCGGCCTGGGCCTGGCGATTGTCAAGGAAATCGCGGAGCTTCATGGCGGATGGGTCCGGCTGGAAAACCAGCCGGACCAAGGCGCCCAGGCGGTGCTGTCCCTGCCGGGCCGTTCCGTGCGCTCGGGATGACCCTTTTCGCCCCCGCCGCGCCTCAAGGGTAACGCAGGACGACTTCCGCCGGAAGCTTGTCCACGTGGATTTCACGGGCGGGCTTTGCCTGCTGTCCATTGATCGTGACGGCAACGGGTTCCTGATCGAGTGGGGAATGGAGCCGGAAGCCATCGGGCGGGCGGGCGTCGCCCGCGATGCGCACGAGCACGGTGTTGCCGGTTTTCTTCATTTCCAGATGAATCAGGCCAAAGCGGGTGGGGGCGTTTCGGAGGAAGAGCCCGTCCTCCTGGCCGAGCCACTTCGGATCAATCCCGGCGCCGAGCACGAGGGACTGGCCGCGCTCGAAGAGCAGGAGCCCGCGAGCGGCATGGATGAATTCGGAGCCGACCCAGGTGTGGGGCATGTCACCGATGTAGCAGGGGAAGCGGGGATCGCTATGCACGACCTCGGCCAGGTGTCCCCAGGCGGAGGGCCGCCGGCAGGCCAGCAGGAAGTGGGTGAGCTGTAGGGCCCGGTCTTTCTGGCCCATGAAGAGGAAGGCCAGCACGGAACGGGCCTCGTAGGGGGTGTACACAAACTGCGCTCCCGGCACCAGGCGCGCGGCCAGATCCTTGTAATAGCGGTCAAACGTCTGGCGGGTCTGCGGCTGGGGCATGTTCTCCAATTCCTCGCAATAGACAATGGCGGCGGCGGTGGAGGTGGCGTCGAAATCCCCTTTCTCGGCGCATCCGGGGATGTACTCAATCCCATACTTTTTCATGACGCGCTGAATGGTGTCGTAGACGCCCTTTTGCAGGGTTTCGTATTCCCGGCGCATCCAGGGAATGCGGGTTTCGTCACCCATGGAATGGGCCAGCTCGATGCCATCCTTCCAGCCCTTGAGGGCCCAGAAGTTGTCCCAGTAGGAGTGCGCCAGCCAGTAGCCCTCGTGACTGCGCGACTCGGGGAGGATGTTGTGGAAGACCTGTTTTTCGGGATCGTTGCGGTATTCGTCGGTATCCCGCCGCTCGCGCAGAGCTTGCAGGAACTCAAGGGCGTGGACCACGCGCGGATACATGCGGACGAGGAAAGACACGTCGCGGGTGTAGGCATAGTATTCGCGGACGAGGTTGATGAACTGGCCCTGGCTGTCAAATTCCTGGAGGCCCTGCTTTTCCTCCCAGAGCGGGTCTTCATGCTTGTTATCAATGATGGGCGGAATCTCACCGGTGTCGAACTGATAGGCGGCGAACCATTCGATGAATTCGCGCACCTCGTCCCGGAATCCCATCTCCAGCATGGCGATGGCGGCGGCACTGCCGTCGCGCATCCAGGCCTTGTCGTAACTGCGGGAGCCGGGCTGAAAGCCGGGCCCGTCCTTGGTGATCAGGTTGTACGCAATGTTGGCCTTGACGGTGTTGACGAAGGCGGGGTCCGGGATGCCCAGGGTCACGCGGTTGACGGCCTCCCGCCAATACGCGGCGGTGGAGGCCAGCAGGGGATCAAAGCCCGCCGCCAGTTCGGGTGAATCAGGATGCAGGGGAATGCGCACCTCGAAGCGGGTGGTTTCGCCTGGCGCCAGCTGGAAGTTGTACGCCACGGCGGCGGAGGCAAAACCCTCGGGATCTTCCGCCTGTTGCGCGGAGGGCCAGGCGCCGCGTGCGATGTCGTCGGCGATCGTGCCTTCGACGGGGCGTCCGACGCCGTAGGTGCCACCCTTGGCGGCGGCGCGGCTGGGCGCAGGGGAGAAGGTGATGCGGCGGTCCTTGTCCAGGGTCAGGAGGCCCTGCTCATAGGCCACGGATCGGATCGGGGAGAATCCGTTGTGGCCTTCCTGCCACGGGGGATAGACCTGGATGGGGTGAAGAACCAGGAAGAGTTCTCCGCTGACGGGGGCTGTTCCGTGGTTGGCGAGCGTGTAGCGGGCCAGTTGGGTGGATTTCTCTCCGCCGGCGGCGAAGGTGGTGATGCGCAATTGGAGGCCGCCATGCTTCCACTCCACGGTGGGAATGGGCAGGCAGTCCTCGAGAAGTTCCTGGGAGACGGCGGCCTGGTTGCGGGTAATGAGTTCACCGCCGACGCGCAACAGGGGCATCAGGGTGAAGCCGCGCTTGTGCGGCTCCAGGGTGCCATCTTCGCAGATGGCGCCTTCGAGGATGTCCTCGGGGGTGCCGACGATGTTCCAGTAGGCCTGCTCGTTGGAGAGCCAGCGAGGGTAACATCCGGGGTTGCCAGCGGCGGCGATCCGATAGAACCGGGTGAGCGTCATTTCCTCTTCCGGCGCCTTGAGTTCGATCTCCCGGATGGCATAGCCGCCAGGGGCCGCGCTTTGACGGCAGGCGATGCGAATGAAGCGGGCCTCCGTTTCTTTCAGGTAGATTTTATGGACGGTGCCGGGCTGGTCCTTGGCCTCGTACACGCTCCACCAATTCAGGCCATTGGTCGAGAGCTCGACCCGGTAGGTCTTGGCCTGGCCGTCGCCCCAGTGAAGGTAGAGTCCGCCGGTCGCCTTTTCACCCCGCAGGTCCACCTGCAACCACTGATCGCCTGCTGATCCGCTCTGCCATTGTGTCTCTTGCTTTCCATCCATGGCCTGCGCCGCCTTTCCGTTATCCACCTCGGAGGAGGCGCTCAGGATGGGCGCCTCTTCCGGGCGGATGAGTTCAATTTCTGAAAGGGAATAGCCATCGCGGCAATAGGAGCGCAGGGAATCGATGCGCAGAAAGCGCACCGGCCGGGCGCTGAAAAACAGCTCATCGAGCCCGCCATCCGGATGCTCCTGCCGGCAGGCCGGGGTCCAGGTTTGTCCATCGGCGGAGGTCTTCACCTCGTAGGCGCCATACAGTATCCAGTAGAGGCGCACGCCGGCAACGTCCTGGGTGCGTCCATAGTCCACCTCGATCCACTGCGGATCAAAGGAACGGCTGGACCAGCGGGTGGCATGGCTTTCATCGAACGCATTTTCAGGGCCGAACATCGTATCGCTTTGCGAGGAGGCACGGACGACCGGCGCGGGTTGCGGGGGCGGCGGCGGGGTTTCGACCAACTGGATCGGCCCGATTTCCAGCACGCCCTGTCCTCCACGCCCGGAGGTCAGCGCCAATTCAAGGCTCTTGATGTTCTTCAGGCGGGCTTTTGGATTGGGGCCCCAGGCGTAGCGCAGGTCGCGCCGGGTCACGGTGAGCGTCTCGCCCTCTTCCGAGACGCGCAGATTTTTCCAAACCTTCATGAAGGTGTTGCCCTCGGAGTCATTGACTTTGAACTCCAGATTATTGCGGGGGCCCTGGCCCCGAATGGAAAACGAGAGCTCAAAATGATCCGGGAAGGAGGCTTGCAGATCGCGGGTGGCGACAACATAGGCAGGGGCCGTGCCGAGGTCATAGGCCATCCGAAGGGCCGGCGGGGAACCCACCGAGGCGCCCGACAGGGCGAGCGTGGGGCCGGGGGGCGCTATGACGCGCCAGAGGCCCGGTTGGAGGAAGTCCTCCAGCAGGCGGGGTTCCGCCGGGTTTTGCGCCATGGCCAGCGAGGCCATGAATCCTGCCGCGAGCCAGCGCCCTGCCGATGAAATGAGTTTCTTCATAAAACATCCTTTTGAGTGCAATCCTTCACTGTCTGACCGCCAAAATACGCACACGTGTACGTCTTGTCAATGGGTTTTTGTGTTTTTTTTCAAGTGGCGTCCTGGGAAGGGGCGCGATAAGATGACGGCACAAGAAGGAAAGAGAGTCTTTTTATGCCAGTCACCCAATCGGTTGAGAATCTCCTGCGGCGGGGCGTGCAGGTGTCATGCCCGGAATCGGTGGAGGTGGAGGCGTGCGTGGTCCCGGAACGGATTTCACCTTCCGCCATCCTGCATCCGGGGACGCGGTTGCGCGGGGCCGCGACTTCGATTGGGCCGGGGTGCGAAATTGGCGCGGAGGCGCCCGCCACGGTTGAAGATTGCCAGCTCGGGAGCAAGGTGGCCTTGAAGGGCGGCTATTTCTCCGGCGCGACCTTTCTGGATGGAGCCAGCCTGGGCAGTGCGGCGCACGTCCGCCCTGGCACCTTGCTGGAGGAGGAGGCCAGTGGCGCGCATGCGGTGGGACTCAAGCAAACCGTGTTCCTGCCATTCGTCACGGCGGGCAGTCTGATCAATTTCTGCGATGCCCTGCTGGCCGGTGGCACGAGCCGCAAGGACCATAGCGAGATCGGCTCTTCGTATATCCACTTTAACTACACCCCGCATCAGGACAAGGCCACGGCCTCGCTGATCGGCGATGTGCCGCGCGGGGTTCTGCTCGATCAGCCTCCGATTTTTCTGGGGGGCCAGGGCGGCCTGGTGGGGCCGGTCCGCATTGAGTATGGGGCGGTTATCCCGGCGGGCGTCATCTGCCGGCAGGACATTCTGACGCCGCATCACTTGTATCAGGCGCCGGTTCCTTCTTCCGCCGCGCCACGCGCATTTCACGCAGGGGCCTACCGCGCCGTTCAGCGGGTGGTGCTGAACAATCTGGCGTACATCGGCAATCTCCATGCGCTCCAGCAGTGGTACCAGTTCGTCCGGAAGGACACGATGTCGAAGGACACGTTTGCCCTGGCCTGCTGGCAGGGGGCGCTGACGCAGGTGGACCGCCTGCTGGAGGAGCGCCGCCAGCGCTTGAAGGAGCTGGCGGAGAAGATGCCCCATTCGCTGGAGCTGGCCCGGCAGGAGCCCCGGCTGGCCTTGCCGCCGGAGGTGGCGGCCCAGCAGAAGCGGCTGGTGGACGGCTGGCCGGAGATGGCGGGCGCGCTCCAGAAAGGCCCTGGCGGCGAAGTGGGGGTGGAGGCCCGGGACAGGTTTCTGGCGGCGTGGGCCCAGGTGGACCAGAGCCAGGGGCATGTGCCGGCGGTCCGCCAGCTGACGCCGGCGAGCAAGCGGGACGCCACGGACTGGTTGCAGTCGGTCGTGTCGTCCCTCGTTCAACTTTGGAACACAACAAGCAAGTAAGAGAGCATCACATGGCGAGAATGTTTGGGACAGACGGAGTTCGAGGGGTGGCCAATGTGTCGCCCATGACGGCGGAGATGGTGCTGGAAATCGGGCGGGCCACGGCGCATGTGTGCAAGCATCATCCGGGACAGCGCCACCGCATTGTCATTGGCAAGGACACGCGGGTGAGCGGCTACATGATTGAGAGCGCGCTGACGGCGGGCATCTGCTCGATGGGCGTGGATGTGCTGTTGGTGGGCCCCATGCCGACCCCGGGCATTGCCTTCATCACGCGGAGCATGCGCGCCGATGCGGGCATCGTTATTTCCGCCTCGCACAATCCGTATCAGGACAATGGGATCAAAATTTTCTCGCGCGATGGCTACAAGCTTCCGGATGCCGAGGAGGACCGCATCGAGCAACTGATCACCTCCGGGGAGATTCGGGATATTCGGCCCACGGCCAGCGATATTGGCAAGGCCAAGCGCATTGATGACGCCCTGGGCCGCTACATCGTGTTTTGCAAAAACACCTTTCCGGAGGACCTCAGCATTGAGGGGATGAAGATTGTTTTGGATTGCGCCAATGGCGCCACCTACCGTGCCGCGCCGCTCATTTTCGAGGAGCTGGGGGCGAAGGTGTCGCTGTTGCATTGCGAGCCCAATGGCGTCAACATCAATGACCGGTGCGGTTCCCAGCATACGCGGGATTTGTCGGCCAAGGTGCGGGAGTGGGGGGCGGATATCGGGCTGGCCTTTGACGGGGATGGCGACCGCCTGATTGCGGTGGACGAGCGGGGCGGGGAGATCACGGGCGACCACCTCCTGGCCATCTGCGGCAAGATGTACCGCGACCGGGGCTTGTTGCGCAACAATCTGCTGATTTCCACGGTGATGAGCAATTTTGGGTTTTTGCTGGCGCTCAAGGAGCTGGGGATTGACCACGGCGCCGCGAAGGTGGGCGACCGCTATGTGCTGGAAATGATGAGGGAGAAAGGGGCGGTGCTCGGCGGCGAGCCTTCCGGCCACATGATCTTCCTGGACCATCACACGACGGGCGATGGCATCATCTCCGCCCTGCAACTGCTGGCGGCGTTGAAGCAATACCGGCAACCGCTGTCGGAGCTGGGCAAGCTGATGTCGCTTTCGCCCCAGCGCATGATCAATGTGGATGTCCAGCAACAGCCGCCTCTGGAGGACTTGCCCTCGGTGCAGGCGGATATACAGGCCGCGGAAAAGGAGCTGGGCGGGCGCGGGCGCGTCTTGATCCGCTATTCCGGCACACAATCCATGTGCCGTGTGATGGTGGAAGGCCCGACCGAGGAGATGACCAACCGGCTGACGGAATCGCTGGCGGCCTCCGTGAAAAAAGCCATTGGATAGCCACTGAGCAGGATGGGGTACGCCTTAGGGTGGCCGTATAGAAACTAGTTTTTTAGGCTGGGGCATGCGGACCACCATCTTTTTCATGATGGCAGGATCAATCTTTGGAATATCGGAAACATCAATGTCTCCGTCTTTCAGGGCGGCAAGCCTTTTCCAATTTGTCTTAGATTTCGTCCCTGTATATTTGTTCTTCATGTTTTAACGCCTTTCTGTGTTCGCGGGGCGTTGCGGGCGGACGCAGAGGCCGCCATCCACCAGGCGCAGAATGTTCAAGGGGTGGGCATAGACGCGGGAGAGCCGCTCCGGGGTCATGACCTCGCTGGCCGGCCCCAGGGCGGCCATCTCGCCGCGGTCGAGCAGGAGCAGGCGCGTGCCATACTCGGCGGTGAGATTGAGATCGTGTGAGGAGAGGATGACGCCCACCCGGCGCTCGCGATGGAGCTTTGCAATCAGGTCCATAAGGTTCCAGGCGTGCTGAATATCGAGGTGGGCGGTGGGCTCATCGAGCAGGAGGATGTCCGGTTCCTGTGCCAGGGCCATGGCCACCAGCGCACGCTGGCGCTCGCCGCCGCTGAGCTCATCCAGCAGGCGGTCTTCCAGCCCGCATAAATCGGCGGCCTCCAGCGCGGCCTCCACGGCGGCGCGGTCCGCACGGGACAGGCGCGACCAGCCACGGACATGCGGGGTGCGGCCCAGCGCTGTGAATTCCAGCACGGAGAACGCCACGGGCAGGTGAAGCTGTTGCGGGACAAACGAAATCTTGCGAGACCGTTCGCGGCGGCTGAGGCGGAAGAGGTCATCGCCCTGAAGGCGCACGGCGCCCGAGGCAGGCGGCAGGGCGCCCCCCAGCACGCGCAGAAGCGTGGTCTTGCCTGCGCCATTGGGCCCGATCAGGCCCAGGCAGTCGCCCGCCTCGAACGTGAAGGAGATGTTGTGGAGGGCCGGGCGGCCATCATAGCCGGCGCAGAGGTTGTCCACCTGGAGGGCGGGGGCGCTCATGACCACATCTCCTTGCGGCGTCCGCGCAGAAGGAAAAGGAAGAACGGCCCGCCGATCAGCGAGGTGAACAGGCCTGCCGGGATCTCCACCGGGAAGAACAGCAGGCGGCCCAGGCCGTCGGCCAGGGTGAGAAAGGCCGCGCCCGCCAGCGCGCAGGCGGGCAGGAGGCGGCGGTGGTCGGGGCCGATGAGCGCCCGCAGGGCATGCGGAACGACCAGCCCCACAAAGCCAATCAGGCCGCTCATGGAGACCGCCGCGGCCGTCAGCAGGGCCGCGAGGCAGAGCGTGATGAGCTTGGTTCGTTCCGGATGGAGCCCGACATGGCCCGCCATCTCATCGCCCAGCAGGATCACATTCAGATCGCGCGCAAAAAAGGCGAGGGCAAGAAAGGCGGCCAGGATCACAGCGGCCATGGTGAGCACCAGCCGTCCATCGAAGACCTGCAGATCGCCCAGGAACCACCACATCAGGGCATGGAGGCCCTCCGCCGAGGCTTGGGACACCAGGAACATCAGCAGGCTTCCGCACAGTGCGCCCCATACCACGCCCGCCAGCACGAGGGTATGCGGCGCGGTGGTGTGTCCGACGCGGGCCAGCCGGTAGACGGCGGCGAGGCTGAGCAGGGCAAAGACAAAGCCCGCGGCGGGGAGCGCCCACGCGCCCAGCGCCAGGCCTCCGCCGACAATGCAGAGGGCGATGCCTAGCCCCGAGCCGGAGGACAGGCCCAGAACATACGGGTCGGCCAGCGGATTGCGCAGGACGGCTTGCAGGACACCGCCCGACACCGCCAGCGAGGCGCCGACCAGCGCGCCCAGCGCCACCCGCCACAGGCGCAGGACCAGCAGGCCGTGGCGCGACGGATCAAACAGGAACGAGGGGTCTGGCCAGCCCACCCCCAAGAACCCCGAGGCGGCCACCACGAGGGGCGCGGCGGCCAGGACGAACCAGAACCAGCGGGTTCGATGTTTTTGACGGAGGCTGTGCATGGGCCGCAGAATAAGGGGCGAATCCCTCCGCCCGCAATGAAAATCACCAACCCGGGGGTTGTGGGGGACGGGGTTGCCATAACTGCAATTTAGGGTTGCCCGCGGCGTCCCTCTCTTTTAGGATGCGCCGCATGAACGACACATTGGTCATTATTCCGACCTATAACGAGAAGGAAAATGTGGAGGCCGTTTCGCAGGCGGTGCTCGCCGCCTGCCCGGAGGCGGACATCCTTTTTGTGGATGACAATTCCCCGGATGGGACCGGGCAGATTGCGGATCAGCTCTCGGCGGCAAATGCCCGCATTCAGGTCCTGCATCGGGAGGGGAAGCAAGGCCTGGGCCGGGCCTATATCGCGGGGTTTAAGTGGGCGCTGGAGCGCCACTACGAATTTATTTTCGAGATGGACTGCGATTTTTCGCACGACCCGAAGTCCATCCCCGCCATTCGCCAGGCGGCGCAGGCCGCCGATCTGGCGCTGGGTTCTCGTTACGTGGGGGGTATCCGCGTCATCAACTGGCCGTTGAGCCGGTTGATCCTGAGCACGGGCGCGGCGCTCTATGTCCGGCGGATCACCGGCATGCCGTTCAGCGATCCAACGGGCGGCTTCAAGTGTTTCCGGCGCGCGGTGCTGGAGACGATCAACCTCGATCAGATCACCTCCAATGGCTATTCCTTTCAAATCGAAATGGCGCATACCAGCTGGCGGCTGGGCTTTCGGATCGTGGAGGTGCCGATTGTCTTTGAGGAGCGGCGGTCGGGCCATTCCAAGATGAGCTCGCATATTGTGCATGAGGCGCTGGCCATGGTGTGGAAACTGCTGTTCCGCTGCCGGTTTCAGCGGTGCCCGGGGCCCCGGCATCCGCGCAGTGTGGTCCCGGCGGGGACCGCCGGATGAGCGGATCTTCCATACGGGCGGCGTGGCGTGCCATGCGCCCGACACAATGGACAAAAAACAGCGTGGTCCTTGCGGCGTTTGTATTTGCGCTGGGTGACCGCACCCAGGCCATGGGGCTGGGTGCGTTTCAGCTCGCCCTGGAGGCGGCCCTGCTGTTTTGCCTTGTTTCCAGCGGCATTTATCTTCTCAACGACATCAAGGACCTGCCTTTTGACCGCCTGCATCCCCGGAAGAAAAAACGCCCGCTGGCGGCCGGAGAACTTTCCATCCCCGCAGCACTGATTCTGGCGGTGGTCTTGCTGGTGGCGGGCTTGGGTGGGGCGCTGTGGGTTTCCCGGGAGCTGGCGGGCGTGCTGGCGGGCTACGTGGGCCTGCAGGCCTTTTATACCCTGTTGCTCAAGCGCATTGCGCTGGTGGATTTGTTTGTGATTGCCTTTGGCTTTGTCCTGCGGGCGCTGGCGGGTGCGGTGGCGGTGCAGGCGCCCATCTCTCCCTGGCTGTTGCTGTGCACGCTTCTGCTGGCGCTGTTCCTGGCCCTGTGCAAGCGGCGGCATGAGAAGGTGGTGCTCAGCGGGCAGGGCTGTGCCACGCGCGAAAGCCTGGAAGACTATGATGAAAAACTGCTCGACCAGTTGATCGCGATTGTCAGCGCGGCCACGGTGGTGGTCTATTCGCTCTACACGCTGTGGCCCGAGACGGTGTTGAAGTTTGGAACCGCCCAACTGGGCTGGACCATTCCTTTTGTCATCTTTGGTTTGTTCCGTTATCTCGACCTGGTCTACCGCCACGACCAAGGCGACCGGCCCGAGCGCATTCTGCTGACGGATGTGCCGCTGATGATCAACCTCGCGCTCTACGGAGCCGTGGTGCTGTGGGTGCTCATCGTCCGTTGACTTCAGCCTGCAGGGCCTTGATCCGCTCGAACAACTGTTCCGCGCCTTCGATCATGCGGGGGCCGGCGCGCAGGAGGAGGCTGGGGGGAATGTCGGTGATGATGGCGTTTTTTTGAACGGCCTGGAGGGTGTCCCAGCCTGGGCGGCGCGCGAGGGTCTGCGCGCCGGCGCTGGCACCCGCCATCCACGCCAGCAGGATGATCCCGGGGTCTTGTTGGAGGACCCATTCGGCGCTGACCTGGGCATAGCGCGTTTTCAGGTCCGCCCCAATATTCATGCCGCCCGCTAGCGTGATGAGATCATTCAGAAAGGTGTTGCCGCCGGCGGTGGTGACGGGGTCGCTCCAGATTTCCACGAAGATACGCGGGCGGGGGCGTTCGGAAAAATAGTCATCCGACTCCTGCTGGAGGGCGGCGCGGCGCTGTTGCATGCGGGTGGCCCAGGCCTCTCCCACGGCGGGCTGGCCGAGGGCGGCGGAGATTTCCCGTGCGGCGGTCATGAGTTGCTCCCAGCTTTCGCAGGGGAGCTCGAGCACGCGCATGCCGGATTGTTCCATCTGCCGGACCAGCCCCGGTTTTTCGAGGTCGGTCAGCAGGACGATATTCGGTGCAAGCAGGAGCAGGGCTTCGAGATTGGGGCGTCCGAAATCGCCGGCCACGGGGAGGGCCTTGGCAGAGGGGGGCTCATCGCAGGCGCTGGAGCGGGCGGCCAGGTGGTCCTGGAGGCCGAGGGCATAGACGAGTTCCGTGAGGTTGGGGGAAAAGCTGGCCACGGAGGGCCGGGCTGGCTGGGCGGAGGCGCTGGAGGCGAGTAAAACGGCGGCCAGCAGGGCGCTGGGGAAAAGTTTCCAAGGGTTGGAAAAAATCGAAAAAAAAGTTCCAACCCTTGGAAACTTTTTTGAAAAAAGTTCCAAGGGTTGGAAAAAACGCGAAAAAAAGTTCCAATGG
>CAZFSE010000016.1:0-38778 GCA_964521805.1 uncultured Verrucomicrobiota bacterium
CACGCGCACGGGGTCTGCCTTGACGGCACCCAAGCCCTCCTGTTTTCTCGCTCCGCGCCTCCTACTCGCGCAGAAAACAGTCCCCCTTCACGGAGTTTCGCCAAATGCCCAACAATCCTTGTAAAACACGAAAAGGTGCCCCAGAGGGGCCGCACACACACACACAAAACGTGCCTGTCCCTAAAAAAATGTGACTGTCCCTAAAACGTCAGGAATCGGTGGCGGGGTCGGGGATGCGAGCGGCCAGCAACAGGCGGCGGATGGCGGGGGCGTCGTCCGCAAGGTAAAGCTCATGCAAGTTGATCACGCGCTCGACATAGCTCTTCGTGGAGCGAGGCACCTTGCGAGGATCATAACCAGACTGAATAATACGTGTCGGCCCGGCATTGTAAGCCGCCAGCAACAAGGTCCGCTCATCGCCCTTCCAAAGCGTGCGGCTCTGGCAAAGCATGTTCTGCAATTCCGCCAGATACGCCTTGCCCACACGACGGTTTAAACCCGGCTCAAAGGCCCGGCTGAACGGCAGGGCCCGGCCAAACATCCTCAAGGTCGTTTCCCGCCAGGTTTCCGCCTTGATCTGCATCAACCCTCGCTCACCCGCAGACCCCACCCGCAGGGGATTGCCACAGGATTCAACCTGAATAATGGCATCCACCAGCATTTCTGTGGCCAGACGCCGATCCAAGTACTTCTCGTCGCCGTCCAAGGACCCGTTCAGGATGTCCATGCGGGGAAGCAACACCACCTCCGCACGGCTGGAAGGCAGGAGAAAGCTCAGCCCCAGCAGACCGGATAGGCCTAGCACACTCAATAAGATGTAGGTCGCGGCTCTATGCCGCAGGGCTTCTTTCATCACCCGCCTCTTAACTGCTCGTTAACAACTTGAATACAACGTGAATCAATGTTTGGATACAACTCTTGGAATTGAAAGGGACAGACACTTTACTCTATCCTGGAGGCTTGTAAACACGAATCTGCTCGCATTTTGTCAAGGAATATACGACGCCTTTTTGTGATTTTTAAGGGGCCTTAAAAAGGGGTGTAAAGTGTGTACAATTTCCACTATGGTTGGCGCGTGGGCAAAAAACACCTGCGAGAGAACACTTTTTGGAGGAAATGATGAAAAAAGAAAAATGGGTATGCACTTCTTGTGGTTATATTTATGACCCACAGCAGGGCGACGTTGAACATGGCATCCCCGCCGGAACTTCCTTCAAGGACCTCCCCGCAGACTGGCGTTGCCCCCTCTGCTATGTCTCCAAAGAGGCCTTCGATCCCCTATAATTCGCCAAAAAACGGCTGGAATAAATGGTGTATCGCGGCCATGATGAATGGTTCACATTTAAAGCAGGAATAACGATGAACAAGATTATTGCGAAAAAGAGCCTGTCCCCAAACGTCACCCGGCTCGATGTGGAATCCCGGCGCATCGCCGAAATTCGCCAGCCCGGGCAGTTTGTCATCATCCGCAAGGGCGAGGGATGCGAACGCATTCCGCTGACCATCGCGGATTCCAACCCGGAACAGGGTACCATCACGTTGGTCATTCAAGCCTTGGGCAAGAGCACCCAGGAATTGGTGGCGCTGGAGCCGGGCGAAGGCATTCAAGACATTGCCGGCCCGCTGGGCAGTGCCACGGAATTGATCGAGTCCGGCAAGGCGGTTTGCGTGGGCGGAGGTGTCGGAACCGCCGTGGTCTATCCCATTGCGCAGGCCCTGCATCGGCGCGGTGTCCAAGTCACCAGCATTCTTGGCGGCCGGTCGAAGGAATGGGTCATCTTTGAGGAAGAGTTGAAAAAATCCGGCGAGGTGCTGGTCTGCACCGATGACGGCACGTATGGCCGCAAGGGTTTCGTGACCGATGCCCTTCGCGAGGTCCTGGAAAAAGGCGGCATCAGCGCCGTCTATGCTGTCGGCCCGGTGCCCATGATGCGGGCGGTCTCGGAAATGACCCGGCCCTATGGCGTCCACACCATCGTCTCGCTGAATCCCGTCATGGTGGATGGCACAGGGATGTGCGGCGGTTGCCGCGTAACGGTCGGCGGCCAGATCAAGTTTGCCTGCGTCCATGGCCCCGAATTCAATGGGCACGAAGTGGACTTCAAGGAACTGCAGGACCGGCTCTCCACCTACCGAACCTTTGAACAAAAAGCGGCTCAACCCCATCCAGAAGCCTGCCAAATCGGACTCGACAAAAGGTAACCCTATGGCCACCAACCTCTCCCCCAAAGAACGCATGGGCATCGAACGCCAGAAGATGCCGGAACAAAACGCGGAAGAACGCGCCCGCAACTTCACGGAAGTGAACCTGGGCTTCCCGGAACAGCTCGCCATGCTGGAGGCGCAACGCTGTCTGCAATGCAAAGCGGCCAAATGCATTGCCGGATGCCCCGTCATGGTCAACATCCCGGAATTCATCCGCCATGTGGCCGAGGGCAACCTCCCCTCCGCCGCCCAATCCCTCCTGCGCGACAACACACTCCCTGCCATCACGGGACGTGTCTGCCCGCAGGAAACACAGTGCGAAGCACTGTGCGTGCGGGGCGCCAAAGGGGCGCCCGTCGCGGTGGGCTATCTGGAGCGCTACGTGGCGGACTGGGCCCGCGAGCACCAGAACGGCACGCAACCAGAGGCGGTAAAGCCTTCCGGCAAGAAAGTTGCGGTGGTCGGCTCCGGCCCCGCGGGTCTCACCGCCGCCGGGGAGCTGGTCAAATCCGGCCACGCGGTCACCATCTACGAGGCGTTCCACACGCCGGGCGGCGTGCTGGTGTATGGCATTCCCGAGTTTCGCCTGCCCAAGGCCATTGTCCGGCACGAAGTCGAACGGCTGGTTAAATCTGGCGTGAAAATCGAATGCAATGTGATCATTGGCAAGACCTACACGCTGGGCGAATTAAAGAAAATGTATGACGCCATCTTCATCGCCAACGGGGCCGGCCTGCCCGTCTTCATGGATGTGCCCGGCGAAAATCTCAAGGGCGTGTATTCCGCCAACGAATATTTAACCCGCGTCAATCTCATGGCGGCGTACAAAACCGATGCCACCACCCCGGTGCTGAAAGGCCAGCGCGTGGCTGTGGTGGGTGGCGGAAACGTAGCGATGGACTCCGTCCGCACGGCCAAACGCCTGGGCGCGGAATCCGCCACCATCGTGTATCGCCGGAGCAAAGTGGAGATGCCCGCGCGCGTGGAGGAAGTCCACCACGCTGGGGAAGAAGGCATCATCTTTGAGTTGCTGGTGGCGCCCGTCGAGGTAGTGGGCACTGCCGAGGGCTGGGTCTCCGGGCTCAAGTGCATCCGCATGGAGCTGGGCGAGCCGGATGCGTCCGGCCGCCGCCGCCCGGTGCCCCTCAAGGGGTCGGAGTTTGTCGTCCCCTGCGATGTGGTGGTGGTCGCGATTGGCACGCGCGCCAACCCCCTGCTGGCCCAGACCAGCCCGGACCTCAAGCTGAACAAGTGGGGCTACATTGAAACTGACGAGAAGGGCATGACCAGCATCCCGGGCGTCTTCGCCGGTGGTGACATTGTCCGCGGCGCGGCCACGGTTATTCTGGCCATGGGTGACGGCAAGAACGCCGCCAAGGCCATGAACGAATACCTGGCCTCCACCTGAGCCGCACCGGGCCCCAAAAAAATATGCGCAATCCAAAACGAGTCTGGATTCCTTCGCTGATCTTGATGAGCCTGCTGGCGGTCGGGTTTCTTTTCCTGAAATACCGGGGCGTCACTCACATTTCGCGAGAGGAAATAGACCATCTTCAGGACTTCATCCGGGGCCTCGGCTTCTGGGGTCCCGCCAGCTACATTCTGCTGAGCACCCTGGCCACCATCTTTCTGTTTCCGGCCACCCCGATCGTCTTGACGGCAGGTGTTTTTGGTGTGGTCTGGGGATCGGCGTACGCCATCTTCAGCCTTTCCACCGGCGGCGCCATCAGCTTTCTGCTGGCGCGCCACACCCTGCGGCGATTCATCGCCGCCTGGGTGGCACAACGGCCCTTCTTCAAGAAGCTTGATGAAGGCGTCCGCCGGGAAGGCGCGCACATGGTGTTCGTCACCCGACTGGTTCCCGCCATTCCCTTCACCGTCCAGAATTACGCCTACGGGCTGACCCAGGTTCCCTTCTGGACCCACCTGCTGGTGACAACGGCATGCATAACCCCGCCGGTCATCGCCTACGTGTTCATCGGCAGTTCCCTCATCAGCGGCGAAGGGGAAATCAAGCGCATCCTGCTGTATGTGGCGGTGGGCGGCATCATCCTGGCGGCGCTCAGCCTGCTCCCCCGCTGGCTGTTGCGCCGGAGCAATCCTCTCAAGGAAGCCACGCCCCAAGAGCCCGGCATTTTGTAACCCATCCTTACGGCATTCGTACACGGACCCGGTACAGCCATTGGGGTGCTGAGTTGCTGTCTATCAGCGAAATGGGGCCGTCCGCATGGTTGGTCACACTTCTCAGCAGGCTCCAGGGCGACGAACCCAGCAGGTCACCGGCGCCCTCAATGTCATACACCCGCCCGCTGACGCCCTGCAGGATAATCTCCTGCGCGCCCGCGCCCGCCGGCTCGATCTCCCGCACCTCAAAGAACGCAAGCGGGTTTGTGGGCTGGGTATCGGCAATGAACTCATCCCAGTTGGAGAATCCATCGCCATCAAAGTCGTCATCCAAGCCGCCCTCCGGGCCTTGCGGGTCCAAACCCTCTTCTGCCGCCCAATTGGTGTAGATGGCCGGCAAAGGGGCCGTCCGCGCATTGGTCACCGAGGAATACGCGCTGTTGCTGGAGGCATTATAGGCCCGCACGCGGTAGTAGTACCAGACGCCCTCGGCCAGTCCGGTGACGGCCAGGCTCGTGGTGTTGCCCACATCGAGATCCTGATAGCCCGGCACAAACGTGCCGGGGCCAACACTGGCACCCACCTCGGCAAAGCGGAAGTCATCGAAATATGCCGTGGCTCCGCTATAGCTCCGCACCTCAAAACGGAAGTTGGTGGCACCCGTTGCCGGGGTGTTGGTCAGGACGATGCGCGTCCACACCGAGGTGCTCTTATTGTAAATCGCGGGCGTCAAATTGGTGGGGAACCCTCCGCCGTTGTCCCAGGCGGACCAGATGCGCACATCGGTTCCGTCGCCCGCCGTCACACGGTACCAGTAGCTGATTTCATAGGCCGTGCTTCCGCTTGCGGCGGGAATGGCCACATTCTGTGAGAGGTCGCGGGTGCCCGTCGCCACGCACTTGGCGCAGTACGTCCCACTGCGGGGGCTTTCGCTCACCACGGAATATTCGGCCTCAAAGGTGGTCCAACCCGTGGAGTCGCCGGTTTCAAAGCCCGGATTGACGGCCGGATTGGCCACACCACCGGCCATGAAGGTTCCATTGGTATCCACATCGAGGCGGTAGCCTGTGGCGCCGCTGGAGGCCTGCCAGTTGGCGGTGAAGCAGTCTGCCTGAACACTGGAGGCCGGCAAGACCACCGGGGCCAGCAGGGGGGCAGGGCCCACCACTATGCGAACCCCTTGGGCCACGGTGGCCTCAGCATCCTCCGCCACGAACAACGCCGTAAAAACACCCTCCTCCGCAGGCGTCCACGAGAAGGTGCTTTGGACAGGCGCCGCGCCCGTGGCGCCCACGAACACCGCTCCGGCAGGCAGGCTCAGCGAACGAAGCGACACATCGTTGTTATCCACATCGCTGGCCGTCACCACAAAAGACAACTCCGCGCCGGCCACGCCGGCCTGATTGGTTCCGCCCGCCACACTGATGACCGGCGCATGGTTGGTGGAGCCGCCGCCTCCGGTGGCGTCATAATACAGCTCAATAAATTCCGCGTTGTAGTCCGACGCATCCGCATACTCGCTAATCACCACAAACCCGGAGCCATTTCCTCCACACCCAATTCCGGGCGTGGCGGTGGACATGGCCGCCACCGTCCAACTGCCCGCCTGTGTGGCGTCGTCCTGAGCCGCATTCCGACGAATGGAATTGTTCTTGGGGTTAACCAAGGCAGGAGTGGGGCCATCCACCGTGGCCGCCGCGGCGTTGAGCAATTCGTAATACTCATCGCCATTGATCATGGGGATGGAACCCGCGGTGTTGATGAACGCCACGGACGGGGACAGCGTAACGCCCCAGTGGGCTTCAAACGCCGATTGGTCCATATTGCGCACCAGCAATACGCACCCCTCCTTGGCGATTTCCGTTCCTGGCGGAAGCGTGTAGGTGACGGAAGAATTATACTGCTTGAGCCGGTAACCGGAGATGTCCAGGGATTCGGAGGGCAGACGGGCGATGATGCGCACCAGGCGGCTGTTGGTGCCATCCTTGTCCGCCGCAAAGAAACGAACGAGATTGGTGCCCGCCGTGGTGGGCACGCCCTGGAACCAGTTGGTGGCCATGCCGTTGTTCGTCACGCCGGAGAACTGCGCCCAAGCCGGAACATCTTCCGCCCACAGGCACACCTCATCGGCATCCGGGAACGTGGAGGCGGCCACGGAGAACCCCACAGCATTGCTGATCGTCACGAGGATATTGGTGGCGTCAGGGGCCGTGAAGACCGGCGCCACGTTATAGACCGGGCCCGTGACCGAAATAGAGAGCACCAGCGTATTGGTTCCGTCCTTGTCACCAGCAAAGAACGCGACCTCATAGGCGCCCGTCACCAGCGGGGTCCAGGAAAAGAGGTTGGTTACGGCGGAGAATCCCGCCTTGGGATTGGGATCAAACGTAGCGCCTGAGGGCACCCCGGTGGCCCACAGAGAAAGGGCATCGCCATCATTTTCCGAAGCCGTGACCACCACGCTCAACAAATTGCTGATGCACACCACCTTGCTGTTGCCCGAGGGGGTGAAGGCGAGGGAGGGCGGCTGGTCCGCATTACTGGGCGGCAGTAGCGCGGGATCGCCCTGAAAGTTGAGCCCGAACTGAATCCATCGTTCGCAATCATAGGTGCCGCTGAGGCTGATCATGTCCGCCTTGTGCATGGCAAAGGCCAGGCCCAGGGAGCGTCCGGTGGTTTCATGCAGGCGCTTGTAGAACTTGTAGCCATAGACGGTGGAGGGGCCGCCATCGGAGGTGTTGCTGGCGGGTGGGGAATCCGGCTCGCCCCAGCCATAGCGACTGCACCCCAGATAGACCAGCGCACCGCCCTGACCATTGCGCAGGAACGCCTCGCTCAAGCACGGATCGCTACTGCCGTCAAAGCCGCCGGTCAAACACGCATCGGTATAAACAACCACGGTCTTGCCGGTCATGGCCGTGGCATCCGCGCTGGAAAAAGAACCGCTTTCCAAGCCCCAAAGGGTATAATCGCCATGGCCAGAGAAGAAGGCGTGATACCAGCCTTCGTTGAATTTGGACCGCAGATTGGTGTTGTTCTGGAGATAACTGCCGCTTCCGGCGGGGCTGTCCCACGAGGAAAGGGTGTCACAGAAAATCCGAATGGTGGACGCCTCCCAATAGGGGCGGATGCCATCGCGATACAGCCGGCGGTCCCACATTTCGGAATCGCTGACCGAGGTGTGCGCGGCATCGCGGAAGGCGGCATGCCCGTCATACGGCTGGATGATGTCGCTGGGGCGGTTTGTGGTGGTGTAGGTATCCCAGGCCTCCATGCCGCCGAGAAAGATCCGAAGATTGAAGGGGGTCGGATTCGCCTCATAGTCCTTCAGTTTGGCGATGTAGTTGGTGGTGTGCGCCACAGTGCGCACCGGGATGCGTCCGACAATCACGTCCCAGGCCATGTCCACATTGTCCGTCAGTTCGCCGTAGTTGCCATCCCCATCGGAATTCCACGTGCCGGTCAAATCGGAATAATACAAATCCGTCGGCATGGCGGTTTCAATATCCGTATCCACCTTGGCATAACAGCCTCGCACGGGCACGATGGTATTATCGCCGCCCAACACCACATAGAGAGTGCCCATCGTGGCCACATGGTTGCTGATGCAGTTGCGGATGCGCGCGGGCGCATCCACGCCGGCATAACTGCTGGTGATGCTCTGCACGGTCAGCACGCGCGTGCTCATGGAGGCGGACCGGTAATCCGCCAACTGCTGAAACGCGTTGGAAAGTGTGGTGGACGTAATGATGAGATAATCCACTGCGCCGCGGGGCGCCTCCTGAATGGATCGGGGCGCAAAGGAAGAATCCGGATTGATCACGGAGGCACGGATGACCTCATCCATCAGGGCGTTGTTGCGGCTGGAGACGACGGGCGCCTCCGCCGGGGCTTCGTAGAACACCGTCAGATGCAGGCGGGGAAACAGATACAGATCCCGTGCGGCGGGAAAATATTGAAAGGGATTGAGGCGGACCGACACCAATGAATAGCCGCGCAGAACATGCTCGCCCATGACCTCCGCCACCTCTTCTGGCCAGGCGGTTGTGGATTGGTAGAGAGTCGCATCCGCCTCCGAAAAAGGCCGGCGGGGCTGGCTTTTAGGCTGGCGGGGCTGAGCCGGATAGAGGTTGATATTGGACCGTATCAATTCTGGAACACCGGAGGCTTTTACGGATAAAACCTTCGCGCCCGCCGGCAATTGCACCTTTACAAACAGGGCCGGAAGCCACGGTGCTCCAATCTGATCCACCGGACGGTCACAGCCCTCCAGAAAAACCTGCTCATACTCACCCCGGGGCACATACACCACCTGGCTCACATCAAAATCAAGATCCAGATCCACCTGGCCGGCCTGCCAGGCTGGCACAGGCGCGGCAGAGGCCACAAGGCCTGTCCAGCATGCAAAAAAAACACCCAACATCAACTTGTGGCGAATGTTCATAAACCGGGTCTCCTGGACAGTCAACGTGCGCGTTTTCATGTGAAAAATTATCCAAGTAAACATACTCATTTTCACTTTTTTTGTTTACTGGGTATTCTTCTAGGATTTGCTAGAATACTGAGCACCAAAATTGAAGGGATACATCATGAGCCAGACCACGCCGGAAGATAAGAACTCCACAAAGCCCGCCCTCAGCCCCAAGATCCTACTGGCCGTCTCCCTGGCGGGCATCGCCCTGGTGGGCGCGCTGTTTTACCAGCTTCGCGAACCCAAAATGGAAAGCGTGGAAACGGTGGTCACCGAAGAAAAATCCACCCCGGAAAATCTAAACCTGTCACAAGTCATCAATGCGGTGAACGACCGTTCGATCGTGGCCAAGGAAGGCTGGCGCTATGAGGTCATCATTCAGGACGAATCCGATGACGGCGTGGCCGGCGTCACCCGGATTGGCGGACTGGTGACGTTTGTTCCCGAGGCCCGGCCCGGCGAGCGCGTGGTCATCGAGGTGACCCGCATCAAGGAGCGCACCGCCAACGCGGTGGTGGTCCAACGCCTGGAAAAAATGGCGCCGCCCCCCAAGCGAGAGGCCTCGACCTCGCGCCAGCCAGCATCGGAAGAACGCCGCTCCGCGAGCAGACTGGAGATCGGAAGCATTCATGAAGGCATGGTGTCCGACCTGGGGAAAAAGGGGGATGGCATTGTAAAGGTGAAAGGCAAGGTGGTGTTTATTCCGGGCGTAAACAAAGGCGACCAGATTCGCTTCCGCGTCACGGCGGATGAGGGCCGGGTGGCCCGGGGCGAAGTCGTGGAGGCCTCAACAGCCTTATCCGGCGAGGTTTCAGTCGCCGAATCGCCCGCCCCTCGGCAGGAAAAAGCAGACCCAGCTGATGCCGTTGTGGAAGGCGCGCTTTTTGAGGTCGAGGTGACGGACAAGTCGCGCAAGAATCCGGAGACAGAGGGCATTGCCCGCATAGGAGGACTCATCGTCTTTGTGCAGGGGGGACAGCCCGGCGACAAGGTTCGCATACGCATCACGGAAAGAAAAGAACGAGCCGCCGTGGCGGAGATCGTGGAGAAGCTTGTGGAAGCCCCGCAATAACGGCTGGCGTATGGCGCATACCCTAAAGAATGAGCAGTCGCTCCGCCGGGCGCAGGAGCAACTGGAGAAAGAGGCCCGGGTGCTGTCGCGATTGCGCGTCATCGAATGGCCGCTGGCGGTGGCGCTCCTGGCGGCGGGACTGGGCGTCTATTTTTGGAAAGGGACGGCGGGCCTGCTCTTTGCCGGCGGCCTGGCCGCGTTCCTGGCGGCCGGTCATTACTTCAAAATCAAGGAAAACCGGGTGGAAGCAGGGAAAATCGGACGTGGACGGCAAGGCGAGGAAAACGTCGCCCAACTTCTGGAGCAAACCCTCAACGACCAGACCTTCATCCTCAACGATGTGGAAATGGAGGCCGGCAAACAAAAGGCGCAGGTGGATCACCTGGTGATCGGCCCCTCTGGCCTCTTCGTGGTGGAAACAAAAAATTGGCCCGGGCGGCTGAAGGGGTGCGAGAAGGATCCGAATTGGACGCACTTTTTCCAGGGCGGGAAATCCCGCAAGGTCAAGAACCCGCTCCGGCAAAACCGCCGCCAGACGGACGTGTTGCATGCCGTGCTGACGGCGGCCGGCATCCGCTGGCCCGACCTTCAGCCCATGGTGGTGTTCTATTCCGAACACACCACGCTGGAGATTGAGGGCTCCACCTCGCGCATCTTTACCCCCCGGAAGGCGGCGGAATATATCGCCCGGTTCCAGGCGGAGCGCACCTACAGCGAGGAGGAGGTCCAGCAGGTCATTCACCTGCTCAATCCATGAAACGACAAACCTCCATCACCCTCTGGATTCTGAACTCCGCCGGGTTCCTGGGCTACCTGGTCTGGCTCGTAAAAGGCTCCAGCCACCGCATCTTTTATACACAGGATGGCGTGCTGTATCTTCTGCCCTGCCTTCCGTTCTTTTTTGTTTTTTTCAGCCTCCTCCGGCAACATCCCTCAGAAGCACCATCCGACGACAAACCTCCGCAACAAGAAAGCTGAGCCCCCATGGAAAAAGGCGCAAAAACCATTGCCATTCTGCTGTTGGTGTCCCTGGCCCTCGGCCTGGCGGTTCTTTTGCTGAACCCGGACTACCGGGAAACCGCCAAAGCCATTTTCAGGGGCCAAGCCGATCAATCCCCGCTCTGGCAGTCCAATCGCGAGTACTACACCGAAGTAAAACCGCCCATCGAAAGCACACCCCATGATCCAGAATAGATTGATTGTCTTTTGTTACGCCTACATGCTGGGCTTGGTGGCGGCCATGGTGGCGCCCGTGGATGGGCGCTGGCTGGCCATTTTGTGGATCATCCCCGCCGTCTTGCTGGCAGGGTCCGGATATTTAATGACCCAGGAATCGAGGCCTTCCCGTACGCCGGGCGCGGCGGCCTCCAGCGTTTTTTGGATGCTCCTCATTCTGGGTGCGGCGGCCCTCGGTTATGCGCGCTTCATCCATTCCGATACCATCCCCGACAGCCGTGTTGGCAAGCTGGAGATGCGGGATCACCAGGTGGTTCTCGATGCCGTGCCGGATTTCGGCGAAACCTGCCGCCTGCGTGTGCAAAAAATCAGCCCGCTGGAAAGCGACCTGCGCTTCCGCCTGACCGGTGAACTATCCGCGCGGGTGCCCATCCTGTCGGAAGAAGGCCGGCCGGCCATGGACGAGCAGGGCCGCTGGCGCTTCCGCAAGATGGTCACGCGGCAGATCAGCGACATCATCACCGTGCGGGCCGCGGACCCGGTGGGGACGGAGTACACGGTGGACCAGCCCTTCAACCGGATCCTGCGCGCCGAGGTGCTGGAAGCCCCGGTGCAAGGGCGGCTGAATCTCTACCGCATCTCCAATCATGCCTCCTCGTTTGTGCGCGCGGGCCGCGACCAAACCCCAATCACCATCCTGGGCCGGATCACGCAGGACCCCTGGGTCTACGGCTTCAAGACGGTGCTCTCCGTGACCCCGGCGTTCATCCAGTATGTTCCGGAGGGGCCCTTCTTCAAGGTCGAGGGCGGCAATGTCCGCATCACGGTGGATCCCTCCATGGACGGCTATTCCCAGATCGCCCGCAGTGACGCCTTTGGATATGACCTTGTGGCCCGGGGCGGACTTTCCTCCGCCTCCGCCAGCGTGAATCCCGGCGGGTTCGATCAGCGCCGTTACCTGAGCAACTATGATGTCTTTGGCCAGATGCACCTCCGGCAGGAAACGGGCGAAGATCCGCCGCTGTCCATCATCGCGCCGGCCGGACGCGAACCGCGGCGAGGCAATCCGCTGGTGGAGTTTTCCCTGAATCTGCGCGACCGCCTGCTGGGAGTCATCAAGCTGACCCTGCCCTACCCCAACTCCGCCTTTCTCGGCGGCGTCAGCCTCGGCATGCGCTATGGCTTGCAGAACACCGAATGCATCTACAGTGACCAGGCACCCCAGCGCGGCCTGCAAAGTCTGGTCGGCGCGCACCCCCTCTGCCGGTCGCTGATCGCGGACGAGTTCAAGAGCACCGGCGTCAATCATGTCCTGGCCGTCTCCGGCCTGCATGTCACCATCATCACCGTCATGTTGGTCGGCATCTTCTCGCTATTGCGGATTTCCCGCCGAGTATACGTGCCTCTCATCTTGCTGGCGCTGGTCATCTTCGCCATCATCACCGGTGCGCGGCCCTCCACCATGCGGGCAGTGATCATGAACAGCCTCTTTCTGCTGACGTGGGCCTATCTCGACAAGGGCTTGCGATCCTCCGTCCTGCTGGGCGTCCCCGTGGCCGCCTTCATCATTCTCCTGCAGAATCCCACCATCCTGGTGGACCCATCGTTTACCTTGTCGTTTGGAGCCATCCTCTCGCTGGCCCTGCTGACCACGCCCTGCCAGGATCTGCTCAACCGCTTCAAAGGCAATTCGCTGGTGGCGCTGGCCTTGCTGGTGGCCCTGCTCATCGCCGCCGTCATCCTTGAATGGAACCTGCTCACCACCTTCTGGTTTTGGATGGCGTTCATACTCCTGGCCCTGGTGGTCTTCCAAGGGGCTCGGAACCTGGACAAGAAGGGCGTTCACCTGATTGGCTCGCGGGGCTTTTCCGATCTGCCCACCGGCATCGGCACTTTCATCGCCGCGCAATTTGCGATTCAAGTGGGCATGATGATTCCGCTCTCCGCCTATTACTTTGCGCGCTGGCCGGTGGCCGGCGCCTTCGCCAATCTCATTGCCATCCCGCTCATCGGTGTCGTGCTCCAACTGGGCATGATCGCATGCCTGCTGGGCCTTCTTCCGCTGGTGGGCATTTATCTGGCCCTGGTGCTGAACGCCGCGAACTGGGTGTTCACCACCGGCTTCCTGCTGTTGTCCCATTACTTCGATCACTGGTTCCCGTATCCCTATGTCCAGAAACCCACGCTGGCCGCGCTGATGGTGTATTACGTGCTGTGCGCCTTGTTCATCTGGCACAAGCCCCTCCTGAAAAAGCTCCACGCTCATCCGCGGGCCGCGCGCGTCATCAAGCCCGCCGCCCTGATCGGAGTGGCGCTGGGCTTTCTGCTGATTGCGCCCTGGGAAGCCCAGACACCTCCCGGCCTCAACGTCACGATTCTCTCGGTGCGCTATGGAAGCGCCATCTTCATTGAAACCCCCGGCGGCCAGAAAATCCTGGTGGATGCCGGGCATGTCCAGCGGGACCGCGGGCGCGCCAATGAGGCCGAGCGAAATATCATCCCGTATCTCTCGACCCGCGGATACCGCGAGCTGGATGCAGTCATCCTGGCCTCGCCCCGTCCCGAGCGCGCCGCGGGCATCGCCTCCGTGCTTCAGCACTGCCGGGTAAAAGCGTTCATGGCCCCCGCCCCATTCGCGGAGCTGGCGCCGGGACAGACCTTCCCAGCATTCCGGGCCGCGCTGAATCTGCCCGAGAAACATCCCTACGGCCCGGATCTGCTCGCCCAACTGCACGAGGAGCTGGCCGGTCTGCCGGACAAGCCCCGGCAACTCGCGCTCGCCCGCGTGCTCAACGCCCGCCGCGACACCCCGCTCAACCGCCTGGCGGGCACCGCCATTCGCCGCCAAACCCTGCAAGCCGGCGAGGTCCTCTTTGCCTCCACGGACAAGGACGGCACGCCCTTCTCCATCCAAGTGCTCGCGCCGGGCACCAACGCCTTCACACGCTGGCCGCTGGAAAACCGCTCGCTGGTGTTGCGCGTGGCCTATGGAGACACAGCGATCCTGATCACCGGCGATTTGCATTTTGATGGCCAGCGGGCGCTGGCCGAAGCCTATCCCCCCGAAGCGTTGCGCTCCGACGTCCTCCTCGTTCCCGCCCGCGGGACCTCCTGGGAGCCCTCCTCCGAGGAGGGGTTCAAGACGGCGCTTTTGGCCGCGCATGCGGACGCCTTTGAACCCTTGCTCAACAAGGTCTCGCCCTCCTTCGCGGTATTTGAGTTCGGCAATCCCAAGCCAGTGCTGAAAGACCAGTCCCGCACGGCTCTGCGCGCCTATGAAATCACCCAGCGGCTGTTGGAAGACCGCCTGGGCGCAGACCACATCCTCCATACAGAACGGGACGGGGCTCTGTTTATTCACTCCGACGGCAAGACCGTCCAGGTGAAAACCCAAGCCTCCGCCGCCATGGAAGACGGCGTCAGCGAGCTGGAAAGGGACTGGTAAAACCCCCAACGGAGAAAACAGCATGTCAACACGCACCATTGCCCTTCACTTTGACAACAGTCCATCCATCTCCTGCACCCCAGGCACGACGTTAAGCCAGTTGCTTCAGGAACATCCAGACCTCAGCCGGTCCGGCTTCCCCGCGCTTGGCGCCGTTGTCAACAATGAGCTGGTCTCGCTGGAATACCGCGTCGAGGTGGACAGCCGCGTGCGCCTGCTGACCTACCGTGATTCCAACGGCCAGCGCATCTACCGCCACACCGCCGCCTTCCTCCTGGCCAAGCTGGCGCATGAGCTGTTTCCCCAGGCCGATTTCTCCGTCGAACACGCCCTCTCCCGCGGGCTGTATTGCAGTTTTTCCCTGCCCGGCCAGGAGGGCATCACCCCGGAACAGCTCGCGCAACTGGAAGCAGAGTTGCGCGCCTTGATCAACGCCAACACTCCGATCGAGCGGGTTAAAATCTCCTTTGAGGAAGCCGTCCAGTATTTCGAGCAAGAAGGCCAGGCCGACAAGCTCAATCTGCTCCGATTCCAGAACCCCTCCAAGGTCAGCGTCTACCAGTGCGGGCGCTTTCTCGATCTGGCGCATGCCCCGCTGGCCATGAGCGCCGGCGCCCTGCACGCCTTCAAGCTCACCCGGCACGCCGCCGGCTTTGTCATCCAGGGCCCCGACCGGAACGACCCCGCGCAATTCGCCCCCTTCGATCCCGCGCCCTACCTGTTCGATATTTTCCAAGCGCACAAGCAATGGGGCCGCCAGGTCCAGGTCCGCACAGTGGGCGATCTCAATAACTGCATTGCCCGGCACGACATAGACAACTTCATTGACCTCAACGAGGCCTACCAGGAAAGGCGCATCGTCCTGCTGGCCTGTGATATCGCCCGCCACAGGGACCGGCTCAAGTGGATCCTGATTGCCGGGCCCTCCTCCTCCGGCAAGACCACCTTCTCCAAGCGGCTGGCCCTGCAGTTGCGCGTCGGCGGCCTCCATACGCATGCCATCTCGCTGGATCACTACTTCGTAGAACGCGGGCGCACCCCCCTCGATGACCGGGGCGAGCCCGACTATGAACATGTCGAAGCCTTGGACCTGCTGGTTCTCAATGAGCATCTCGCCGCCCTCGACCGCGGCGAAGAGGTCCAACTCCCCTATTTCAATTTCGAAACGGGACAGCGCGAATTCCGGGGCCACAAGCTCCGGCTCAAGGAAAATGATGTCGTCATCCTCGAGGGCATCCACGGCCTCAACCCGCGCCTGACCGAGCACATCCCACCCGAGCGCAAGTTTCGCATCTATATCAGCGCCCTCACCCAGCTCAACCTCGACAACAACAACCGGATCTCCACCACCGACAACCGCCTGATCCGGCGCATTGTGCGCGATAACAACTTCCGCGGGCATTCCGCACTGACCACCCTGGAATGGTGGCCCAAGGTCCGGCGCGGCGAAAAGACGTGGATCTTCCCTTATCAAAAGGAGGCGGATGTGGCGTTCAACTCCGCGCTCGACTACGAACTTGCCGTCTTGAAGCCCTTCGCAGAACCCCTGCTGTCCGAGGTCAAACCCTTTCACCCGCAATATGCCGAGGCCCGCCGCCTTCAGCAATTCCTCGAGAACTTCCTCACCGTCCCGCCCGACCGGGTTCCGCCCACGTCCGTCATCCGGGAATTCATCGGGCGCAGTAATTTTGAGTATTGATCCCTGCCGGCCATTGGCTCCAAAAAAAAACGCCCACGAACCGCTTTGTACTTGTAATCCAAACGCTGATTGCAAGAATACGTGGGTCAAAATTAATTAGGGAGGTTGTAAACATGGCGACAGGGACCGTAAAGTGGTTTAACGACAAAAAAGGCTACGGGTTTATTGTTCCCGAGGGCATGAATCTGGATGTGTTTGTACACTATTCCGCGATTCAATCCGAAGGGTTCAGATCGTTGAGCGAAGGCGACAAGGTGCAGTTCGAGTTGTTCGAAGACACCAAGGGCGCCCGCGCCAAGGATGTTGTTCGCGTAGCGGAAGGGACCCCTCAGCAATAGTGCGGGGCCCATGAACTTGAGCGCGGGACTCCGCTCCAACCCATGCGGAGTCCCGCCTTTTTTTATATGAAAGCCTCTGGCAACATCATCCTGACCGGCTTCATGGGCACGGGGAAAAGCACCGTGGGCCGCCTGCTGGCCGCCCGCCTCCAGCGCGCCTTTGTGGACATGGATGCGGTCATTGAACAGCGCGAAGGGCGCAAGATCTCCGCGATCTTCGCCGAGGAGGGCGAACCCGCCTTCCGGGCCATGGAGCGCAAGCTGGTGGGCGAGCTTTCCGCGCAGGAGAATCTGATCATCGCCACCGGCGGAGGCGTGGTGCTGAATCCGGACAACCTCCGCGATTTCAGCGCCACCGGATGGGTCGTCTGCCTTTCCGCGCCGCCGGAAGTGATTCTGCGCCGCGTCGCCTCCGAGACCCACCGCCCCCTGCTCGAAGAGCAGGACAAGGCCGCGCGCATCACCCGCCTGCTGGAGTCCCGGCGCGCCCTGTATGCCGCCATCCCCCACCAGGTGGATACCACCAACCTGAGCCCCGAACAGGCCGCCACACGCATCATGGAGCTGGCGGGGCTGGCGTAGCGGGAGCACTCTCCGCTTGCGGCTTCCAGAGCGCCCTGGGATGTAACGCATCCAGTAACAGCATCAGCCCCCAGCCCATGAAGACGGCCGCATACAAGAACGAAGCCATGTAATGCACGCGCACGATCCATTGTGTCTGCACATCCAGCGTGGGATTCATCACCGCCGTCACGCCCGCCGATGTCATGAAAAATCCGAGCGCCATTCCCCCCAGCCAGGCGCGGCCACGCCCCTTGAAGAGCGGCCAAAGGACAAAAGGCGCAAGCCCCAGGCTGGCCAGCGGCCAGGTGAACTGCACCGCCAGCAAATCCACATACGCGCCCAGCTGGCTCGCGTACCGCCAGGAAAGCACGTCCGTGAATGTTATCCGCTCAAATTGGCCGCGGGAGATCAGATGCAGGAAGCCCTCCCATGTGCGGGCATCGCCCCAATTGATCGGCGGATTGAACGAGGCCGCGATCGGAAGATAGAGCATCGGCAACAGGCCCAGCAGAATCAAAAAGAACACCCGCACGGACGGCCGGCTTGCGCGAGAGAACAGGGCCGTTGCGCCAAAGAGCGCGGACACCCCGGCCATGGCCAGCAGGGTCGGCCCCATGCCGAACCTCAGTGCATACCGCCCCCAGGCCAGCGCCACCACGCCCATCAGCAACGCCGCCCACCAGGCCCAAAACGCTTTGCGGCCGCCCGCCAGCGCCGCCACGGCCAGCGCCACGGGGGCCATAACAATAAAAAACTGCGTGGCCGCCAGCCCCAGTCCAAAGAGAAAGGCCAGTGCGGTGAAGCCCTTCGGCCAGCCCTCCACCCATCTCAGGCAGAGGACCAAAAACAGAACCATCAGGAATGACGTGAGGGAATGCGTATCCACAATCACCGCCTGCGACCACACCACGCGGCCCAGCGCAAAGCAGAGCCCCGCCGAGAGGCCCGCCACTGCGCCGTGCAAGGCTCGCGCACGGATTTCGCCTTCACCCTGCGCCGGAAACAACAGTTCACCGCTCCCGCAGACGAGGCAGGCCACCCCGCCCGCCGCCAAGGCGCCGAACAGCGCCGAGAACAGGCTCAGCGCTCCCGCCGGATTGGGGAACCCATGATACCGCAAGGGGACGACCTTTTCGAACAGGCCGGCCAGAATCGTCCACACCGGATAGCCCGGCACGCGCCCCACCCCGAACGTGTCCGCCGCGACCGTCACCACCCCGGAATATTCCAGGGTAACGGCGGGCGCCGCCGTCAGGAAATAAACCAACCCCGCCAGCAGAGCGGTGGCCCCCGCGGAAAGCCACCGGGCATTCCGCTCCGCCCAAGCCAGTTTTCTGCTCCAGTCTTTCATCGCCGGAGAACGTAGCTTTCCCCACCCCCGCCTACAAGCCCAAACCAAGCTTTCGACCCATGAATCAAGCACGCCAAAAGAATAACTGCATTGAAGGCTTGAGTTTTTCCGGCGGCAAAGCGATAAATGCGGCCTGATTTTCAACAGAAGGAATAGGAACATGGAACAACAGCCCAACAGCAGTACTCCGAAGACGCCAGAAGCCGGCGGCACGCAGGAAGTCGAACAGTTTCAATCCCTCATCCGGGAATATGGCCAATCCATTTTGATCGGCCTGACGATTGCCGTGGTGGTTTTTCTTGGATTTGCGGTGTACCGCAATTACAAGCAATCCAATGAGCAGAAGGCCTCCCAGATGCTCTTCAGCGCGCGGAGCGCAGAAGAACTCCAGCAGATTGCGGCACAATATGGCGACACCAAGGCCGCCCCCCTGGCGCTTCTTTCAGCGGCCTCCATGGCGTTTGAAGCGGGACAATATGAGCCCGCCAACTACGTGTTCACCCAATTTCAACAGCGCTACCCCAGCCACGCCCTGCTTCCGTCGGCGGAGCTTGGGATTGCGCAATGCCTGGAAGCCTCCGGCCAGCTCGAAGCCGGCGAAAAGGCCTTCGACGCCTTTCTAAAGGCTTATCCGAAGCATTTTCTGATGCCCATGGCGGCGCTGGGCCGTGCCCGTTGCCTTGAGCAGATGGGGCGGTTCGACGAGGCCAAGGCGGTCTATGAGGATTTCATTGCGGCGAACCCGGAAAATCCGTGGACCTCCCAGGCCGAGTCCGGCCTGCTGTTCCTGGAGAAGACCCGCCGGGCTGGACCCGCGCAGACGCCGGCGCCGGCCTCCGTCTTCAGTCCTTCGGCTCAGCCTTTTCCGATTCAAGTTCCAACAGAAGAACCTGCCGCGCACTGATGTAAGGCCCCGGAAAAAGCTCCAGCAAGCTGGGCGTGTGCTCGTCGGAGTCAAACATTTCCAAGAGGCCCTGATACGCCTCCCGGCTATACTGGACCACCGACTCCAGCTTGCGGCTGGCGGCGTCCTGCACGACAAAATAAAGCGTTTCCGGCGTTGAATCCTCCGCATTGAACAGCAGGATTTTCTGCCGCGGGTCCAGCTTGCCGGCGTTGCGGGTGTAAATCAGGTGCTTGATATACTCAACCACCCGTTCATTCAAGCCCGCCTCAACCAGAAAAATGCGCTCCACCAATTCCACCTGGCTGAACACCAGGTGGAGATTGGGCACCTCCACATCCTTCGGAAGCAGTTGATTCACCCGCTTGAGGCACTCCCCGAACTGGCGGCATCCCTCCTCAACCGTCCCGCCCCGCACGGGAATCAGATAAATCATCAGCCGTCGCTCGATATCGCTGTACAACAACGGCTTATCCACCCGGAAAGCAAAACCACAGGAGACACACCGGACCAGATTGAGCTGATTGCGCAACAACTGGTCCTTCAGCAGAGGATCTGTTTGCACACTGATCGATTCGTACAGCTCCGCCTCCTGCTCCTTGGAACATTTGGGGCACTGAATGGAATAGTTCATCTTTTGGGACATCGCCACTCTCCTGGACAACACAGCAAGGGTAAACACTCAAGGGGCCAACGTCAACCGCAGGCGCGATTTTTCCAAAGGATTTTTTCCAAGGATTGGAAAAACCCCAAAAAAAAGTTCCAAGGATTGGAACTTTTTTGGGGGTGACTTTCCAAGCTTGTCGAGGAGGGCGGCGAGCGGGTAGAGTGTGGGCCTTCTTCAGGACCAACAACAAGGATGGAGACATGGCGGCCAGGATTTTGGATGGAAAGAAAATCGCGGAGGAAATGCGGGCGGAAATCGCCGCCGGGGCGGCCCAGCTCAAGCGGGAGGGAATCACCCCCGGCCTGGGCGTTTTGCTGGTGGGCGACAATCCGGCTTCGCGCTCGTACGTGACGGCCAAGGAAAAGGCCTGCGAGGCCGCCGGCCTGTATTCCCGGGAAATCCGCCTGGAGCAAAACGCCTCCAAACAGCAGATTCTGGACGTGGTGCGCGCCTTCAACCAGGATCCCCGCATTCACGGCATTCTGGCACAACTCCCCCTGCCCGATTCCTCCATCGAGCAGGAAGTCATCGAGACCATTGACCCGGCCAAGGATGTGGACGGCTTCCACCCCGTCAATGTCGGAAAAATGATGCTGGGGCTGGCGACCTTCCTCCCCTGCACCCCACATGGCGTGCTCCACATCCTGCGGCGCTCCGGATACGCCACCGATGGCGCCCACGTGGTCGTGGTGGGCCGGAGCAACATTGTCGGGCGGCCCCTGGCCAATCTGCTTTCCCAAAAATCCGCGCTGGGCAATGCCACGGTGACGCTGTGCCACACGCGCACCAAGGACATTGGGAAGTTCACCCGCGAGGCGGATATCGTGGTGGCCGCGGCAGGCCGGCCCCAGACTCTCACGGCGGACATGATCCGCGAGGGCGCGGTCGTGATTGATGTGGGCGTCAACCGCGTCCCCGATCCCAGCGCAAAAAATGGGTTCCGGCTGGTGGGTGATGTGGATTTTGAAGGGGTCCGGGAGAAGGCAGGCGCCATCACCCCGGTGCCGGGCGGCGTGGGCCCCATGACCATCACCATGCTGTTGTACAACACGCTGGAGGCCGCCCGGTCACAACGGTCCGCCCGGCCCAAGGAACCCACCGCATGAGGGTGCTGAACCGATATCTGGCGCACGACTTCCTGGTCTCGTTCCTCATGACCCTGCTGGTCATCACCTTCGTGATGTACATCGGGGCCATCATCAAGGCCATTGACATGCTCTCCCGGGGGGTCTCCGGCATGCTGATCCTGAAAATCTTCGGCCTGACCCTGCCCTACACCCTGAAGTTCTCCATCGCCATCAGCGTCCTCGTCTCCGTTCTGCTGTTGTTTGGGCGGCTGTCTTTTGATGGCGAAATCACGACCATGAAGGCGTCGGGCATGAGCATGTGGCACATCATTTCGCCCGTGGTCCTGCTGTCCACGGTCCTGTCCTTTGCCAGCATCTACATCAATGGCTCTCTGGCGCCGCACAGCCGCTTTGCCCAGCGCAAGGCCCTGCTGGAGGCGGGGGTCGAGGAGCCCATCAACCTGCTGGAGGAGGGCCGCTTCGTCCGGGACTTCCCCGGACTGATGGTCTACGTCGGGAAAAAAAGCGCCACCGAAGTTTCGGATGTCATCGTCTACGAGATGGATGCGCAAGGCGTCAAACGCAACATCCGCGCGGAAAGAGGCACGGTGGATTACAACAAGGACACCAAGATCCTGCTGATCAATCTGTTTGATGTCCGAATTGACCAGCCGGACCGGGACAATCCCATGGACATTTCCAAGTCCCGCTTTGTCAGCGCCAAGGAATATCCGGTGCGGCTGGATTTCAAGGCGTTGGTGGGGGACGGCATCGTCAATAAAAAAGCCCCGGACATGACCTATCTGGAGCTGATCCGCGCCATCCAGAACGTCCAGCAGGCGTTTCCGGATTTAGAGCCCGGGGACATGCAGAAGCAGAGGATGAAGCTGGTGGTGGAAGCCAACCAGAGGCTGGCCTTTTCCGTGGCCTGCTTTGCCTTCACGCTGGTGGGCATTCCCCTGGGCATGAAATCGCACCGCAAGGAAACCTCCATCGGGATCGCCCTCAGCCTGGCCCTGGTGATTTCTTTTTACCTGTTCATGATCATCTCCGACACCTTGGTCGGATACCCCCAGTACCGCCCGGATTTGATCATCTGGATTCCGGTTTTGGTTGCCCAGGGGATGGGCTTCTACCTGATTCAGCGATCGGATTACGTGGTGGCATGAGCAAGCCGTCCGGGCGCACATCGAACAGCAGGAATCCCCAATAGTCCAGCCGTGGAACCACACACTCCACATAGGCGCCGCCCTCATCCCGGCCCAGTGTGAAGGGCACGGGCACGGGCCTTCCAAGCCCATCATCGGGGCTAACCCAATGAAGAGTCCGGCAGGGAGACTCCAGATATAAACGAAACTGGAGATTGGTCTGGGACCGCGGCGGAGGGCTCTGATTCCGCCAAGCCCAATCTGCGCCGCAAAGATTGATGAGGTGGAGGATTTCAAACCGCCCCGGCCAGCGGCGGAGCACCGTCCAGACGGCATTGGAGGAGGCCGTCTTGCTCAGCGCATGGGTATCGCAGGACAGGCGGGCGGAATCCGTGGCATCCACCACGCCGCCCTGCGGGTTGAAGGAAAGCACGTTTTCATAGCGAACCAGCACGTCATAATAGGAGCGCAAGGCTTTCGCCAGCGAGGGAGAAACCGCGGCGGGGCGGTGAGGAAAATATTCGTTGGACAACATTTCCATCCGCTCGCCCAGTTCAAGGTGAAACCCTCCGTGCGCAAAAATGGCGGCATTGGCCAGCCGGACAGAGGGTTCATTCATCCAGGCGCCGGGCGGATCATCGCGGTTGAGGTAGGCGGCCAGCACCACCGCCTTGCCGCCGCCCGAGGCGGCCTGCGCGCCGGTGATGATTTCACGCAGATCCCAGTAACTGTCCTTTTCCCACACCTCCTGGTAGTACACATCCGCCTTGGAGGCGAGGATCGCATCGCGATACTGCCCCATGACCGCGTTATGCACCAGCGCCACCCCCGGAGACGTGCGGCCCAGTTCGCCCGCGCACTCGTTGATAAAAGCCGGGAACGCCCGCTCCTCGTCAATGGCCTCATCCGAAGCACGCCGGTATCGCCGGGCCGCGCCGAGATTGTCGAGATGAAAGCCATCGAAGCCCAGCTCCCGCAACGCGCCGCGGTATTCTCCAAAAATTTGCTTCTTCCAATCTGGATTGGAAACATCCATCACAAAAATGCGGAACGGCCCAAAGACATGCGCGGCCACCTGGCCACATTCTGATTGTTGCGGCTCAGGGAAGGCCGCCCATTCAATCCGGTCGGGACAGCCGCCCGTTCCCCCGTCCCCATAGATCAAGCTGTACGCGAGGCAGGCCATGTTGCGCTCCTGAGAGGCTTGTATCTTGTTTCGGATGACCGCCAGCGACATCTCCTTGCCCGTCCCGCCAAACTCCCGGTAGCGCTCCTGCGGACGTCCCTGTTCATCCCTCAAGAACAGCCGGTCATGCGTGTACATCCAATCATAGAATTGCAGGGCATTGATGTGGCATTTGGAGAGCGCGAGCGCACGGGCCTCGCTTTCCTCGCGGCTCTGCGAGGGCTCGTAATCCGTATAAAATCCGTAGCGGGGAAAACGCCTCCAGTCAGAACTCACATCCACGGCCGTGGACGCCCGGTCCAGCAGGAGGCGCCCGGAGAAGACCTCCACGTCCACCCCGTAACCCTGGAAATCCTCGTGGCCCGCCTTCCAGAAAAAGGGGACCACCCGCTCCTCCCCCGCCCGCAAAATCACCGGCTCAGAAAAGGAGGCCACCGGCTCGGTCAGCCAGGAAATGGAAACCCGCACGGTATTGGTCACCGGAACCTCCCGGGAATTGGCCAGGCCAACGGAAATCTGAACCTGACGGCCCGGATCATGCCGGCTCTTCCCGGTAAAGACTTCCGTCAGGACCGGAGCGCCCCAGGCAAGAGGGCCAAACGGCAGGGCAAAGACGCCAATCACGGCAACGGCCTTCAACTTTCGCATGGTTCCCCCATTCGTGGCTGATCCTACCCGTTGAACCATGCGCCCGCCACCCCAATGATTCTGCCGCTCGATTTTTTTTCAGCTTTGCAGTAGAGTTCCCTCCGGTGTGAACAAGAGGAGCAGGCCATGGCCGTAAAATATCAAGATTACTACCAGATGCTGGGCGTAAGCCGCGATGCCTCGCAGGAAGACATCAAGAAGGCCTATCGCAAGCTGGCGCGCAAATTTCATCCGGACGTGAATAAGAACGCAGAAGCGGAGACCCGCTTCAAGGAGATCGGCGAGGCCTATGAAGTCCTGAGCGACGCCGAAAAGCGCAGGCGGTACGATGCGCTCGGCTCCAACTGGAGGGCGGGCCAGGAGTTCACCCCGCCACCCGGCTACGAGCATTTCCGGCAGGCCACCCAAGAGCAGGGGCCGCAGGGCGGGGAATTCAGCTTTGGGGACATGGGCGGGTTCAGCGATTTCTTTGACTCCCTTTTTGGCGGTCTTGGACGCGGCCAAAGGGGAACCCCATTTGGAGAGCGGCAGGGCGGCGGCCCATGGACCCAACGGGGACAGGATTTTGAGGCTGAGATCACGGTTTCGCTGGAGGACATCCACCGAAAGGCCAAGAAGAATGTGACCCTGCAAGCGCCGGAAATGGATGGGCGGGGCACCGTCCACTACGCCAGCCGGACGTATGACATCAAAATCCCCGACGGGGCCACGGAAGGCACGCGCATCCGGCTGAGCGGCCAGGGCGGACAAAGCCGCAAGGGCGGGCCGGCCGGGCATCTGTACCTGCGCATTCATGTCGCCCCCCACCCCATCTTCCAGTTGCACGGCTATGATCTGGACATGGAATTGCCCATCACACCGTGGGAGGCGGCGCTGGGCGCCAAAATCAACATCCCCACCATGGAAGGCAAGGCCACGCTTTCGATTCCAGCCGGAACGCAGGGGGGACAGCGCTTTCGATTGCGCGGAAAAGGACTGACGGACAAGACAGGAACCGCGGGCGAGCTGTTTGTCACGATCCGAATTGCCATCCCAGACCGGCTCAATGAGCGCGAGCGCAGTCTGTTCGAGAATCTGGCCCGGGAATCCAACTTTCAACCGCGGCGCATGCCGTAAGGCCGGGCGGACGTCCGGCCCGCACCCAACGACTACATCACCAGGCTGGCGGCATCTTCCAACGAAGAGCAAATGGTGAAGATGGAGGTAAAGCCGGAGATGTCGAAAATCTCCTGGACGGCGGGCTTCAAACTGCACAGCAACAGGCGGCCGCTGATGGGCTTGAGCTTCTTTTCCAAGGTCAGGATGCTCCGAAGGCCGGCACTGCTGAGGTAGTCCACCCCGGCAAAATCCAGCACCAACTTTTTCTCCCCCTTGGAAATCAATGTTTCACAGTGCGACTGAAAAAGCGGCGCGCTGGAATTATCAATGCGCCCCTTCACCGCGATGATCGAGGCCTGGCCCATTTTGCTATCCTGGAGTTCCATCGTGACGCTCCCATTTTGATTTTGTTTGAGTGGCTGAAGTCACTATAACGACCCGGCCGAAAAAAGGAACTTCTTTTTATCGCCGGCGCATGACGTCCATGGACATCAGCTCAATGTCATCGCGCTTGATCCAGCCGGACTTCTTCCAGAAGGCCATGCCGTCGGCATTGTTGTTCAGGACAAAGATATGGCACTTGTCAATGCCCGCCGCACCCAGCGCCTCAATCACTCGGGTCACCAGCGAGGTGGCAATGCCCTTGCGGCGATATTCCCTGGACACCGCCAGGTGATGCAAAAAGCCGCGGCGCCCATCATGCCCGCACAGCACCACCCCCACCAGGCGATCCCCCAGGCAGGCCACCTGGCTCAAGCCGGAATTCCGCGCCAGATAGGCCTCCATGGACTCGCGGGAGTCGTCCTTCCGAAGGCAAATGCCCTCTGAGGCTTTCCACAGATCAAGACACGCCTCAAAATCATCCAAGACCATGGACCGGTACTGAATATTCATTACGCTTCCTTCTTCGACGGGCGCATGCCCTGAAGGAATAAGCTGGCCCAAATCCGCCCGCTTGTCAACCGCCGGAATGCCCGCCTTTCTTGACAAGCAAGGAAGACCACGCAACACTGGCCGCCATGCACAGCCCTCACCGTTTGCTCTTGATCCAGTTGCCGCGGCTCGATCCGGATGCCACCACACCCGGCGAGAATGTCCCGCTGGCGGCGGCCTTCCTGCAAAGCGCGCTGAAGCGCTCAAAGGAAGGCGCACGGTGGGCCTGCCCGCCGGCCCCGGAGGCGCTGAACACCGCTGGCAACGCCACCTGCCTCCGCCTCCTGGAGGCCCTCCGGCCCGATGTCATCGGCGCCACCCTGTACCTGTGGAACATCGAACGCACGTTGCGCCTGCTGGACGCCTTCAAGAAACGGCATCCGGATTCGCGCATCATCGTCGGCGGCCCCGAAGTGGCGAGGCAGAATCCCCTGCTGGAGCGCGCCCCCTGCGTGGAGGTTGCCGTACTCGGCGAAGGCGAGGCGGTCTTCCCCGGCATCCTCACCGCCCTGCGCCGCGGAGGGGAAACCGGCTGGAGCAATGTGGCCTGGAGAAAAAAAGGACGGCTTGTCTGGGGCACACAGCCGCCCCCCATGCGCCCGCTGGTGGATCTGCTCCCGCCCGCCCGGCATCCCATCTGGCGCCCCGATGCCAACGGCATGGCCTACCTGGAAACCAGCCGGGGATGCCCCCTGCGCTGTGCCTTCTGCTGTTACAATATGCGCCGCAAAGGCCATAGCGTCCTGCCCCCCCAGGAGGTCGAGCGGCGCATCCGCCTCTTGCGCCGCAGAGGCACCCGCGAAATTCGCCTGGTGGATCCAACCTTCAACGCGCACCCCCGGTTCCACGCCACCTTGGAAGCCATGCGCAGGGCCAACCCGGACCGGCGCATCCGTTTCTTTGTCGAACTGCGGGCCGACACCCTGGCCGAAGAAGATGCCGCCGCCCTGGCGGAGGCCAACGTGGTCGAGGCCGAGGTCGGCGTGCAGAGCACGGACCCAGACGTTCTGCGAAGCATTCACCGCCCCGCCCGCCTTGGGCAAATCGAGGAGGGCATTGAACGATTACTGCGCCACGGAATCAAGCCCACCATTGATTTCATGTATGGGCTTCCCCACCAGGGCATGAAGGACATTGAGCGCTCGCTGGCCTTCCTGGATCGGTTCCCCAAGGCCCACCCACAGTTCCTGCCCACCCTGCTGTTGCCTGGCACGGAACTGCGCGACCGTCAAAAGGAATTGCACCTGAAGGCCCAGTCCCTGCCGCCCTATCGTGTGCTTTCCACGGACCAATTCAGCGCCCAGCAACTCGCCGCCATCGAAGACCTGGCCACCCAGCGGCTGGGCGCATTCGATTCCCCCACCCGGCAGTTTGTAGGATCCCGCCTGCCTGATTTGTTCCCTGAACAGCTCCGCGCACCAGCATTCATCGGAAAGCAGATCCCTGGACAGGCCAGCCGCCGTGCCATCATTTTCAAAGGCGCAAACCTGTTTGAACAGCGCTCCGCCCTCATCTCCTGCATCAAGCGAATGGTCCTGGGCGAACCGGACATCCTCTGGCAATTTGTGCTGGCGCCGGAATTCGAGGAGCCCCTCGATTTGCTGGAAGTTCTGATCGCCACCCTCCGGCGCCTTCCCTCACACTGGCTGGACCGGCTGGTCTCTCCGCCCGGGCGCCGGCGCCTCGCGGCACGGCGGATCTTCATCCAACTGCCCCGCCGGCCGGCCTTTGATCCCCGGTGGCGCGCCGCCGCGGAAACCCTCCTCGCCGGCGGGTTTCACTAATTTCTATTTCAGCTTTTCCTTGATGGTCGCGAGAAGCTTGTCGGGATGGACAGGCTTCTGGAAGACGCCGTCGAGGCCCAGGTCGGAATAGCTGGTGACGATGTTCAACTGGTCGCCGGCGGAGCTGAGCATGTACACGGGAACCGTGTTGTTGAGCAGTTTGAGTTCCTTGACGAAATTCGTGCCGGAATCAATCTCCTCCATCATCAAGTCCACGATGATGAGGTCGGGCCGCTCTTTTTTGTATTTCTTGAGCCCATCCTCGGCGGAGGAGGCTTCGTCCACGATATACCCATTGGCTTCCAGGATGACGCGCATGGAGTCGAGGAAGTCCTGGTCGTCGTCCACATACAAAATTACCTGTTTTCCGTTTCTCATGATGGCTCCTTGCTTGCGGTCAGTATAGCGGTTTCCTGCCGGGCCGCCAGCGCAAATGTTCGCCCGCGCAAAACCGGCTCCATCCAGCGCACGGCGGCCTCCAGGTTGCGGCGGGCACCCGCGGACAGCTCCTCGCCAAAGGCATTAAAGGCATACCCCCGCAGGGCCAGGGTGTAGGCGCTGGTGCGGGCGCCAAACAGGCTCACGGCCAGCCCCAGCACGGCCTCGGGCTCCAGGCTATGAGTGCTGAACGAGGCCTCATCGGAAGGGTGGAGAACGCTGAACAAAAAGGGCTCGGGGCCCCGCACGGCGGCGTCGGCAAAAATTACCACGTCATACCCGGCCAGGCCGGCGGCGTCCTCGACATTCAATTGGTAATTGGAGTCCACGGTGACGCCGGGGATCTGCAGGGCTTCGATGGCTTCGGCCAAGGCGGGGCCGAGTCCATCATCCAAGCGCCCGGGGTTGCCATAGCCCACCACCAACACGCTGGGCTCCCCCGGACTCACCTCGTAACAGCCCCTTTAACCCGCCGGTCAAGAACTTCGCCATCGGCGGCGATCAATTCGATTTCGAGGGGCATCTGCCCCATCGCGTGCGTGGCGCAGGACAGGCAGGGATCGTAGGCGCGGATCGCCACCTCCACCCGGTTGAGCAGGCCCTCGGTGATCGTGGTGCCGGAAAGGTAATCCCGCGCGACCTTCTCAACCGCAAGATTCATCGGGGTGTTGTTGTTGGTGGTCGAGACAATCAGGTTGCACCGGGTGACCTGGTCCTGCTCGTTGACCTGGTAATGATGAAACAGCGTGCCGCGCGGCGCCTCAATCAGGCCGACCGTCTCAAAGCGGCGCTCACCTTTGGTCACCAGATCGGTCCCCTGCAGGTCTGGATCGTTCAGCAATTGCTGGATCTTCTCCACGGAATGCAACAGCTCGATCATGCGCGCCCAATGGTAGGCCATGGTGATGGAGCTGGGCTTTCCGTTGGTCAGGCCCATGAACTCCTGGCGGGCGGCCTCGGCCTCGGGAGTGTCTATGAAGGTGCAGGCACACACGCGGGCAAGCGGGCCCACCCGGTACCAGCCCTTTTCCGGGCCGATGGATTTGATGAACGGAAACTTCATGTAGGACCAGGACCGGACCTCTTCCGCGATGTAGTCCATGTAGTTCTGGTAATCCACCTGGTCAAAGATGGTTTTTCCCTGGGCGTCTATCGCGCGCAGATTCCCGTGGTAAAGGTCCATCGCGCCATCCGCGCGCACCAGCGAGAGATGGTTGGACTCAAAGCTTCCAAACCCCGCCAGCTCCTTCAGATGCTCGGAGGTGTAGTCCTTGGCCAGCTTCAACGCACTGCGCGCCCATTCCATCATCTGCGGAAGATCCTTGAGAAATCCGTCGCGCTCCCCGATGGACAGGTTCTTGTTCACCCCTCCGGGAATCGCGCCCGTGCCATGGATTTTCTTGCCCGCGGTGGCCTTGATCAACTCCTGCCCATACTTGCGCATCATCACACCCTGCACCGCCAGCTCGGGATATTTTCGCGCCACGCCGATGATGTTGCGGATGGCGGGATCGGCATCGAACCCAAACAGCAGGTCCGGTGAAACCAGGTGGAAGAAATGCAGGGCATGGGATTGCAGGGTTTGCCCGTAATGCATCAGGCGACGGATTTTCTCGGCGGTGGGGGTGAGCTTCTCGCCGCCGACAATGCGGTCCATGGCCTTCGCGGCGGCCAGGTGATGGCTCACAGGACAGATGCCGCACAGGCGCTGGACCAGCACGGGAATCTCCCAGAAAGGCCGCCCCTGCACGAAGCGCTCGAAACCTCGAAACTCTACGATGTGCAGGCGGGCCTGGGTCACCTTGTTTTCGTCATCGAGCAGGATGGTGACCTTTCCGTGGCCCTCCACGCGGGTCACGGGGCTGATGACAATCTTCTTCGGGTTCTGTACTGCGCTGGCCATAGACCGCTCCTTCCCAGATCCCGCTGGGCACCGAGCCCGGCGGCTTCAGGGGGTTAATCGTACTTGATCAAATCATACGGCAATTCCACGGGTTTTCCACTTAACAGGGCCGTCAACGCCGCCCACAAGGTGTCCGCGGAGGGCGGACAGCCCGGCAGATGATAATCAATCTTCACCACCTCATGGCACGGATACACCTTGCTCAACAGCAGGGGAAGCTCCGGATCATCGGGGATGAGGCCGCGCGGATTGTACACCGTCGGCCCATTCAAATAGGCCTCGTCGAAGCACTCCTGGAGAGGCACCGTATTGCGCATGGCGGGCAGGCCGCCCATCGTGGCGCAATCGCCCACGGAGATCAGGATGTCACAGTTTTCCCGAAACGACTGGAGTACATGCACATTCTCTTCGTTGCAACAGCCGCCCTCAATCAGGCCGACCGCGCACCGCTCCGTGAAGGTCTTGATGTCGTCCACCGGCGATTTGTTAAAATCCACCAAGTCTATCAACTGCAGGATGCGCTCATCAATGTCCAGCAGGGACATGTGACAGCCGAAACAGCCGGCCAGCGATGTGGTTGCCACCTTGGGTTTTGCCATGGTCATTCCCCCGCCTTTTTCACGGTTTGATCAATCTCCACGCCAATGGGCGCATGGTCGTACTTGCGTTTTCCAATGGGCACCTTGAAGCCCACGCGTTTTTTGATGATGCAACCGACCGGGCAGACGGTCGCGGCGCGGTCCGCGGCGGCGAACTCCGTCTCGCCCAGCCCTTCCTCCGCGTTCACGCCCACCTTCTTGTTGCGCGCGCGGCCAATGTATTGAAAGACGGTCTTGCCATCGAACTCCTTCGAGGCCTGAATGCACCGCCCGCAAAAAATGCACCGGTTGTGATCCATGAGGAACTCCGAATGAGAGGCATCCACCTCCCGCTTGGGCTCCAGGTACGGGAAATGCGGCGCCGTGATGCCCAGGCGGTAGGCCATGGCCTGCAGTTCGCAATTGCCGCTCTTCTCGCAGAACATGCAGAAATGGTTGCCCTCGACAAACAGCATCTCAAGGATGTTGCGGCGCATGCTCATCAACTCGGGCGTGTTGCTCTGGATAACCATGCCCTTCATGACCGGCGTGGTGCAGGCGGCTTGCGGGCGTCCATTGACCAGCACCGTGCAGATCCGGCACGAGCCGTTGGGCTTGAGCCCTGGAAAGGCGCACAGGCGCGGGATGTACACCCCCGCCTGATCGGCCGCCGCGAGGATGGTCTGCCCCGCCTCGACGGTGATCTCCACGCCATCTATGCTGAGTGTTACGCGGTCGTTCATGGGCCTTCCTTTCTTACGTCGGATACAGCACGGATTTTCGAGCGGCCAGCCGCTCCCCCTCGGCCAGCGCCGCACGGATGTCAAACGCCGGCGCGCGCCCCTTCGGAGGCTCGCGGAGCAACTTTTCATAAAAGGGGCGAAAGCGCTCCAGCGTGGTCAGGATGGGATTGGGCGAGGCCTGCCCCAGCCCGCACCGGCTGGCGGTCTTGACGGTCTCCGCCAGATCGTGGAGGTAGTCCAAGTCCGAGAGCTGGCCCTTGCCATCGAGAATGTCCTCCAGCTTTTTCATCATCAACACATTGCCCACACGGCACGGGGTGCAGTAGCCACAGCTTTCCTCGACAAAGAAATCCATGTACTTGCGCGCCATCTCGGTAATGTTGCGGGTGTGGTTGAGCACCACGATCGCGCCGCCGGTGGCCAGATCGTCAAAGCAAATCACGCGCTCAAACCCCTCCGGGCCGATGATTTCGCGGGACGGGCCGCCCACCTGCACCGCCTGCACATCCTCCGCGCCCGCCTCCCGAAGCACCTCGGCCATCGTCACGCCCATCGGAAATTCATAGACCCCGGGGCTGGCGCAATCGCCGGAAATGCTCAACACCTTGGTGCCGGGACTGCCCTTGCTCCCCATCTGCGCAAACCAGCCCGGCCCCTTTTCAAGGATGCGCGCCACACAGCAATAGGTCTCCACGTTATTGACCACCGTCGGGCATTCCAAATAGCCTTTTTGCGCGGGAAACGGCGGGCGGGTCTTGGGGTCGCCACGCAGACCTTCGCAGGAGCTGATCAGAGCCGTCTCCTCGCCGCAGACATACGCTCCGGCGCCCAGCTGAATGCGCACATCGAAATGAAAGCCCTTCTTGCCCAGGATGTCCCGGCCCAGCAGGCCTGACTCGCGGCACCGCGCGATGACGTTTTCTAAAAACGCCTTCAAGTACGCATACTCGCCGCGCAGATAAATAATCCCCTCCTGCGCCCCGATCGCATAGCCCGAAATCGCCATGCCCTCCAGCATCCACTCCGCGCGCTCGGTCAAAATCACGCGGTCCTTGAAAGTGCCCGGCTCGCCTTCATCGGCATTGCACAGCACGTATTTCTTGTCGCCCTCCGCGGCACGGGTAAAATCCCATTTCATGCCGGTGGGAAAACCCGCCCCGCCTCGCCCGCGCAGGCGCGCGGTCTTGACGTCGCGAATGACCTCCACCGGACTCATCGCCAGCGCCTTGCGAAGCGCCTCGCCGGGGACCGAATCCGCAAAGACCACCGGGCCTTTCTTGCGCAGGTTGTTCTGCACCATCGAATGAATCAGCTTGTGCGCGTTGTTCCCGTCGCCCAACCGGCGGACGAGCTTGCGGGGGTCGCAGGTTTCGCGAAGCGTGCGGACCATGCCGCGGACGCTGTCGGAGGAGAGGCTGGTCACCACCACCTCATTAATCAACGCGGCGGGGGCCTGATCGCTCATGCCGATGCACGGCGTGTATTCCAGCGTAAACCGCCCGTCCGCCGTGGTCTCGCCAAACCCAATGCCCAGCTCCTCCGAAAAGGCGCGGGCCACATGCTCAATGCCGAACATCGTGTCCACAATGTCGTTGCACAGCCGGATAATGACCTTCCCCTTGGGGATTTCAGAATAGAAGGCGTAGAAGGTGACGACACTCTGCACCTCGACCCGGTGCGTGCCCGTCTCGCGGGCAATCAGGTTCATGGCCTTGCTGGAGCAGTAGCCATATTTCTCATGAACCTCGCGCACAATGTCCATCATGCGCGTCCGGTCGCGCCCATGGTTTTCACAGATGGTGGAGACCGTGGATTCAAATTCGCTCATGGAGCATCCCCTTGATGTAATGAATGGGAGACGCCTTGTTTTTGTCCGCCCCTTCCCATTCGCGTTGTTCGCAGTCGGTCGAAATCAAACGCCTCCCCGCAAAAAAGCCCGCCGGATGTAAAAAACCGCTTCAATGGACGCCAGTGTATACACGGACGGCACGGTTGGAAATCTCTTTTTGCTGTTATCCGGTCTTTTTTCAATGGTACGCTATCGCCCATGACCACGTCTCGCCAGTCCAACCTGATTTTTCTGCGTCCGGACGAAATTGAACAGGCGGGAGGTTCCCTCACGCCCGCCGAGCAGGCCATGCTCGAGGCCGTCAATAACAAGGTCGCGGCCTCGGAGTCGCTGAAGGGCGTGCTGGAGTTTCTTCTCCAATCCGGAGCGGAGGTCTTCCCCTGCGACCGCATCGGACTGGCCTTCTTTGAAGAGGACGGGAGGCGCGCCACCGCCTACTCCGTGGAAACCCGCTACCAGCCCGTGTCCCTGCGCACCGGCTATATCGAAAACACCGCCGGCAGTTCGCTGAAGGATATCCTCGACCGCGGGGTCATCCGCATCATCCAGGATCTGGAAGCCTACCTGCGAGAGCATCCCGACAGCCGCTCCACCCGCCTGCTCGTCGAGGAAGGCGTCCGCTCCAACATGACGTGCCCGCTCCAGGTGGAGGGCCGCCGGGTGGGCGTGCTCTTCCGCAGTGCGCGCCGCCCGTTTGCCTATGACGCGCATCAGGCCCTGCTCCACCTGCGCATGGCCGGGCGGCTCAGCCAGGCCGTGGAAAAAGCCTGGCAAATCGAGCAACTGCGCGCCTCCAATCAGGCCTATCTGGAAATGCTCGCGTTCATCAGCCACGAAATCAAGAACCCGCTCGCCGGCATCATTACCGACGCCCGCCTGCTGACCGGCGGCTACCTCGGCCCCCTGGAGGGTAAGCAGGCGGAATGGGTCGGCCGCATCGAGCGCAAGGCCGATTATCTGCTGGGGCTGGTCCGTGAATATCTGGATCTGGCTCGCCTGGAAGGAGGGCAACTCGCCTTCCATCCCGTGCCGAACGTGCAGATGGTCCCTGACGTGCTGGAACCGGCGCTGGAAGTCGCGGGGGGGCGCATCGCCGAACGGCGCATGAGCGTGGTGCGCAATTTTCCACCCTCCATTCCACCGATCCAGGGAGATCCGGGCCTGCTGAAAATCGTGTTTGCCAACCTCCTCGACAATGCCGCCAAGTATGGCAACGAGGAAGGGACCATCACCCTCGGCGTGCGCGCCATACAGGAACGCCTCGAAGTCTCCGTGCGCAATACCGGCCCCGGCTTTCCGGAAGAAGAACGAGACAAGCTCTTCCAACGCTTCTCCCGGCTCCAGTCCAAGCCGCTGGCCGCACAGAAAGGAACCGGGCTCGGCCTCTACACCTGCTGGCGCATCGTGCAACTGCATCAGGGCCGCATCACCGCCGAATCGCGCCCCGGCGAATGGGCCGAGTTTGCCGTGTTCGTATGACGATTCTCCAGCACCCTGGCCGCTTCAAGGCCAGCGGGTCGTCACGCGGTACATTCTCCCGGAAACGGAATCCAGGTCTATCCCTTGCAAGCTCGCGCCGGTGCCCTGAACGTCCGAGCCCAGCAGGCTCCAGGAGGAATCCCCTCCGCCCAGCGGGGCGTGCCACAGCTGATACTCCCGGTTAATGGAGGTCCCGTCATACACCAGCCGGAAACTTGTTGAGGAGCGCGAGATCTCCGTGAAGTGCAGGTTGGAAAGCGGATCGGAGGGGTCCGTCTCCTCCAGAAACTCGCCCAGATTGCTGATGCCATCGCCATCCTGGTCGGCATTGGGATCGCCGCCGGTGGTGCTTCCGAAATGGATGAACTCATACCCATCCGGCATCCCGTCCCCATCCGAATCCACCATGACGCTCCTGGAAAACTCCGAGGTGTCGAGGGTGCTCTGATCCGTTGCGGTGAGGCTGATCCAGCTCGGTGGAGGAATGGGCAGGGCCAGCACATTGGTGAACAGCACGGTCTTGTCGGGCGTGTTGATCAACACGCCATCCTGCGCCCCCAGAACATCCTCGCCCTCCCCATAGCCCAGCAAATCACAGGTCTGTGAGCCAAAAAACTCCACATGATACGAATGCAAATTCACCGCATTCAGCGACGCCACCACCCGGAGATTCGACCCATTGTTGCTGACGGACAGGATCACCGGATAGTTCTGCGTGCGGTTCCCTCCGCCGTCCGGATCGTCCGTGTCGTTGGCCGATACTCCGTCCGCATTCAAATCAATCCCCAGCCACCGGTTCTGATAAATCGCATTGCGCAAGACGGCGATTCCATCACTGTCCGAAGCAATCAACACACCCTGCTCCTGATTATAGGCGATCCGATTGCCCGTGCCCGCTAAAATGCCCCCAATCCAGTTGGTCGCCGCGCCGCCGGCCACATACACCCCGGAACCCGCGTTGGGCATGGCATTGGTGAAGGGTCCCACGCCAATCCAATTCCCCTCCAGCCCGTTCCATGTGGACAGCGCGATGATCTCCACACCGTGCGACTCGTTGCCCGCAATGAAGTTGGCCGCGCCATTCGTACGGCTCCCAATGGCATTCCGCGAGACCTCCTCCAGCCGGATGCCCGCCCCTCCATTCCCGTACGCCTCCAACCCCGTCGCGGTGGTCCCAATGAAGTTGCCCAGCACCCAGTTGTGATGCGCCCCCATGCGCAGGTAGATGCCGTAGTCCCTATTGCCGGAAATGATGTTGCGCGCGCCCGCGAACGCACCGCCAATCCGATTGCTGGCCGCCTGGCTCTCCACCAGAATGCCCCAGTTGTTCGGGGCATAGCCATCCCCGCTCGCATCCACGCCCACCAGGTTGCCTTCAATCACCGTCTCCACGCAATTTGACCCATACAGGCGAATGCCGGCATAGCCATTGCCCCCCAGGATGTTGCGATCCGCCACATTCGTCCCCCCAATGCGCGTGCGCGGCGCCTGAAAAACGCTCAGGCCATACTGCCCATTGCTGGCCACCGTGCTCCCATCCGGACTCATCCCCAGCACATTGCCGCACAGCACATTGCCCTCCGCCGCCGTGTCCGACACGGAAATCCCGGTGAACCGGTTGCCGCTCGACACATTGTTCACCACGCGGTTGGAAGGCGCGCTGATTCCAATGCCAACGTTGTTGGGCACGGACACCGTTCCGCTGGCATTCAGTCCAACCCAGTTGTTGCTCACCAGATTCGCTACTGACCGGATGCCGCTGATGGAGATGCCATACGAACCGTTCCCCGAAACCAGATTCCGCAAGGCAATCCCCGCTCCGCCCACCACATTGCTGGGCGCGTTGTACAGGTCCATCCCCGTCCCATTGGGAACCGCCACCGTGCCCGAAACATCACACCCAACCGTATTGCCCTGAATCAGGTTGTGGTGCGCATTCGTGCCAAACAGCGATATCCCCGAAGTTCCATTCCCCGAAACCACATTGCCTCCTCCGGATGATCCGCCGATCGTATTATAGGGCGACTGGCAGTAGATGCCCCAGGGTTGCCCGCCCACCGCCATGGTCCCGGAGGCGTCCAGCCCAATCCGATTGCCCAAGATGATATTCGAGGAAGCAGGGAACGTCAGATAAAGCCCCCAATGGCTATTGCCGGAAATCACATTCCCCTCGCCCGCCCCAGAGCCTCCGATCCGGTTGCGGCTTCCACCGGCCATGTTAATGCCATATTGATTGGAGCAGGCCAGCACCCCGCTGGCATTCACGCCGATGAAATTGCCCTGCACCGTGTTCCCGCTCGATTCCGCATTGAAAAAGTAGATCCCCGAGTTGTCGTTTCCGGAAATCACATTCCTCCCGCCCGCGGAGGCATTCCCGATTTGATTGCTGTATCCCCGGACAAATACCCCCACCGAGCGGTTGCCCAGATCGGCGAGTCCATCAACCGTCGTTCCAATATAGTTGCCCAGCACCTCATTGCCCCAGGCGTCCGCCCCCAGATTCACCCCCGTCAGATTGCCGGAAATCACATTCCGCTGGTTGCTGTTGGTCCCACCAATCCGATTGCGCACGCATTCATACAGGAAGACCCCGGAATCCCCGTTGGGCTGGGCGGACACGCCCGCCGAGTCCGTGCCAATGTAGTTGCCGATCACCTGGTTGTTGGTGCTCGAGGCGCGCCAAATATACAGGCCATCATAATCGTTCCCGGAAATCACGTTCCGGCGCGCCGCGTTGGTGGATCCAATCACATTGTTCGCGGAAGCATCCAAAATCACGCCATAAAAATAGTTCGTCAGAATATGGCACGTCTCCACCACATGCCCCCCACCGCCTTGAAACTGGATGCCCGCCTCCGTGAACCGCGTGACCTTCAACCCCCGGATGACATTGTTGAGGTTGGTCGCGACCAAGCCGTACGCCAGATTGCTGGCGCCATTGAGCGTCACCAAAGGAATCCCCGCATAGCCGCTCTGGGTCGTCCCATCCAAAATGACGCTTTGCGCAATCACCGGCAACTGCCCTGTCGGCTGGATGATGTAGGGCACCGAAAGATTGAAGGCGATGGTGTCCACGCCCGGATTCGTGTTGGCCGCCTGCAACGCCCACCGCAAGGTTCCACCCGTCGAGGTATCCGACGTGCTGGTGACCGTATAGACCGCCCCCCAGGAAACCATTGGAAACATCCACGCCGCCAAGATGACGCCCCGCCATAGATTCTTCATGCTCATCCCTCCCTGTGAATAGAGAGAGCCTAGACCATGAGCCTGGCGATGAAAACAAAAACCCTTGAGTTTTTTTGGGCCCCCTTGAAAAACAGCCATTTGATTGTAGATTGATGCCAGTTAACAAAGAAAGGAGCGTCTAATGAAAAACGCTACTGCAGTTCTGTTCGCGGGATTGGTTGGTTTGGGCCTGGCCCAGCAAGGGCTGGCGGGGGCGGGTTGCGGCGCCAAGGAGAAAGGCGCCTGCGGCAGTGTGAAGACCGAGGTGAAAGCCGACGCCAAGGACCATGTGGCCAGCTACGGGACGGTGGACACCTCCGGCTTGAAAAAGCTGGTGGATGTCAAGACACCGCTCGTATTGGTGGACGCGCGTTCCGGCAAGTGGGATGACGGAAAACGCATCCCCGGCGCCATCGCCGTCGCCCCGGATGCCTCAGCGGAAACCATCGCCGAAGCCCTGCCCGACAAGGATCAACTGATTGTTACCTACTGTAGCAATCTGAAATGCCCGGCCAGCAAAGTGCTCTCCGAGAGCCTGATCAAATTGGGATACAAGAACGTCTTGAAGTATCCCGAGGGCATTCAAGGCTGGATCGAAGCCGGACAGCCGGTCACAGGTCCGTAAACAAACAACAGCGGTTCAAAAAAACCCGGCCGCGGAGAAATCCGCGGCCGCTTTTTTT
>CAZFSE010000017.1:0-37320 GCA_964521805.1 uncultured Verrucomicrobiota bacterium
TTCCCGGGGGCGAAAAGCTGTTGGTTGTCATCGCGTCACCTCATTTGCGTTTTTGTATGAACTCTGCGCCCTGGCACTATGGCAAAGTTTCCAACCCTTGGAAAATCTTTTCCAGACTTTTCCAAACCTTGGAAAACTGGGTATGATGGGCCTCGCGACAAGAAGCAGTCAACGCAGGGAGCGCACATGACGCAAAAGAGCAGGCGGAAGACAGCGAGAAATTTCACCCCCGATTGGGCGCGCGACGCCATTTGGTACCAGATCTTTCCCGAGCGCTTTCGAAGGGGCGCTCCGCAAAGCGATCCGCAACTGGCAGACTTTTTTGACAAGCCGGTGGCGCATTGGCGAATCTGCCCGTGGGGCATGGAGTGGTATGGCCGCGCGCCTTGGGAACCGGCGCTGGGGTCTTTCTACCAGTCCGTGTATCACCGGCGCTTCGGAGGGGACTTGGTGGGGGTGCGGCAGAAGCTCGATTACCTCCAGAAGCTGGGGGTCAACGCCCTGTACCTCAATCCGGTCTTCATGGCGCCTTCCTTGCACAAATACGATGCCTCCTGCCTGCATCACATTGACCCGGCCTTTGGCCCCGACCGCGAGGGCGATCTGGCCCTGATCGCGCGCGCCGGGGAGACGGAGGACCCGGGCACCTGGATCTGGACGGCGGCGGACCGCTATTTTCTGGACCTGCTGGCTGACGCGCACAGCCGGGGGATGCGGGTCATTGTGGATGGCGTGTTTAATCATGTCGGCACCCAGTTTTTTGCGTTCCGGGATGTCCAGGCGAATTGGCGGAATTCGTGTTATGCCGATTGGTTCCGCATCACGCAATGGAACATGGATGGGACCTTTGAGTATGAGGGCTGGTTTGGCCACAAGGGCCTGCCTGAGCTGGCCCGCAACGAGTCCAGCCTTGTGGAGCCGGTGGAGGCCTACATTTTTAACATTACCCGGCGATGGATGGATCCCAACGAGGATGGCGATCCCTCGGATGGCGTGGATGGCTGGCGCCTGGATGTGGCCTTCTGCGTGCCTCACGGCTTCTGGAGGAGCTGGCGGCGCCTGGTGAAAGCGATCAATCCCGAGGCCTATCTGACCGGCGAAATCGTCGGCCCTGCGGACGATTTTGTGAAGGGCGACGAGTTTGACGCCGTGATGAATTACATGTGGCTGTATCCCACGCTGGGGTTTTTCTCTCCCTGCAAGAAGCCCCTGCCGGCAAAAAAAATGCGGACCGAGCTCGACCGCCTGCGGCGGCGGTATCCGGAGGCCGCCACCGCCGTGATGCAGAACCTGCTGGATTCGCATGATACCGGGCGTGTGCTGACGCTCCTGGAAAATGCCTGCCCGCCTTTTGAGAAGTGGGATGACTACTTCCATTTTGCCCGGGCCAAGGATCAGCCCTCACTGTCCACCACCCAGCCGGGCAAGCGGGCCAAGGACGCCCTGCGCCAGATGGTGATCTTTCAAATGACCTATATCGGCGCCCCCATGATTTATTATGGCACCGAGGTGGGGCTGTGGGGCGGGAATGATCCGGACAACCGCCAGCCCATGCTGTGGAAGGATGTGACGTACAGTCCGGAAACACGGCGTCCGGATGGAACGGCCTGCCGTCCGGTGGCCCGCAAGCCGGATAACGGACTGCTGTCGTTTTACCGGCGCGCCATTCGCCTGCGCCGTGAGCACGAGGTGTTGCGCCGCGGACGTTTCCGCTGGGTGGAAACGGGCCAGGAGCGGGTGCTGGGGTTTGAACGCTTCAACAAGGCAGAGCGTTTGCTGATCCTGCTAAACGCCGGCGATGCGCCGGCAAAATATGCGCTGGCCGTGAGCGCGCGTGATGTGTGGAAAGAGGGGGAGCCGGTGCGCCGGGGAACGATCACGATCGAGCCCAGGGGCTGGAAGATCCTAAAGTCTGAAATCTGATTCTGCCTTATGAGCGAATCCGCCGCTTTTCCACCTGAACCCCGTACGAATTGGAAAAGACGCGCCCCTGCCAGAAGGGCGTGATTTCCGGGTTGGTGTTGCTGGGCGAATTGCAGAAGGCCTGAAATTCCGTGATCCCAGGCTTTGGAAAGTAATAGGTCTTGATGGGGATCTGGGTCTTGTATTGCTGGCCCGGCTTCAGTTCAACGACTTGATCCTTTCTGAAAAAGCGGGCAGATGGAACCTCAAAGACCATGTTGTCGCGCTTGCCGTCCGGGTACACCCACATCACCACGATATCCGGTTTCTTGGGGAACCAGAGGCTCCGAGTTCCGTTATTCCGAACGACCACGGTCATCAGCAGGACGTCCCCAATGACAATGGTTTCGCGTTCAGGTTCAATCCGGCATTCCAGATCATCGACAACTTCACCGCCCTGCACAGGGCCCATGGTGGAGGGGATATACCGGCTGGGGACCGTCGAGCAGGCGCTTAAAAAAAGCAATCCGCCCAGCGCAAGAACCCTAGCCGTGCATTTTTTGAGGATTGTCTTCATCTGGCATCAACATACACCGGATTTCCGGTGAATTATAGGGAAAGGTTCGCCCGCTTAAAATAAAGGACACTCCTTCATGCCTGAGGCGGACGGCCCGGCGAGGCTGAACTTTCTACTTGTAAGGTGTGCTTTTTTGAGTAGATTAGACCCACATTTTGACTGGGCGAGGGCAACGTGAAGCAGGTAACAACGATTGGCATTACCGCAAGAGGCAGGCTCATGAGGGGCTGAGCCCGCCTTGTCATTTTCACCCCTCGAAAGAGGGGTTTTTTTGTTCCAGCACCGGATGAAATGAAACAGCTTGAAACAGGTGACCGATGAAAGAATATGGAATAGGCATACTGGGGTTTGGCACGGTCGGGGCCGGCGTCATTGAGGGCCTGCAGAAAAATGGCGAATTGATGGCGCGCCGGCTGGGGGTTCGCCCCGTGTTGCGCAAGGTGGCGGATATTGACTTGGACCGGGACCGCGGCGTGGCGGTGGACCGGGCCTTGCTCACCTCCGACGCGGAGGCGGTGATTCGCGATCCCTCCGTGGATGTGGTGGTGGAGCTGATTGGAGGGACGACGATCGCCCGCAAGTTCATCCTGCAGGCACTGAAGCTGGGCAAGCCGGTCGTCACGGCCAACAAGGCCCTGCTCGCGGAGCATGGCGAGGAAATTCATCGCGCGGCCCTGGCCCATCAAACCGAGGTGTACTACGAAGCCAGCGTGGCCGGTGGCATTCCCATTATCAAGGCATTGCGCGAGGGCTTGTGCGCCAATCACATCGAAAGCATCCATGGCATTTTGAATGGCACCTGTAATTACATACTGACCCGGATGGAGCGCGAGCACCTGCCGTTCGACCAGGTCTTGAAGGAGGCCCAGCAGGCGGGTTATGCGGAAGCAGAACCGAGCCTGGATATTGACGGTATAGACACTGCCCACAAGGCGGTGGTGCTGGCCTCGCTGGCGTATGGATGCAGTCTCCCGATGAGCGCGGTGCATGTTGAGGGCATCCGGGGCCTGGCCGCCGCTGAAATCGCCTATGCCGCGGAGCTGGGCTACCGCATCAAATTGCTGGCGACCATCAAGCAGTCGGCCGGGCAGATCGAGGTGCGCGTGCATCCGACGCTCGTGCCGCTCTCCCATGTCCTGGCCTCGGTCAGCGGCGTGTTTAACGCTGTTCTGGTCAAGGGCGATATCGTGGGTGACACCCTCTATGTTGGGCGCGGCGCGGGGCGCGCCGCCACCTCCAGCGCGGTCTTGAGCGATATTGCCGATGTGGCGCTGAACCTGGCCTCGGGCGCCAAACAGCGACTGCCCTCCTTTGTGGGCACCTGCGCGGCCACCAGCCTCAGGCCGATCGGAGAAATTGGCGCCCGCTATTACCTGCGGCTTTCCCTGTTGGACCGGCCCGGCGTGCTGGCGCGCGTGGCGCAGATCCTTGGCGAGCACCAGATCAGCATCGCCTCGGTGATGCAGAAAGAAGCGCGCGCGGGCGAACATGTCCCGGTCATTATCGTGACCCATGGCGCCACCGAGGGGAACTTCCGCGCGGCGCTCGCACGGATTGACGCGATGGATGTGGTCGGCGCGCCGACCGTCCGCTTGCGCATTGAAGATTTTGCATAAAAAGGAACGCATGATGAAAGTGGCTAAATTTGGCGGATCATCGCTGGCGGACGCCGGCCAGCTGTTGAAGGTGTATGACATTGTGACCGCGGACCCGGACCGCCGGCTCGTCGTGGTCTCCGCGCCCGGCAAGCGGTCAAAGCAGGACATCAAGGTGACGGATATGCTGATCGCCTGCGCGACGGCCATGCTCAAGCGCGGCGAGGCCGCCGCTGAACTGGCCGCCGTGGTGGCGCGCTTTGCGGATATTCAGCAGGCCCTTGGACTGCCCAGCGCGCTGACGGATGAAATTCGCGCGGATTTGGAAGGCCGCCTGGCTGGCGATCGTTCGCACGCCGGATCGTTCATGGATTCGCTCAAGGCGGCGGGCGAGGACAACTGCGCCAAGCTGGTGGCCGCGCTGTTCCGGGCGAAAGGCCAGGACGCCGCATACGTCAGCCCCCGCGAGGCGGGCCTGGTGCTGAGTTCCGAGCATGGCAATGCGCAGGTGCTGGAGGAGTCGTATCCCCGGCTGGCCGCCAGCCTGAAGGACCGCAAGGGCATTCTTATTTTTCCCGGCTTTTTTGGATATACGAAGGAGGGTGCGGTGGCGACTTTCCCGCGTGGCGGGTCTGACATCACCGGCGCCATCCTGGCGGCGGCCGTCAAGGCCGACGTCTACGAGAACTTCACGGATGTGGATTCCGTGTATGCGCTGGACCCGTCCATCGTGCCCGAGGCGCCGCCCATTCAACTGCTGACCTACCGGGAGATGCGCGAACTCGCCTACGCCGGATTTGGCGTGTTCCATGAGGAGGCCATTCTGCCGGCCGTGAAGGCGAATATTCCCATCTGCATCAAGAACACCAATCGTCCGTCCGCGCCGGGCACGATGGTCGTGCCAGAAAGAACGTATGCCGGCGGCGGGGTGGTGGGCGTGGCCAGCGCGGATGGGTTCAGCACGATCTACATCGACAAATACCTGATGAACCGCGAGGTCGGCTTTGGGCGCAAACTGCTCCAGATCCTGGAGGAGGAGGGGCTGTCGTATGAGCATGCGCCCTCCGGCATTGATAACACGAGCGTGATTATCCGAAGCCAGGAATTCACCCCGGAGAAGGAAGCCCGGGCCGTGGCGCGCATCCGGAACGAGCTGAACCCGGATGATGTCGAGGTGGAGCACGGCTTGGCCCTGGTCATGGTGGTGGGTGAGGGGATGCGGTATACCGTGGGCCTGGCGGCGCGCGCGGCGCGCGCCTTCGCCGAGTCCGGCGTCAACATCGAGATGATGAACCAGGGCTCCTCGGAAATCAGCATGATGTATGGCGTCAAGGACGTGGACCGCAAGAAGGCCGTGCGGGCGCTGTTTCACGCCTTTTTTCAGGACGCATCAGCGGGAGGCAAGGCATGAAGAACCAAGATAGACGGGTGGCCATCTATGATACGACGCTCCGCGACGGCGCGCAGGGCGAAGGCATCGCTTTTTCCTGCGCGGGCAAGATTCGCGTGGCCAAGTGCCTGGACGAATTTGGCATTGATTATATCGAGGGCGGGTTCGCCGCCTCGAACCCCAAGGACATGGAGTTTTTCCGCGAAATCAAAAAGGAAAATCTCAAGCATGCCCGCGTGGCCGCGTTTGGAAGCACCCGCCGGGCCGGCGTGCCGGTGGGCGAGGACGCGGGCGTCAAGGCCATGCTGGAGGCGGATACCCCCGTCGTGACCTTTTTCGGGAAAAGCTGGCTATTGCATGTGACGGAGGTCCTGAAGACCACGGCGGACGAGAACGTGGCCATGATCGCCGACACGGTGCGCTTCTTCAAGGAGCGCGGCAAGGAGGTCATTTATGATGCCGAGCATTTCTTCGATGGCTTCAAGGATAACCGGGAATATGCGCTGAAGACCCTGAAGGCCGCCCGCGACGCGGGCGCGGATATGCTGGTCCTGTGCGACACCAACGGGGGATGCCTGGCCCATGAGGCCTTTGACATCACGCAGGAGGTGATCCGCGAGGTCGGGCCCAACGTCGGCATTCACGCGCACAACGACAGCGAGCTGGCGGTGGCCATTTCGCTGGAGGCGGTGCGCGCCGGCGCGCTTCAGGTGCAGGGCACGATCAATGGCTTTGGCGAGCGGGCCGGGAACGCCAATCTCTGCTCCATCGTGGCTGATTTGAGCCTGAAAATGGGCATTTCCTGCCTGCGTGAAGGCAGTCTGCGCCAGTTGCGGGAGGTCTCGCTGTTCGTGGATGACATGGCCAGCGTGCGTCCCAACCGGAAACTCCCGTTTGTGGGGGAGAGCGCCTTTGCGCATAAGGCGGGCATGCACGTCAATGCCGTGCAAAAGGTCGCCCGCAGTTTTGAGCACATCGAGCCCGAAATGGTGGGCAACACGCGGCGCGTGTTGATCTCGGAGCTGTCCGGAACCAGCAACGTGCTGATGAAGGCGGTGGAGATGGGGTTCAATGTCAACAAGTCCTCTCCCGAGATCAAGGAGATCCTGAAAGAGCTGGAGCGGATGGAGAAGCAGGGCTACGAATTTGAGTCCGCGGAGGCCTCCTTCAAGATCCTGGTGCAGAAGGTGCTCAAGGCGCACAAGCCGTTCTTCACGCTGGAGGGATTCAGTGTGATCGTGCAGAAGCCTTCCCAGGAGAGCCCGAGCGTCTGCTATGCGACGATCAAGCTCAGCGTGGAGGGGCAGTCCGAGCTGACGGCCGGCGAGGGGGATGGTCCCGTGGACGCCCTCAACCAGGCCTTGCGCAAGGCCCTCAACCGCTTTTATCCGCAGATCAGCGACGTGACGCTGACGGATTACCGCGTGCGCATTCTCGACCCCGAGGAATCCACCGCCGCCAAGACGCAGGTCCTGATTGAATCCACGGATGGACATCATACCTGGGGAACGGTGGGCGTTTCCGGGAATATCATCGAGGCCTCGTGGGAGGCGCTGGTGGACAGCGTTGAATACAAGCTTTTCCTGGATGAACAAAAGAACAAAAAGAGCTGACCATGTCTGAATTGCCCAAACACTACGACCCGAAAGCCATTGAAGAAAAGTGGTATCAATGGCATCTGGACCATAAAACGTTTCATAGCGATGCCACGCGCGGGGGGGAGCCCTATTGCGTGGTCATCCCGCCGCCCAACGTTACGGGCATTCTTCACATGGGGCATGCCTTGAACAACACGATCCAGGATGTTCTGGTTCGCTGGAAGCGCATGCAGGGCCGCAATGCCGTCTGGGTGCCGGGCACCGATCATGCCGGCATCGCCACGCAGAATGTCGTGGAGCGCCAGCTCCGCAAGGAAGGCAAGCACCGGGATGAACTGGGGCGCGAGGCCTTTCTGGAGCGTGTGTGGAAGTGGCGCGAGGAATACGGTGGCACCATTATCAACCAATTGAAAAAGCTGGGCTCTTCCTGCGATTGGGACCGCCAGCGCTTCACGATGGACGAGGGCCTCAGCACCGCCGTGGAAGAGGTATTTGTCCGGCTCTATGAGAAGAAGCTGATTTATCGCGGCAAGTATATCATTAACTGGTGCCCGCGATGCCGAACCGCGCTTTCCGATGAGGAGAGCGAGCACAAGGACATGAACGGCAAGCTCTACCATCTGCGCTACCCCGTCAGCGGCGGGCGCAAAAAGGATTATGTCGTGGTGGCGACTACCCGTCCGGAAACCCTCCTGGGCGATGTGGCGGTGGCCATCAATCCGCGCGATGAGCGTTACCGCTCCCTCGTGGGCAAGACCCTGCGCCTGCCCATTCTCGACCGCGAAATCAAGGTGATCGAAGACGACTTCGTGGATCCTAAATTCGGCACCGGCTTGGTCAAGGTCACTCCCGCTCATGATCCCAACGATTTTGAAATGGGGCTTCGCCATCAGCTTGAGTCCATCAATGTGATGAACGACGATGGCACCATGAATGAGGCCGCCGGCCCGTATGTGGGGATGACGCGCGAGAAGTGCCGTGAAAAGATTCTGGAAGATTTGCAGGCGGCGGGCCTGGTCGAAAAGATCGAGGATCACGCCCATGCCGTCGGCCATTGCTACCGCTGTCACACGATGGTGGAGCCGAGGCTCTCCCCCCAGTGGTTTGTGAAGATGAAGCCCCTGGCCCGCCCGGCCATTGAGGCCGTCAAGGATGGACGCATCCGCTTTATTCCCGAGCGCTGGACCAAGGTCTATCTGGAATGGATGGAGAACATCCGAGACTGGTGCATCTCCCGCCAGATTTGGTGGGGGCACCGCATCCCCGTGTTCTACTGCAACACCTGCCCGCATGAGTGGGCCGCCAAGGGCCGCCCGGAGAAATGCCCCGCCTGCTCGTCCACGGATTTCCGGCAGGACGAGGATGTGCTCGACACCTGGTTCTCCTCCTGGCTGTGGCCCTTCAGCGTCTTTGGCTGGCCGGCCAAGAGCGACGACCTGTCGTTCTATTATCCCACCCACACGCTGGCGACCGCCTCGGAGATCATTTTCTTCTGGGTCGCCCGCATGATCATGGCCGGCTTTGAGTTCATGGGCGATATTCCCTTCCGGGAGGTCTATATCCATGGCACCGTCCGCGATGATTCCGGGCGCAAGATGAGCAAGAGCCTGGGCAATTCCATTGACCCGCTGACGATCATTGAGCAGTACAGCGCCGATGCCCTGCGCTTCAGCCTGATCATGCTGACCGCCACCGGGCAGGATGTCTATGTCTCCACCGACAAGTTTGAGATTGGCCGCAATTTCGGCACCAAGATCTGGAATGCCGCGCGGTTCATGCAGATGCACACGAAGGACGAGGTCTTTGACATCCGCCAGCCCTCTTTCCGTCCCAGCCTGCTCAGCGCGGACGACCAGCATATCCTGGCGCGCCTGCATATCGCCATCGCCGCCTGCACGGAAAGCCTGGAGCGCTTTCGCTTCAATGACTGCGCCAAGGCTCTCTACGAGTTCCTGTGGCACCAGTTCTGCGACTGGTATGTCGAGTACTCCAAGTCCGTGCTCTACGGAACGGATGCGGATCGGCGCACCGAGGTGCTCAAGGTCATGCATTATGTCTTTGCCCAGTCTTTGAAACTCCTGCACCCGCTGATGCCGTTTCTCTCCGAGGAACTCTGGCACGGCATGGGCTATGGCCAGGACGGGGAAACCATCATGAATGCGAATTGGCCCTCCGCCATGGAGGTGGATGAACTGAGGGAATGGGGCGTGACCCAGCGGGCGGTGACCTATGTGGATGCCAAGCATGAGCTGATCCGCATTGGGCGCACGCTCCGCTCCGACTACGGCGTCCCGCCCGGCCAGAAGGTCAATTTCATCGTTCGCCCCGCCAGCGACCAGCATGCCGAGGCGCTGGCCAAGGATCAGGAGATGATCGCCAGCCTGCTCAAGGCGGAGAACTTCACGATTGATCCGGCGTTTGAACCCCCACAGGCCATGCCGGGTGGGTTGAGCCCGCTGGGCAACATCTACATGTCCCTGCAAGGGTTTGTGGATGTCGAAACCGAGGCCCGCAAGCTGGGCGACCAGCTGGAGAAGGTGGAGTCGGAACTCAAGCGAGTCACGGCCAAGCTGGAGAACCTGGATTTTGTCAGCAAGGCGCCACAGGAAGTGGTGGCCCAACAGCGCACCAAGAAGAATGAGTTGCTGGAGCGCCGTGAAAAACTCTGCAAATTAATCGAAACCCTCTCCGCTCAGGGATGAGGAGGCCAGGAGTCCCCATGGAAAAACCAGTGGTCTTTAAAAGTGGCCGGCATCAATTGGTGGGCCAGTTGCACCGGCCGGAAAAAAGCAAGGGCCTTGTGCCCGCGGTGGTCTTCTTTCATGGCTTTACAGGAAACAAGGCGGAGTTTCGCCGTGTCTTTGTCCGCACCGCGCGGGCACTGGCCCGGCTTGGCATTGCCTCTCTGCGCTTCGACTTTGCCGGGTCGGGCGACAGCGAAGGCGAATTTTCCGCCATGACGCCTTCCAGCGAGTTGCAGGATGCCCGCGAGGCGTTGCGCTTTCTCCGCCGCCAGCCGGGCATTGACAAGAAAAGGGTGGGGGTGCTGGGCATGAGCCTGGGCGGCATGATGGCCGCCTATATGCTGGGAGAGGATCAGGCCCTGTGCACCGGCGTGCTGTGGAACCCTGTGGCTCATCCCAATTGGCGCGGCGAACGAATGACACCCAAAGAGAAGCGCGAACTCAAGCGAATGGGCTTTGTGGACATGAATGGCTGGGCCTTGGGCAAAGGATTCATTGATGAGATGAAGCGGATGAACCCCTTGAAAGCCATCGCCGGCGCGCGTTGTCCGGTCTTGCTCGTGCAGGGCGAGAAGGACCTGACCGTTCCCTCCTCCGGCGCGCAGGAGTACCAAAAGGCATTCAAGAAAACAGGCTATCCGATGGCCATCCATCTCGTGGAAGGCGCCGGACATTGCTTTGAATCCATCCTCCACGAAATGGAGCTGATTTCCGTGACGCTGGACTGGTTCGCCTGGCAGTTCGCGGATAACCCACGAATGCACGCGAATCAACGCGAATAGGATGGCCGTCCCGTCCGGAATCCCCCGGCCTTGCGCCGGGGCGCATAAGGCTGAGGCCATCCTGCGCCTCTGTGAGCATTGTCGAGGAATGCCTTTGTCCGGGAACGCTTGATCATTTCTAGCCCCGATGGCATAGTCCACTCTTGCACGTTTGTCCGATGAAGACCATGCGAAGAAATCTTCTCCTGTCCTTGTGGATTCTTGTGATCGCCACGGGTGTTTCCATTAACGCCGTGGCGGCTAATTTTACGCTCAGCGCAACCAATCTGTTGGTGAGTCCGGCGGCTGGAATCACCAGTGTGGTCCTAACCGCCAGTGCGTCCACGAACACCTGGACGGCAACCGCCAACACCAACTGGCTGAATCTCGTCCCCTGCGGCGGGGTCACGAAAACCAACAGCGCCACGGTAGTCATCGGTGTCCAGCTCAACTCTGGTACGGCGCGGACGGGCACGCTGACAGTTGCCGGGCTGACGGTGACCATCCGACAGCAAGGGGCGGCTGTTGCCACCTCGCTGGCGGCCACCGACGTGGGCATCGCCGGCGTGACGCTCCACGGAACGGTCACGCCGAATGTCAGCGCCGCCACGGCGGGCTTCTTTCAATACTCGACCAGCGGCGGGTGGCTGGTTGATACCGTCGTCACAGGCATAAGCGAATACTGCTCGGCCCGGTCCTCGCTGTCACAGGACCGCAACGGCAACTTCTACATCTGCACGCCGGATTGCTCACAGATTTTCCGCGTTTCGGCGACGGGCGGGGTCTCTGCATTGCCCCGTCCACCCGGGTATGAGTGGGGGTATTCATGGCGCCCGATCAGTGTGATCGTGGATGAGGACAACAATCTCTTCACGGCGGAATTCTGGTGCATCCGAAGGTACAACGTGACGACCGGTGTGTGGTCGATCTTTGCAGGGGATCCATCCGACACGCAGAAGAACGTAGACGGCGAGGGCACTAACGCACGATTTTGGACGATCCTCGGCATGACCAGAGATTGCCTGGGTAACTTCTATGTGGGTTGCTCGTACCGCATCCGGAAGGTCACGACGAACGCCGTGGTGACGACGCTGACGGATCAGGGGACCAGCGCTGGGCAGAGAGACGGCCCAGCGTTCAGCTCCGACCCCAACATCGTGGCGTTCATTGATGGCGCAACAGGAATTGCCGTCGACGATTATTCTGGCAACCTGTATTGGGGCGAATACACGGATGCCCATTGTGTTCGGAATCTGAATCTGACGGGCACCGGTATGGTGACAACCGTGGCGGGATCAGGAAACGGCTATGCGGACGGCACCGGCAGTGTGGCTCGTTTCGCTTATCCCATGAATACTCTCGTGGACCACTCCGGTAGTCTTTTCGTGGTCGACGCCGCCGTGAATAATCGTATTCGCCGGGTGACGCCGGACGGGGTGGTGACAACGTTGAATTGTTTGGATGCCGCCACCGGAAGTCCGGTGTATTTCAGCCAACTGGTGGGCGGAATGGTGGACAGCAACGGTTACCTGCTGGTGATCGACCACGGACGCGACCGCATAGCGCGCGTCGGCTACCGCCTGTCCAATCCGGTGAGCGTGTCCGGTTCAAGCGGCTTGTCCGGCACCAACGCCGTAGCCTTCACGAATACGATTTCCGGATTGCATCCCGGCACGACCTATTACTACTGGACTGCGGCCACCAACAGCGTGAGCACCAATCACGGCGAGGTCCTCAGCTTCACCACGCTCCAAACGACCTCTACGCTTACGCTGGCCTCGGCCCCTAATCCGTCTTCCTATGGCGAGGACGCGTCGTTTATTGCCACCGTCGTGACCAACGTTCCCGGCTGGCCGGCGGCCACCGGCACGGTGGTGTTCAAGGATGGGGCTGTGACGTTCGGTTACGCTGTGCTGAATGGCGGTGTGGCCGTGCTCACCACGAACAGCCTGGAGTTGGGCAGTCACAGCATTACCGCCGAATTCGCCGGCGACAGTCACTACTTCGGGTCCACCAACTCAACGCCGATTATTCAGACAGTAACCCAGGGCGTGCCCAAGGTCACCGTCTGGCCGACCGCCGGCGCGATCAGCTACGGACGGACACTGGCTTCCTCCGCGCTCAGCGGCGCGTCGGTGACGCCCACCGGCACGTTCGCCTGGGTTAATTCTGGCTTCGCGCCGGACATCGGCACATGGTCGCACGAAGTGGTCTTCACCCCCACAGACACCGTTCGCTACATACCCGTCACAGGGACTGTGAGCGTGACGGTGACCCAGTCGGCGTCCACGGTTACGGCATGGCCCACGGCCACGGCGATCAATCTTGGAGATCCTTTGTCCGCCTCCACGCTGATCGGTGGATCGTCCACACCGGCGGGCGACTTTTCATGGAAGTCGCCGACCAACCGGCCCCATGGCGGAACGGCGTCCCAGATTGTCCGGTTCACGCCCACGGATACCAACCGTTACCTGACCGTCACCGGGACGGTGAGTGTGACGGTCAATGCCGTGCTGACCACCAACACGCTGACGTCGAGCAGGAATCCTTTGGCCGCAGGCGAGAGCGTGACGTTCAGTGTGACCATTTCGACCGTATCCTCCAACTGTTATATTCCAGGCGGCACGGTGACCTTCAAGGACGGCACCACGACCCTGTGCACCGGCACGTTGAGCGGGGGGACGGCCTCTTTCACCACGAACAGCCTGAGTGCCGGCGACCACAGCATCACGGCCGAGTATCCTGGCAATGCCGACTTCCTCGGGTCCACCAGTTCGCCGCCGCTGATCCAGACGGTGAATCCGTCGCTGGTCGTCTTGCGCAATCCCGATACGAATGCCGCCGCCCTTTCCGCCACCACCCTCAATACCCAGCAAACGGTGGCGGCCGTGTTCAAGGTCGGAAGTGGCCATATGCGGCTGGTGAACGCGTCACTGCGCTTGCGGTGCGATTTCACGGCGGTCCCGTCGAATGATTCGATTCGGTGCACGTTGTATGACGTGACGGCGAGCAACATGCCCAACACAGCGCTCGCTGTCTGCGAATCCAGCCTGCTCAACATCGCCAAGACGGACACGTCCTGGTACACCGTCGCCTTCTCCGGGCCGCTCCGTGATTATCTCCTTCAGGCGGGCCAGACCTACGCGCTGGGCATTTCGATCCCCACCGCGGGATCCAGTACCAATCGTTCCATAAAAAACATCACCGAGCCAGACACGCCCTACACCATGGCCCCGGGCTACACCTTCGTGCAGAATGCCCGTAGCACCGCGGCAACACCCACATGGTCCCTCAACGCAAACCGATTTGGCATCGTCCTGACCGGCTCGGAGGTTCCCCGGGCACCATCGGCCACAGAAGTCACCGCCGATGTGAATCCCGTGACCTACGGGTCGCTGGTCACCTTCACCGCCACTGTCTCGCCCGGCACGGCCGGCGGCACGGTGACGTTCAAAGACGGGGGCGTGCCGCTGGGCACCGGTGTCGTGAGCGAGGGCGCCGCCACGTTTGCCACCCGACAGATGAACCTCGGAGGCCATGACATTACGGCGGAATACTCGGGGGATCTCATATACGAAGGCTCCGTCAGTTCTCCTGCGTACGTTCAGACGGTTATACTGCCGCCGACCGTCATCACGTGGCCGGCGACGGGCGTGGCCGCCGCCGGCGCAACACTGAATGGACGCGTCAACCCGAAGGGACTGATTACGGACAGCTTCTTCCAATACGCAACCAACGCAGAGTGGCTGGCCAGCACGCTGACCGGAACGAATGCCGGCTACGCAGACGGCCCCGGCACGGCGGCGGCGTTTCTTCGTCCCGCGGGCGTGGCCATGGACCATGAGGGCAACGTGGTGGTGGCCGACACCTTCAATTGCCGCATTCGCCGGATCATGCCCGGAGGCTGGGTGACGACGCTGGCGGGGACCAATCCACCCGGCTACGCGGATGGCACCGGCAGTATGGCGAGGTTTTCGGCCCCGTATGGCGTGGCGGTGGACAACGCGGGCGGCATCTATGTAGCGGACTACATTAACCACCGCATCCGCAAGGTCACGCCTGCCGGTGTCGTAACGACGCTGGCCGGGACCAATGCCGGTTACGCAGATGGCACGGGGAGCGCGGCACAGTTCTGGCGTCCACAGGGCATAACGGTGGACGGCGCAGGCAACTTCATTGTCGCCGACACCTACAACCACTGCATCCGGCAGGTCACGCCGGCTGGTGTCGTGACAACGCTCGCGGGGACCAATACGGCCGGTTACGCCGACGGCGTTGGCCGTTCAGCCTTATTCAATCGTCCTGCGGGCGTGGCGATGGACGGTGCGGGCAATGTGATGGTGGCCGACGCCTACAATAATTGCATTCGCCAGATCACGACGGCTGGTGTGGTGACGACGCTGGCCGGATCCACCAATGCCGGCTACGCGGATGGCCCCACCGGTACGGCGAAGTTCAACATGCCGTCGGGCGTGGCGGTGGACAGCTTGGGCCATGTGTTTGTGGCCGACTTCAATAATAATCGCATCCGCCGGATCACACCCGACGGCTTGGTAACGACCCTGGCGGGGACCAATGCCGGCTATGCGGACGGTCTTGGCGGCGCGGCGCAGTTCAACGGGCCGTTCGGCATTACACTGGATGACTCGGGCCATGTGGTGGTGGCCGACTACAACAACAACTGCATCCGCAAATTGACACATGGACTGGTCGAGCCGGTCACCACTGTTGCCAGCCAAGGCGGCATCACCGGCACCAGTACGGTGGCCATCAGCCGTGCCATTTCCGGATTACTGCCCGGCACGACGTACTACTTCCAAGCCCTGGTCACGACCAGCGCGGGCAATAACCGCGGCGCCATCTTCAGCTTCACCACCTTCGGCGCCTATGTCCAGTCCCTTGCCCTGGCCAACGGCGTGGCCACATTCCAGTTCTATGGCACCCTTGGCGAGAGCTACGGCGTGGAACGGACGACCAGCCTGGCCGAACCGGTGGTGTGGACAAACCTCACCACCGAGACCCCGCTATCGCCCGGGCCCAACGGCGCGTTTGGCTTCACCGATGCCGATCTGCCACAAGCCTCCGGGGTCTTCTACCGCTTACTGCAATCCGTCCCCTGATGGGCGCTCCCCGAAAAGTTCCAAGGGTGTTATGGATGGGGAAATGCACATGGATCAGAAGGACGGGGGACTGGAGCCTGCGACCCTGACATCGTCAATTTGACTCTTTTGGCGCAGACGGGTGCAGAAAGCTCCCAGTCAAACCCGTCCGTCATGCTGAGCCGCCGGGGCGCATGCGCCCCCGGCGTGTCGAAGCATCTCCTGCCGCCCTCGGAGATCCCTCGACGGTGCTTGGGCTGTTGGAGGAGGAGGGGACGAGGCACCCTGACTCGTTTTACGTCCCTGGCTCCTGACGGGCGGTTGCCGAAAAGTTCCAAGGGTTGGAAAAAACGGCAAAAAAAGTTCCAACCCTTGGAAACTTTTCTAAAAAAGTTTCCAATCATTGGAAGATTTTCGCTCGAGGCAAGGGGGCGGGCATTTGGGCCAACCTTTACGATGGTATTTAGCGAGTTGGCGGGGAGAGGAGGGGCGCATTTTGTTTGCCCCTTCGCCGGTTTGACTCAGCGAGCGTCCGCTGGCATATCTGGCACCCCTAGCAGGGCGGAACGCCAGTTGGATTGCGGAGGAGAAAGTGGGAGAACGATATGCGAAATACTAACCCAAATCTTGACCCCGATGCCCCCAAAAAAGCTGTTTATTTGTTGCATAGTTTCTATTTGTTTGCATTGATTTTCACAACCATTGGATGCACTCAAAAGGTTCAGTCCATGGATTCCGTTAAACCGTTTGCTTTATTTGTTGGACGATCCTTTATCCTCCAGAACGACGCTTGTGTGTTAATGTCCTCGAATGAAGGCTAGCTTGTTCCACAAAAAGGGCCTGGCGCAGTACCCACCCCGCCCTTTGGGCACCCCTCCGGTGGAGGGGAGGCTCAGTTTGGCACGCGTGGCGGGATTCTTGATCCGTGGGCTGTCTCTGGCATCCGTGGGGTTTATGCTTTCTCCGCTTTAATCATGGAGAGTTGCGCTCCTCGGCTTGCAACGACGTGGCGTTGGTTGGATCGGTGCCGTCATTATAGCCATCGAGCGGGCGGGCGCGTTCATAGTCAATCACCAGGTGGGCGGGGAGGTTCTGGAAGCGGATTTCCTTTTGCGTCCATGTGGGATGAACCTTGCCATTAAGAAGCACGGCCTGGATGGGCTCGGCTTCCGGCAGGCGCACGACGAATCCTTTGGGTGGCTGGCACTTCCCGTCCGCCTTCAGCTCAATCCGGTTTCCTTGCCGTTTCAGTGAATAGGAAAGGGCTCCCCACCAGGTGGGTGCGTCCTCAATCGCCACCCCCTGCCTGGACCATTCCGGCGGAATTCCGCCGGCCAGCTCCAACTCGGCGGGGCGGGCGAACTCCTGCAGAAACATGGCGCGAAGGGTGCAAATCAGGCCGGAAGCGACCCAGGTGTGCGGCATGTCGCCAATATATCCGCCTTGATCTTCCGGGAAATAGACGGCCTCCGGCCACTGCCGCCAGCCAGAAGGGCGTTGCGTTTTCATGAGATAATCCAGCACCTGCTTTGCGCGCGCCGGATCGCCCATCATTTGGAAGGCCTGCGCAATCCGGATTTCATACGGAGAAAAACTGCCGCGCCAGCCAGGCGTTTGCCGTTGTTGCAAGACTTGCCAGTACCGTTCAAAGGTGTTGCTCAAGGCGGGTTGCGGCAACTGCTCCAGTTCATCACAGGCCACGATGGCAATGGCGGTTGAAGAGGGATCGAAATCGCCCAGTTCCGCGCAACCGGCGATGTATTCAATCTGGTGCCAATCCATGGCCACGGCGATGGATGCATACAGCGCTTCGCGGAGGGATGCTTCCTCTTTCTGAATATGGACCAGACGGTTTGTTTCGCCGAGTTCACGGGCCATGATTCCTGCATCCTTCCAGCCTTTCAAGGCCCAGAAGTTGTCCCAATAGGAATGATTGCCGGGCTCCGGATAATAGCCCTCGTGACTGACCGATTGAGGCAGGAGGCCCGCATACCTTTGTGGGTCGTGGGTGTTGGCTTTCAGGGCTTCCGCTTCCTTCGCGCGGGACTTGGCAAGATAGCTCAGGGCGCGAAGCACCGAAGGCCAGCGGGCTTTCAGAAAGGCCTTGTCGTGCGTGAAGCGGTAATACTCCAGAACCGCCGCAACCCATTCTCCCTGGCTGTCGAGTTCCAGCACGGGATTCACTTCATTGCGGCCAATGATGACGATGGCCGGGATGCGTCCGTCGTCATATTGAAATGTTTCGTACCATTCCAGGAATTGCCGAACCTCGCGGTCAAACCCGAGTTTCAGGAGGGCGGATGCCGTGAGGGCGCCGTCGCGCATCCAGGCCGCCTCATAGGCCCTTGAACCGGGTTGGATGGCGGGGCCATCCCGATTGACCAGAATGTGCGCAAGCCCCGCTCGCAAGGAGTCGTTCATTTCGTTGTCGGGCACTTGGAACGGCATGCGTTGCAGTCGCTGTTCCCAATCCCGGATAGTGGATTGCAATAATTGCGCGGTTTGCTCCAGCGTCGCCACCACGGGGGATTCGGGATAGAGCGGGATTGCCAGGACGTGGGTGATTTTTCCCTGCGCCGGAAGATCAAACGCGTATTCCAACGCCGCCGAGGCGTTGCCCCCCTCGTCGTGAAAGGTCTCCTTGGCGGGCACTTCACCCGTCTTTAAATGATTCAGAATATCGCCTTCCGGCACACCTGTGGCTCCAAATTGCGTGGGGTCGGTGACGGTGACGAGATTGAACTCATTGACGGCGATGCGATTTCCCTCTCGCCGGATATGATGGATGCGGGTGAAGCCTCCCCATTGCCAGGGCGGATTGACTTCAAAGGGACGCATCGCCAGAAAGAGTTTTCCCTGCACCGGGGTGGAGCGGTGATTGTGCACGGTGTACAAGGCATACGTCGCCGCCTGTCCGGCGGGTCCAGCCGCAAAGGCTTGGATGTTCAAGGTGAGATCGTCCGTTTCCCATGTTGCGGAGGGAACCGGCAGAAACCCTTTTTCAAGCGACTGTGACAGACGGGCCTCCCCACGGGTGATCAGCCGATTCTCGAGGTAAAGAAAGGGGCTGATTGAAAAACACTTGTAGGGCTCCAGGGTCCCATCCTGGCACAGGAGGCTTTCCTTGAAATCTTCGTCGGCGCCCACCGTGGTCCAGAACCCCTGGCGCCCCGTCAGCCAGCAGGGGAAGGAGCCCTCCAGCTCGATGTGGGCCCTCCATGGGTAATATTTTCGCGGATCCGTTTTGTGGAGAGACCTCAATCCCCGCTCCAGGCTCTGTTCGTCCCGGGCCAGCACAACAGAGCCCAGCACGCCGCTGAAGGGTCCAGGCCCCCAGACCTTGAGATGCACGGTGTTGTGCGCCTGGTAGCGAAGGGCTTCGGAGAGGTCGCAGGTGAGAACCCTCCGCCGCCCTTGATTTCTCGCCACCACGCGGTTGTTGATGCTCAGTTCAAAATCGTCGCGGATATCCGTCAGCCGGATAAAGGGCTTTGCGTTGGTCCATTCGGCGGGGATGAAAAATGTGCTGGCATAGAGGCCGGTGCCCCCGGTGGGAAAGCCTTGGCGTTCCCATGACTCGTGGGTGGTGATGGACCCCCATTCGCCCGTGGGGGCGATTGTAAACGGCCACTGCGTCTTGAGAAAGAATCCATCGGGATTGTCCTCGCCCCATGGGCATTGCGAGGTCTTGGGGACGATTTCGAAGAGCGAGTAGCCCCAGGCGGTGCCGCGACGCCGGCCCTCCACGCGCACGTATCTCGCCGTCACAAGGGGGAAATCAATGTCGTCCTCGCCGCCATCACCGCGGGTGGTGGAATAGACCGTTTGCCACTGGGCGCGATCCATGGAGACTTGGATGGCATATTCGGAGGCATAAGCGACCTCCCAGAAGAGCCGGAGCCCCACCAGCTCTTCCGGGCGGCCCCCATCCACTTCAATCCAGTGCGGGTCGGAAGAATCACTGCTCCAACGGGTATCCATACGTCCGTCAATCGCCTGTTGGGCCTCAAGTCCGGAGACCTCCGAAGAGGCACGGGCCTGCCTGGAGGGGATGCCGCACCAGGCGCTCTGAACAAGGCCACCCACGAGACACACCAGCAGGAAAATTTTGGATTTCATGGGTTGCCCTTGCCCTGAGTGGTGTCGTCCAGTTCCACGTTGTCCGCACAAAAGGATTTCCGCCCGCAGGAAGCACAGTGCGCGCCCATCCAAACCTGGTCAAATTGATCCATGATTGGACGAATGAACTGCGGATCGGTGGTTAGAAAGCCCGACTCGAAATTTCGGCGGCGGATGCTCTTGGCGCCCATTCCGGCTCCGGTCAAGTTGGCGCTTCCGGCATAGGCCAGCGTTCCGTCCACAATCACGGATTTGAAGTGGATGCGCGGGCAAAGGAAGCGCTCCAAACCGGAAAGCAGTTGGGGAAAACGGTCGAAGTCGCGCCGAAAGAGGGGGCCGGGCTCCTTGGCGTGAAGCAGGCGAAGCGCCACGCCACGATCCGCCAGCTCAGCCAGCACCTCCAGGAAGGGGATCATGCGCCGGCCTCGTCCGACGTGGAGATCCTTCAGGTCCGCCGTCGCCATCCAGACAAAATGAGCCGCCTCGGGGATGGCCGACTGGATCACCTGGTGGTAAATCTGCTCGTCCGTTATGAACTCCATTTTGAATGAGGAGGCTGTCTGCATGATTGAGAACTTCTTATTTCGGATCATACGGGCAATGAAGGCCTTCTGCCAAGGTGATTTCTCCTTGACCCCGCTAAAAAAATCCTGTTTTGTTCTCCGGTTTCAGGCAGTTGGTTCAAGGCATCAACAGGCGAATACACTATGAGCAATGCAAAGGTCTATGAAGTGGTCTGGCCGTGGCGGACCGGCGGGAAGCCGGCGGTGGCCAAACAGCCCATGCCCGCCAAAACAAAGGCGGTCATTCAAGCGGTGGTCATGGCCGTCGTTGGCCTGTTTCTCTACAAGGTTCTTGGCCATCACACGGCCGGCAAGGTGGTTTGGGCTCTGGCGGTGGTCGTGCTGGTCAGCGGGCTGTTCATCCCGCCCGTATTCAAGGCCATTGAGCATTTTGGCGCTCTGCTTGGAAAATGGGTGGGGACCGGCCTGACGTGGGGCCTGCTGGCTCCATTTTATTATGTGGTGTTTTCACTGGGGCGCCTCTTTCTCACGCTGACGGGCAAGGACTTGCTTTGTTGCAAGTTTCCCACGCAGGAGGCCACCTACTGGACGCCTCACAAGGCGCGTCGCAATCTGGACCAATACGGAAAGCAATTCTAATGAATATTCTTGGCATCAGCGCTTTTTATCATGATGCGGCCGCCACGCTGGTCCGCGATGGCGTGATTATCGCCGCGGCACAGGAGGAGCGCTTCTCCCGCAAGAAGCACGACGCGCGGTTTCCCATCAATGCCGTCCGTTATTGCCTGGCCGAGGGCGGGGTGGAAGCCGGTTCGCTGGATGCGGTGGCCTTTTATGACAAGCCCATCACGAAGTTCAATCGCATCCTGGAAACGTACATGAGCGTGGCCCCGAAGGGCCTGCAATCCTTCATGATGGCGATTCCGCTCTGGCTCAAGGAGAAGCTGTGGATTCCCCTGGAGATCGAATCATCTCTGGAGCAATGCGGCATCAAAGGGGCCACCCAGATCTATTTCCCAGAGCACCATGAATCTCATGCGGCCAGTGCGTTTTATCCTTCGCCCTTTCAACGCGCGGCCATCCTGACCCTTGACGGGGTGGGGGAATGGGCGACCAGCACGATGGCGCATGGCGTGGATAATAAGCTGGAGATTCTCTCCGAATTGCGGTTTCCCCATTCGCTGGGATTGCTGTATTCCGCCTTCACCTATTTCACGGGCTTCCGCGTCAATTCCGGGGAATACAAGCTGATGGGGCTGGCGCCCTACGGCGAACCCAAATACGTGGATGTGATCAAGGAGAACCTGCTGGATCTCCGCGAGGATGGTTCCTTTCGGCTGAACCTGGATTACTTTGCCTATCTGGATGGATTGACCATGACCAACAGCCGCTTTGATGAGCTGTTTGGCGGCCCGCCCCGCAAGGCGGAGTCGGAGATCTCCCAGCGCGAAATGGATCTCGCCCGTTCCATTCAGGTGGTGACGGAAGAGATTGTCCTGAAAATGGCGAGCCATGTAAAGAAGGTGACCGGGGAAAAATATCTGTGCATGGCGGGCGGCGTGGCGCTCAATTGCGTGGCCAACGGACGCCTGCTTCGCGAGGGAATCTTTGAGGATATTTGGATTCAGCCCGCGGCGGGCGATGCCGGCGGTTCGCTGGGCGCGGCGATGATGGTCTGGCACACGGTGAAGAATCAGCCCCGCCAGGCGGATAACAAAACCGACAAGATGCGCGGCGCGTACTTGGGGCCGCATTTCAAGGATGACGAGGTCGAGGCGTTCCTCAAGGCCAAGGGGTATCCCGCCCGCAAGCTTTCCGAGCAGGAGTGGGCTCCGGTGCTGGCCGATATCCTGGCCACCGAAAACGTGGTGGGCCTCGTTCAGGGTCCCATGGAGTTTGGGCCTCGCGCGCTGGGAGGGCGTTCGATCGTTGGTGATGCGCGGTCGCCCAAGATGCAGTCGGTGATGAATCTGAAGATTAAATATCGCGAATCCTTCCGGCCTTTTGCCCCGGCTTGCCTGGAGGAGAAAGTTTCCGATTATTTTGAACTGGACCGGCCCTCTCCCTACATGCTCCTGGTCGCGCAGGTGAAGAAGGAGCGGTGCCTGGGGCTTGAGGAGAGCAAGAGCGTGCCGATTCGCGAACGCATCAATCAGGTGCGTTCCGATGTGCCGGCGATCACCCATGTGGACTACTCGGCGCGCGTGCAGAGCGTGAACAAAGAGACCAATCCCCGTTTCCATGCCTTGATCGAAGCCTTTGAGAAGAAGACGGGCTATGGCATCATCATCAACACGTCCTTCAATGTGCGGGGCGAGCCGATTGTCTGCACCCCGGAGGATGCCTACCGGTGCTTCATGCGCACGGAAATGGATTATCTGGTGCTCGAATCCTTTGTCCTGAGCAAGAAGGACCAGCCCGAATGGAAGGAAAAAGGCAACTGGAAGGAAGACTACGTTTTGGATTAAACATGGGAGCTTGTGAAAACCAATGAGAATGTTGAGATATTTGGGCCGTCTGCTCGGTGAGTTTTTTGAGTTTGCCTGGCATAACAAGGCGTGGTGGATTGTCCCCATCGTCCTGGTGCTGTTGTTGCTGACGGTTTTGATTGTGACGGGTTCGTCCGTCGCGCCGTTCATCTACACCCTGTTCTAAACGGATGGCTTTCGGGGGCGCACATGTCAAAAGAGGGCTCGCTGGCGATCATTCTCCCCGTCTTTAATGAACAGGACGGGGTGGGTGGCGTTCTGGACCGCCTGCTGGAACTGCGGGGCGCCAACGACTGGGAGATTCTTGCCGTGGATGACGGTTCTTCCGACGGAACCCAGCAGGTTCTGGCCGGGTATGCAGACCGCATCCGGGTGATTCGACACCCCTCCAACCGCGGCTATGGAGCATCGCTCAAGACCGGCATTCAGGCTACGCGAGCTGAAAATGTGATGTTCTTTGATGCGGATGGCCAGCATGACGTGGCTGACATCCCTGCTTTTGTGCGTGCGCTGGAACAAAAGGAGTGCGTGTTCAGCGTGCGCCCCAAGGGCGCCGGCATTCCCGCGGTGCGCAAGCCGGGAAAATGGGTTCTCCAGCGGGTGTGCAATTTTCTGGCCAACCAGAAAATCCCCGACATCAACAGTGGCTTCCGGGCGGGCCGGCGCATTCTTTTCATGCGCATGCTCGATCTTCTGCCCGACGGGTTCTCCTTCTCGACCACGTCCCTGATGTATGTGCTCAAGAGCCGTTTTTCGCATGTATTTTTGCCCATCCAATGCCATCCTCGCAAGGGCTCCAGCTCTGTGCGCATCATCTATGACGGTGTGAAGACCCTGTTGCTGGCCCTGCGGCTCATCATGCTGTTCGACCCCCTGCGTGCCTTCGGATACCCGGCGCTCCTGCTCATGGGCATCGGCGTGCTGTACCAGGCGTATATCTTTGTCAAATTGCCCCATCTGAAGATTGTGGGCGGATCCTTGCTGGCCATCCTGGGGGGCATTATCCTGTTCCACTTTGGGTTGCTGGGGGACCAGATTGCCTCTCTGCGCAAGGAGATCAGCTCCCACAACAGCCTTTTCTGGGAGGAGCAGGAGCGCCGTGAATCCTCCTCTCAAAGCCGCCCGTAGGCTTTTGGTGATTTGCCACGGGTTCCCTCCGTACTACGGGGGCGCGGAACATGTGGCTTATTTTCTTGCCCGCGAGGCGGCCCGCTCTCGTGCTTGGGAAGTCACGGTGCTGACCTCGGACATCGGCGGCCGCCTGCCGCCGGATGAGCAGAGGGAAGGAATGCGGGTGATCCGCCTGCCGGCGCACAAGAAAGAGTGGACGCGGCACACCCTCTCCGAGTTGGTCTCTTTCATGATCTCGGGCATGCAGAGCCTGGATCGTGTGCTGGCCGAGGTGCGCCCGGATGTTGTGCTGGCGCATTTCACCCTGCCGGCCGGCCGCCTGGCCCAATGGATTCATCGCAAGACGGGGGTCCCGTATTTTGTGGTGTTGCATGGCTCCGATGTTCCCGGCTACCAGCCCAAGCGCTTTGGCTGGGTGTATCGCCTGATTCGTCCCATCACGCGAAGCATCTGGAGGAATGCGCACGGCGTGATTGCCGTCAGTGCGGAACTGCGTGACCTGGCCCTGCAGACCTGGCCGGGGGGAGACCTTCACGTTATTCAGAATGGCGTGGATGTGTCGGAGTTTCATCCCCGGGATGCGGCCCCCAGAGCGAAAGAGGGAAAGCTGAAAGCCGTTGTGGTGGCGCAATTGATCGAACGAAAGGGCCTCCAATTTCTTCTGCAGGCTCTCGCGGGTCTGCCGGCGCCGCTTCGTTCACGCCTGGACGTTGCCATTTATGGCGTGGGACCGTACGCCTGTGTGCTGGAATCTCTCGCGCTTTCATTGAACGTCAACGAGGCCGTGACGTTTCATGGACTGGCGAAGCACGAGCAACTGCCGGAGATTATGCGCGAGGCGGAACTCTTTATTTTGCCCTCGCTCCAGGAGGGCTTGCCCCTGTCCTTGCTGGAGGCCATGTCCAGCGGCCTGGCCATTGTGGCGACGCGCGTGGGGGGGATCCCTGCTGTTCTTCAGGATCGCGAACAGGCCCTGCTGGTTGACGCCGCTGACAGCGCGCAACTGCAAACCGCCCTGGCGGAAGTGATCCAATCGAAGGCCCTGCGAAAACAACTGGGGTCAAGCGCCCGCCAGCGCGCCCTTGATTTTGCCTGGGAAGAAGTTTGGGGCCGGTATGAGAAAATCTGCCTTGCGGAACGCCCTGGCATTCACTAAGGTGGGCGCACATTTTAGCAGGGGCATTTTCACACAACAGCCGGAGAGGTGGCCGAGTGGCTGAAGGCACAGGTTTGCTAAACCTGCATAGGGGGTAACCCCTATCGAGGGTTCGAATCCCTCCCTCTCCGCCAGCCTTCGCTCGCAGTGCAGAGGAGAGCGAAGGTTGCCCGCCGGAGTCACCGCCGCGGTGCGTAGGCGGGCCGGGATGCACTGCGAGACTCCGGCTGGCAAGCCATGAACAAATTGAGTTGGGTTTACCGTCTGAGAAGTGTTGTCCAACCCGACAGAGTCTATACGGGGTTGACAGATGATCTCGACGCACGTCTGACCAAGCACAATGAAGGCGGGGTCCCGTCGACAACACCCTATAAGCCCTGGCAGATTGAATCGGTGCATGGCTTTCGTTCTCGCGAAAAGGCAGCGGTTTTCGATCAGGAGACATCAGCGTAGTTTCCGAGCGACGATGGGCGTTCCCTGTTTCCTTCGGCCACGGCACCTCACGGATCCAAAAAAAAACATGCACTAGATAATTTGAATCGAGATTGACAAAAACATCTCTTTATGGACAAATTAGGACATACGGTGACTTTTGTTCTCAATTTCAGAAATAGGTGATGCATGCAATTATCGGTCAAAGATGTCGCCAAGCTGTTAAATGTGGCGGAAAAAACGATTTATCGCTGGATCAAGCAGGAAAGCATTCCGGTCTATCGCATCAACGAGCAATGCCGTTTTAATCGCGCGGAAATTCTTGAATGGGCCACCTCCAAGCGGATTCCTTTTTCCCCGGAGATGCTGACGGAGAGCGATCAGGGGGCTCTTCCGCTCCCCAGCCTGACGGAAACCCTCAAGTCGGGTGGGGTGGTTTACCGGGTGGAGGGGAAGGACAAGGCCTCGGTGTTGAGGTCGGTCGTGGAGGTGATGCGGCTTCCGGAAGAAGTGGACCGCGAGTTCTTGTATCAAGTTTTACTGGCGCGTGAAACGCTGGGTTCGACGGGCATCGGGGACGGCATCGCCATTCCGCACGTGCGCAATCCGATTGTCCTGCACATCACGAAGCCCACGATCACCTTGTGCTTCTTGGAGAATCCTATTCAATTTGGCTCGATTGATGGGGAGCCGGTAAAAATCCTGTTCACCTTGATCAGTCCCACGGTCAAGGCGCATTTGCATTTGCTCTCCCGGCTGTCGTATGTCCTGCAGAATCCCCTTGTCAAACAAGCGTTGGAGCGGCAGGCGTTGCGGGATGAACTTCTGGAAATTATCTCCCAGGCGGAGGGGGCGCTCCCCGCTCGCAAACCCGAACAGGAATGAAATAAGCCGGGACGCAACAAGTGCTCGATATGGAAACCCCTCTGACCATTCTCCTGATCTTGGCCGCTTCGGTCCTGCATGGGCTGAGCGGCGTTCCAGGATTGTGGATGTCGAAAAGTTCAGCGGCAGGACAGCGCATCGCGCTGGTGTTCTCGCTCTGCGGGAGCTTGCTGGGTCTGTCGGGTGCGGTGTTGGGGTTGCTGGGATACGGCGCCAGCAGGGTGGTCCTGCCTTGGACGCTGTTGGGTGAGCCGATCCTCGTGGCCTGTGATGGGCTGAGCGCCTTCTTCCTGGTGCCGGTCTTTTTGATGGGGGGCTTGGGTTCGCTGTATGGCGTGGGCTATTGGCCGCAGGCCGCCCATCCGGCCAATGGTCGCCTTCTGCGCCTGTTCTGGGGTTTTGTGATTTTGGGGATGTCCTGGCTGGTTATTGCCCGTCATGCCGTCTTTTTCCTGTATGGCTGGGAAATCATGGCGCTGAGCGCGTTCTTTCTGGTCAGCACGGAAAGCCATTTGCCCGATGTGCGGCACGCCGGCTGGGTTTATCTGGCGGCGACGCATGCCGGGACGCTGGCGCTACTCGCGCTGTTCGCCGTCTTCCATTGGATCACCGGATCCTTTGAGTTGCGCCCGATCGGCGTCAATGAAGCGCCGTTGGGGCTCTTGACCGTGCTGTTTTTTCTGTCCCTGCTCGGGTTTGGTTTGAAGGCGGGCATGATGCCGTTGCATTTCTGGCTGCCCTCCGCTCATGCCAGCGCGCCCAGCCATGTGTCGGCGCTGATGTCCGGCGTGCTGATCAAGATGGGGATCTACGGCCTGATTCGGTTTATTGGTTTTCTGCCCGAACCGCCCGCTAGCTGGGGGGTGATTGTGCTGGCCTTGGGATGCATCAGCGGCGTGTTCGGCGTGGCGCTTGCGCTGGGCCAGCACGACATCAAGCGCTTGCTGGCGTACCACAGTGTGGAAAATATGGGCATCATGTTGATGGGGTTTGGGCTCGCCCTGATCGGGCGCACGCTTGGGAATCCGCTTTGGGTGGCCCTCGGGCTGGCCGGTTGTCTGCTCCACGTCTGGAATCATGGCCTGTTCAAGGCCCTGCTCTTCCTCAGCGCCGGGTCGGTGGTGCATGCCACCCATACCCGCCAGATGGATCGCTTGGGCGGCCTGGCCAAGCGGATGCCGCACACCGCGTTCTTTTTCCTCCTTGGGGCGGTGGCCATTTGCGGCTTGCCTCCCTTGAACGGATTTGTCAGTGAGTGGTTTATTTATCTGGGCCTGTTCAAGGCCACCCAGCAGACCCCTGGCGGATGGTCCTCCATCGCTCTGGCCGCGCCCGTTCTGGCCTTGATTGGCGCCCTTGCACTGGCCTGCTTTGTCAAGGCGTATGGCGTTATGTTCCTGGGCAGTCCTCGCTCCACCGACCTCTCCACCGTTCAGGAAGTCCCGCTTTCGATGCAACTGCCGATGGCTGTCTTGGCGGCGGCCTGCCTGCTGATCGGCCTCGCGCCCATGCTGGTCAAGCCGGCCCTGGAATCTGCTCTGCGGGCATGGACGCCGGACCCGGCAATGCCCCTTCCGGGTCTGACGGCTTCCATAGCGCCGCTCACGTCCATCTCCCTCTTTTCCGTTGCGCTGGTGTCCGGTTGTGTACTGCTGTTTTTCCTGGCCGTTTGGTTGATCAAACGGCGCGGAATCGAGCGAACGATCACCTGGTCGTGCGGCTATGCCTCGCCCACCGCCCGCATGCAGTACACCGCATCCTCCTTTGCCCATGCGATTCTGGGCCTGTTCCGCTGGGCGCTAAGGCCTCGCGTGCATGTTCCCAACACCAAGCCCCTCTTCATGGGGATCACACGTTTTGAAGTCCACCAGGATGAGCCGGTGCTGGACCGGCGCATTCTTCCAGCGGCCCGCCTCGTGAAGAAGTTCTTTCTTGGGCTCCGTCCTCTTCACCAGGGATTCACGCACCATTATCTGATTTATGTGCTGGCCGCGGTCATCGCCCTCTTTATCTGGATGATGCCCGTCCGCCAATTCATTGAAAAAATCTTTAGCCGGTAAATGAAAACGCTGACCCTACATATGGCCCCGCATAGCCGTCGCCAGCAACGCCAGGAGGCCTGCACATGACGGGGCTCTGGTGGCTTGTCGTGGCGGCGGCGGTGCTGGCCCTTAGCGGCCTGCCGGCCTGCTTCTTTCCGCGCCGATCCTGCGCCGCACAACGGCTCTCGACCGCGCTGATGATGGTTGGCAGTGCGTTCGGAGGGTGGGGGGCCTTTCGTGCGCTGGCCTCGCCGCAGGCGCAGTTCGTCTCCCTTTCCTGGACATTGCCTTGGGGGCGATTTTCCATTGGGTTGGATCCGATCAGCGCTGTCTTTCTGATTCCCATTCTTCTTGTTCCCATGCTGGGCTCCATCTATGGGCTGGGGTATTGGCGGCAGTCCGAGCATCCGGACAACGGACGCGGACTCGGGCTTTTCTATGGGTTGCTGGCCGGAGCGATGGTTCTGGTGGTCATCGCCCGCGATTCCGTATTGCTCCTGATGGCATGGGAAGTCATGGCCGTCTCGGCCTTTTTCCTGGCCACCACGGAAAATGAGCAGGCCGCCGTGCGGCGGGCGGGATGGATTTATCTGGTGGCCACCCATATGGGCACGCTGTGCCTGTTTGCGCTCTTTGTGCTGTTGCGCAGAATCACCGGCGCCTTTGCCTTGTCCTCCGTGGATCCTGGCCTGTTGACTCCCGCCTTGGCCATCACCCTCTTTCTTCTTGCGTTGGCGGGCTTTGGATTCAAGGCCGGAATCATGCCCCTGCATGTGTGGCTGCCCGGCGCGCATGCCAATGCGCCCAGCCATGTGTCGGCGGTCATGTCCGGGGTGATGCTGAAAATGGGCCTTTACGGAATCGTGCGGGTCATCACCCTCTTGCCTCCGCTGGAGATCTGGCAGGGCGGACTTCTGCTGGCGCTGGGCGCCGCCTCCGGGATTCTGGGCATCGCCTTTGCCCTCGGGCAGACGGATCTCAAGCGACTGCTGGCCTACAGCAGTATTGAGAACATCGGCATCATCACCATGGGCATTGGGCTGGCGGTGCTGGGGCGCACGCTTCACCGCGCGGATTTTGTCGTGCTGGGGATGGGCGGGTCGCTGTTGCATCTGTGGAATCACAGCCTGTTCAAATCGCTTCTCTTCTTGAATGCGGGTGTTGTGATCCATGCCACGCACACGCGCGAGCTCAATCGCATGGGCGGGCTGGCCCGGCACATGCCCATGACGGCCGGCTTGTTTCTGCTGGGTGCCGTGGCCATCTGCGCGTTGCCCCCGCTCAATGGATTCGTCAGCGAGTGGCTGATGTATGTGGGATTCTTTGGGAGTGTTCAGGGTCCGGCTTTCGGTGGCGAGGCCTGGCCGGCCGCCGCCCTGGGCGCCATTGCGCTGGCCACGATAGGCGCTCTGGCCCTGGCCTGTTTCGTGAATGCGTTGAGCATGGCTTTCCTGGGGTTGCCGCGCCAGCAGATGGCGCACGCCCCCTGTGATCCCGGGCTCAGCCAGCTCGGGTCCATGCTGGTCCTGGCGGCCGCGTGTCTGGCGGTGGGCTGTGCTCCCCAATACGTCATGCCGCTGATCCAGCGGGCCGCGACACAATGGCTGAGTGCCGGCACGGCCACTGCGCACCCGTTGTCAGGGTATGTCCCGTTGAGTTGGATGGGTGGAATCGCTCTTGTTTTATTGAGCGCCGCGGGCGTCGGTTATTGGATTCTGCGATGGCGGTTGCGCTCCCGTACCGTATGCGAAGCCGGCACCTGGGGCTGTGGCTATGCCCGTCCAACTCCGCGCATGCAATACACCTCCACCTCGTTTGGGCAGATGATCGTTGCGCTCTTTGCCTGGGCGGTGCGTCCGCAAACCAAAGAGCCCAAAATCAAAGCCCTTCTGCCGGTCTCTGGCGCTTTTTCGACCAGCGTTCCCGATGTTCTGCTGGATTATTTTGTTCTGCCTCTTTTTCGTTGGACCGGGCGGCTTTTGCCCCGCTTGCGGCTGTTGCAACAGGGGCACGTGCAGATTTATCTTTTGTATATTGTGGTGATCGTTGTGCTGTTCTTGATTTGGGAAACGATAGGAAAAACGCCATGAGGGATCTGTTCATTCATCTAGTGCTGTTGCTGGGGATGCCTCCGCTGTTGCTGGGCGTCATTAATAAAACAAAAGCGGTTTTTGCGGGCCGCCAGGGGCCGCCGGTTCTTCAACCCTATTACGATCTGATCAAGCTGGCGCGAAAGCAGGTGGTCCTCAGCCAGGTGACCACCTGGGTCTTCATGGCCGCCCCGGTTGTCACGCTGGTGTCGCTTATCATCGCGGGGCTCCTCGTCCCGCTGGGTCCTTTTCATGCGCCCCTGGGCTTCACCGGCGATCTGATCCTCTTTGCCTATCTGCTGGGGCTGGCGCGCTTCTTTACCACGGCCGCCGCCCTGGATACCGGGTCCGCCTTCGAGGGCATGGGCGCGGCGCGCGAGGTGACATTTGCCTGCCTGTCGGAACCGGCCTTGTTTTTCGCCCTGCTGGTGCTGGCCAAAATGTCAGGATCGCTGGTGCTGGGCGATCTTCTGCAGGCCCCGATGGCCACGACGTCCTGGGAGGTGGTGGCCGCGCCGCTGGTGCTCGTGGCGGTGGGCCTTTTCATTTTGCTTTTGTCGGAAAATTGCCGCATCCCGGTGGATGACCCCAACACCCACCTCGAATTGACCATGATCCACGAAGTCATGGTTCTGGATCACAGCGGCCCGTTGCTGGGCCTTGTCCTCTATGGCGCCGCCATCAAGTTGTTCATCTTAAGCGCCGTGTTCCTGCACATTGTTGCTCCTTTTCAAACTGGGCAGGCCTGGCTGGATTGGGGGCTGTTCGTGGTGGAAATGCTGGGGATTGCCGTCGCCGTGGGCGTGGTGGAATCCTGCATGGCCCGCTTGCAGATGCGGCATGTAAGCTACCTGCTGATTGCGGCCATTCTGTTTTGCGGATTTGGGTTTGTCTTATTGGTGAGGTAAATCTTTATGAATTCATTGCTCAATGCGGTGTTGGTGCTGGTCCTGGCTCTGAACCTGGTGGCCTTGGGAACCAGCCGTATTCTGACCGTGATTCGCACGGTCACGCTTCAAGGCGTCCTCCTGGGCATTTTGCCGTTGTTGGTGCATGAGCCCTTGGGCCTGCCGGCGGTCTTGGTGTCCGTGGTGGCCATCCTGCTCAAGGGCTTCGCCATTCCGTTCATGCTCACGCGGGCGATGCGGGATGTGCACATCAAGAGGGAGGTGGAGCCCCTGATCGGCTTCCTGCCCTCCATGATTCTGGGCGCCGTCGCCACGGGGTTCGCGCTGGTCTTTGCCGGAGAGCTTCCCCTGGCCAATGAGCACACGACCCCACTGCTGGTTCCCGCCGCCCTGGCGACGATGTTTATTGGATTTATCCTGCTGACCACGCGCGTCAAAGCCATCATCCAGGCCATCGGCTACCTGGTGCTCGAAAATGGCATCTTCATCTTTGGGATGATGCTGGTGGAGGCCATGCCTTTGATCGTGGAGCTGGGCGTTCTGCTGGATCTGTTTGTGGGCATTTTCGTGATCTGCATCATCGTCAACCATGTCAATCAGGCCTTTGCCTCTCTGGATACGCGCCGCCTGGTGGCGCTGAAGGAATAACATCATGACCTTGCTATTATTGCTATGTCCCCTTTTCATGGCTCTGGTGGCCGTGGCCATCCCGTCCAATCGCCTGCGCCCATGGACCCTGCCGATCGCCACGGGCGTGCATCTGGCGCTGACTCTGCTGGCCATTCTGCGTCCGTCCTTTTTTGTGAAGACCGCCTGGCTGGCGCTGGATCCGCTGGGCACGCTGGTGTTGTTGCTGATCAGCGTGCTGTACTTCATCACCTCATTTTATCTGGTGGGCTATTTGCAGTATCGTAACGAACGGTCCAACCGCATCGTCTGCGCGTGCCTGCTGAGCGGATTGAGCGCCATGACCCTGCTGGCCTGGGCGCATCACCTGGGCATTATGTGGATTGCCATTGAAACCACGGCCCTGAGCACGGCGCCGCTGATTTACTTCAACCACACGCCCCGCTCGATTGAGGCGGCCTGGAAGTACCTGTTGATTGGATCGGTGGGCATCGCCCTGGCGCTGTTGGGGTCGTTTTTCCTGGCCTACGCCTCGTTGCATTCGGGCCTCACCCCCACGTTGTTGCTGGGGGATCTGTTGCGCGAGGCCCCACAGCTTTCCAAGCCTTGGTTGCATGCCGCCTTTGTGCTGATGCTGGCCGGCTATGGCACTAAAATGGGCCTTGCGCCCATGCATACCTGGAAGCCGGATGCCTACGGCGAGGCTCCCGGCGCCATTGGCGCCTTGCTGGCGGGCGGCGTCACGAGTTGCGCTTTTCTGTGCATTCTGCGGATCTACCACGTCTGCCTGGCCGCCGGCGACGGCCCGTTCATGGCCCCGATGCTCTTGTTCATGGGCCTGCTCTCCATGGCCATCGCGGGCATCTTCATGGTCGGCCAGCAGGATTTCAAACGCATGCTGGCATACTCCAGCGTCGAACATATGGGCATTCTGATTCTTGGGCTCGGACTGGGCGGGGCCGCCGCGCTTTATGGAACGTTTCTGCACATGATTGCCAATGGCCTGACCAAAGGCGTTTTGTTTCTCTCGGCGGGCAATATCCACCGGTCCTATGACAGCACACAGACGGGCGCCGTGCAGGGCGCTCTGCGCCGCCTCCCGCTCTCCGGCGGGCTTTTCCTCGCCGGCTTCCTGGCCATCACCGGTTCGCCGCCCTTCGCTCCTTTCATCAGCGAATTCTCCATCTTCAATGCGGGCATTGATTCCGGGCATTGGATCGCGAGCGGCTTGTATCTGCTCTTCCTGCTGGTCATCTTCATCGGCATGGGGGCGACGGTCCTGCGCATCGTTCAGGGCGCCCCCCCGGAGTCCACGCCTCAAACGCCCTATCGGGACACCCTGTTCACCACCTGCTCGCCGGGCATTTTTCTGGGGCTGATCCTGGTGCTCGGGCTGGCCATTCCCCCGCCCTTGAACCAACTGCTTTCGGACGCCGTTCATTACCTGGAGATCCACCCATGACGACCCCGTCCTCCACTGAGTTTCTTGCGATGGGCAACGAACAATCCGTCGCGCTCGACCGGATTCCGTGCCACGGTTTCGGCACGTTTAAAGAGCTTGTCTCCAAGGCGATCGACGCGGGTCAGCGCGCCTCCGCCTTTTTTGGGACGGACGCCGGCCAGCCCGGCCAGACCGATCTCTTCATCGTATTGGCCCATGATCAGGCCAGCCAATTGAACGTGGCTCGCACGCGGGTGGAGGGGGATCGTTTTCCCTCGCTGACGCCGGCCTGCCCGTCCCTGCAATTGTTCGAGCGCGAAATCGCCGAGCAGTTTGGCCTGCTTCCGGAGGGCCATCCCTGGCTGAAGCCGGTGCGCTATCGCGCCTCCTGGAATGCGCAACGCGACGCCTGGCAACGCCCGCGCGATCAGGCCATCCTCTGCGGCGTGGGCGATTTTTACCGCGTGGAGGGGACGGATGTGCATGAGGTGGCGGTGGGTCCCGTGCATGCGGGCATCATCGAGCCCGGCCATTTCCGGTTCCAATGCCACGGCGAACTGGTCTATCATCTGGAGATTGCCCTGGGCTATCAGCACCGCGGCATCGAAGAAGCCTTGCTGAACCCTTTGGGCCGCCGGGGCCTGCACTACGCCGAAACCCTGGCCGGTGATACCACGATTGGCCATGCCACCGCCTATTGCCAGGTGCACGAGGCGCTCGCCGGCTGTTCCAGCACCGTGCGCGCGCAATCGTTGCGCGGCATTGCCCTGGAGCTGGAGCGCCTTGCCAACCATGTGGGCGATCTGGGCGCGATGGCCAATGATATCGGGTTCCTGCCCACGGCATCCTATTGCGGGCGCATTCGCGGCGATTTTCTGAACATGAGCGCGCTTCTCTGTGGCAACCGCTTCGGGCGGGGCATGGTCTGCCCCGGAGGCGTCGGGTACGACATGGACGCCCCCCGCATCGAAGATCTCCAACGGCGCTTGACGGATGGAGAAAAAGACATCGCCAATGCGATTGACCTGCTCTTCGATACGCCGTCCGTGCTGGCCCGCTTTGAGAGCAAGGGCGTGCTGGCGCCGGAAGCGGCCCGCGCCCTCGGCATCGTGGGCCCGCCTGCTCGCGCCTCCGGTTTGTATCGGGACATCCGGCACGATCATCCCTCGGGCCTCTACCGCTTTGTGCATCTGCCCCTGTCCACCTGGGAGACCTGCGACATTTTTTCCCGGGCCTATGTCCGCTGGCTGGAGATTCAGCAGTCCATTGAATTCATTCGCGAACAGCTCTCGGCCATTCCCGCGGGGGCAATCCGGGCAAGCCTCGGCCCGCTCAAGCCCTCCCGGCTGGCCGTGGCGCTGGTCGAAGGCTGGCGCGGAGAAGTTTGCCACGCGGCGCTGACCGATGCGCAGGGAACCATCAAGCGCCACAAGGTGGTGGATCCGTCCTTCCACAATTGGATGGGGCTTGCCTATGCCATGCGCCGCCAGCAGATTTCCGATTTCCCGTTGTGCAACAAGAGTTTCAACCTGTCGTATTGCGGACATGATTTATAGGCACAGCATATGATGAAAATACCGCTCGCCCGTTTGCATCAGAAACATCGCACCATTCGCTATCCGAAGGCCCCGCCGCCCCCGGTGCCCGACCGCCTGCGGGGGCGTCCGCTGTTTGACCGTTCGCTCTGCCAGGATTCGTGCCATCTTTGCGCGGAGAGCTGTCCCGTGGGCGCGATCGAGTTCACCGCCGGGCATGCCCCGCGCGTCGATCTCGGGAAATGCCTGTTCTGCAATGATTGCGTGCTGGCCTGTCCCCGGCATGCCATCCGGCACAGCCCGGACTACCGCCTCGCCACCAGCCGGCGCGAAGATCTTGTCGTGGAAGAGGGCCAGGCCCTTCAGTGGGCCCATGAGCTGGGCAAAGACTTACAGCGGCTCCTGGGGCGTTCCCTCAAGTTGAGGCAGGTCAGCGCCGGTGGATGCAACGCCTGCGAGGCGGATGTCAACGTTCTGGGCACCGTCGGCTGGGATTTGGGGCGCTTCGGGATCCAATTCGTCGCGTCACCGCGCCACGCCGATGGAATCCTGGTCACCGGCCCGGTCACGCAAAACATGCACAGCGCCCTGATGGAGACCTGGACGGCTGTGCCCCATCCAAAAATTGTCATCGCGGTGGGCGCGTGCGCCATTGCCGGTGGCCCGTTTGTGGATCATGCCGAAGTGAAAAACGGAGTTCCCCACCTTCTCCCCGTGGATTTGTTCATTCCCGGCTGTCCCCCGCATCCGCTGACCATCCTGGATGGCCTGCTTCGCCTGCTGGGCCGCGTCTCCTGAAGGGGGAGCGGTGTGAAGAGAAGATTTTCTTGGACGTTGCTCTCAGATGGCGCCCCATTCCACGAGGCGTTGGTAGGCATGCTGGGCTTCATCGCCTTGCTGGACCATTTGGAGGAAGGCCCGGTACTTCTCAATGGCCGGAGTCTTCCGGCCCATGTTATCGAGCGCCAGGCCCTGGTAAAAAATGGTGTTGGGATTGCCGGGCAGTTTTTGCTCGTAGGTTTCGAGATTGGCCAAGGCGGAATCAAATTTCTTGGCGCTCAGGCCCGCCATGGCGCTGACGTGATACGCCTGGGCTTCCTCGGGATAGACGGCCTTGGCCTGGCTGGCGTAGTCAGCGGCCTTGGGCGCTTGATTGAGCGCCAGGCAGGCCTTGGCGGCCTTCAACAACGCCTCGTAGTCATCCGGCGTTTGCTGAAGGGCGCGTTGATAGTGTGAGAGGCCGATGCCCACCTGCTTGCGTGCGATTTCCTGGTCGCCCTGTTGGATGGCCTCGATGGTGCGTTTGAGGGCGCGGACCTTGGCGGTCTGGTCCATGTAGCGCTCCTTCTGAAGGGGAAGATCCTTGCCGTGTGGAAATTCCTTGGCCGCGCGCTGGACGGCGGTCTGGTATCGTTCTTCGCTCATCGGATGCGTGGCGAACATCAGCTCAATGACGTTGGGTTTGCCCTTCGACATGTTGCGCAGGATATCCTGGAGGCCAATCATGCCTTGCGGGTTGTAGCCGCTCTTGACCATGTAGCGCATGCCCAATTCGTCGGCCTCGCGCTCGTTGCCGCGGCTGTAGCGGGCCAACAGCATGCCTGCGCCGATGCCACCCAAGCCGGAGACGATGGCCCCGTATTCCTCCTTCTCCTGCGCGGCGGCCACGCTGGCCACGGCGAGGCCGAGCGCGAGCATGCTGTTGCTGGTCATTTGCCGGGCGGAGTGCCGGGCGTTGACGTGGCCGATCTCATGGCCGAGCAGGGCGGCGAGTTCGGCCTCGTTTTCCATGGCCAGCAAAATGCCGCGGGTGGTGGCGACGCTTCCGCCGAGGAAGGCGTAGGCATTGACGTTGGAGGCGTTCACGGCCCGGAAGGAGTAGGGCATGTTGGGCCGATGCGAGTGGTGGGTGAGATCCCGGCCCACTTGTTCAAGGTAGGCATTCAGCGCTGGATCGCGGATGGGGCCATAGTCGGCGGAGAATTGGTGGGGGGAGGCCTGGCGGTCCATCCGTATTTCGTCCGCCTCGGTGTAGAACATGAGTTCCTTTTTGCCGGTGACGGGGTTGGTGGCGCATCCGGTCAAGATTGCCGCGCTGGTGAGGGCGGAGAGGGATATAAACTCCCGCCGGGTGATGACCGTTGTGTTGCTGGTGTGGTTCATGCTCTTTCTCCCAAAAAAATCATGGGTACTTTGCCCTATTTTGAGCAAGAATGCCAGCCCACCCGGGAGATAATCTTCCTATTCAAACCCGTCTGTCATGCTGAGCCGCCGG
>CAZFSE010000018.1:0-36122 GCA_964521805.1 uncultured Verrucomicrobiota bacterium
CCTGGGGCTGGAGAAGGTCCCAAGGGTTTGGCTGTTCGCCAATTAAAGTGGTACGCGAGTTGGGTTCAGAACGTCGTGAGACAGTTCGGTCCTTATCCACTGTGGGCGTAGGAAATTTGCGGAGAACATTCCTTAGTACGAGAGGACCGGGAATGACGCACCTATGGTGTTCCAGTTGTCCCGCCAAGGGCATTGCTGGGTAGCTATGTGCGGAATGAATAAGCGCTGAAAGCATCTAAGCGCCAAGTCGACTCCAAGAAAATTTCCCTACTTGTCGCAAGACAGGTCTAAAGGCACCATGAAGACTACGTGGTTGATAGGCTGGGTGTGTAAGATCCGTGAGGATTTAAGCTGACCAGTACTAATATGCCGTGAGGCTTGACCATTAATTATGCCGCGGAGGCGCGCAAAACGCGCCCCGCGGCTACCATAAATCTTATATGCAGGAGGGCGGAGGCGCTGAAAAGCGCCTCTTAAACTCCACTCTTTTTCCCGGTGATCAAAGCGAGAGGGACACACCCGTTCCCATTCCGAACACGGAAGTTAAGCCTCTTAGCGGCGATGGTACTGCGGTGTAGGCCGTGGGAGAGTAGCACGTTGCCGGGTTTATTTGACCGCCCCGAACTTTCGGGGCGGTTTTTTTTTATGATTGGAACTTGAATCTTTGTCTGCAAATCACAACACTGTTGCGCACGAGAAGGCACTATGAAGATCAACAAGATGACTCAAACAACCGTGGGCGCGATTGATGAAGAGGTTCTTGCCTATACCGCGGGGCGTGATGCGGAATTAGACCGGGCCTTGATTCCTGCGGATTGCATTGGTTCTGCGGCTCATGCTTTGATGCTTTCCTGTCTGCCTGCTTCTGCGCGCCTATTCTCACGATCAGATGCCCGCAAGATCATTGGCGTCCTGGTGGATATTGTGAGGATGTCGGCCCAAGGGGAGTTTTTTATCACGCTGGGCGATCAGGATGTGCATCTGGCGGTGGAGAAAGAGTTGACAAAGAGGCTGGGCGACTTAGGAAAAAAAATCCATACGGGGCGGAGCCGAAACGACCAGGTGGCCACCGATTTGCGGTTGTTTGGAAAGGAGCAGTTGCTGGCGGTCATGCAGGAGACTGCGGCGCTGGCCCATACGCTGGCTTGTTTCGCTATGAAGCATGTTGCGGATCCAATGGTGGGGCGGACCCATATGCAGCCCGCCATGCCGAGTTCCGTCGGTTTGTGGGCGTCCGCGCACGCGGAAAGCCTGCTGGATGACGTGGCCCTCTTGATGGGAGCCTACGAACTGAATGACCAATGTCCATTAGGCTCTGCGGCCAGTTACGGGGTTCCTCTTTCGCTGGACCGCCAGCGTGTTTCTGACTTGCTGGGGTTTAGTCGTCCTATTCACAATGTTCTTTATGCCAATAATGCGCGTGGAAAGATGGAGTCCATTATTCTGCAGGCGTTGGGGCAGGTGATGTTGACGCTCTCACGCCTTGCGCAGGATTTGATTCTTTTTAGCATGCCGGAGTTTGGCTATTTCAGCTTGCCGGCGTCCTGTTGCACCGGAAGCAGTATCATGCCTCAGAAAAAGAATCCGGATGTGCTGGAACTGGTCAGGGCGCGCACCTCAAAGGTTTTGGCGTTTTCACTGGCGGTTCAGGAGGGCATCAAGGCCTCTCCGTCGGGCTATAACCGGGATATTCAGGAGGCCAAGGAACCGTTCATGGAGGGATTTGCAGTGACGCGTTCGAGCGTGCGCATCATGAACAAGTTGATGGCGGGTGTGCAGGTGGACCGGGAGGCCTTGCTGGCAGGATTCACGCCGGACGTGTTTGCAACGGATCGTGCGTTGGAGTTAGTGGTCAAGGGCATGCCCTTTCGGGATGCCTATGATCATGTCAAGGCTCATTTGGATGATCTGAAGACAGCGGACCCCTACAAAGCCATTGCGGCGAAGACTCATCTGGGGGCAACGGCTGGGCTGGATTTTGAAGTGTTGGCGAGGCGTATCCGGGGAGCCGTTACATTTGTCGAAGAGGAGAAGGCCGTTTTTTACAGGGCGATTTCCCGATTGTTGGGGGTTCGATATCCGCTGGCTGAAGTCCGTTGAGCTCTTTTCTAGCCCTTGAAAGATCCAGAATATGTTCCAAGATTGGAAGTGGTGGCCAAATTTTATATACCGTGAAAAAGTGAGGACGTATGGCAAATGCGATAGAGATTGATGGGTTGTCCGTCTGTTTCATGGAGAGGGGACGGAGGGTGGATGCCTTAAAGGGGCTGAACCTGGTGGTCAAGGAGGGAACTGTGTATGGTTTCTTGGGGCCCAACGGGGCAGGGAAAACAACCACCATGCATGTGCTATTGGGCTTTTTGGGGTTTGAGGAAGGGATGGCCCGTATTTTTGGACGGGATGTACGGGATGCGATTGCGCGTTCACGAATTGGGTATTTGCCAGAGAATCCTCAATCCTATCCTTTCCTGACGGGGCGCGAACTGCTGATGATGTCGGGCCGCCTTTTCCATCTGCGCGGCCATGTGTTGAAGATGCGAGTGGCGGCTCTGCTGGAGGAGGTTTCCCTTTCGGAAGTGGCGGACCGCAGGATTGCGACCTATTCGCGGGGGATGATGCAGAGGATTGGGCTTGCCCAGTCGTTGATTAACGATCCGGATCTTGTCATTTTGGATGAGCCAACCGGGGGCATGGATCCGTTGGGCCGCATGGACATTCGCCGCATCATTGTGGGGTTGCGGGAGCAAGGAAAGACGGTCTTCTTTTCATCGCACGAGCTTTCGGAAGTGGAATTGGTCTGCGATCAAGTGGCGATTCTGGTCAAAGGACGGGTGGCTGTGAGCGACAAGGCGGAGGCGCTGGCAAGTTCTGGCGGCAGTTTGGAGCAATATTTTCTAAAGGTGGTGCGGGGCGCAGGAGGTGCTCCATGATCCGTGTGCTGGCTATTGCGCGGACGGTTTGGCTGGAGATGTTGCGAAAAAAGGATGTCTACATCCTGCTGATTTTGCTGGCAGGGCTTATGCTCGTTTTGCTTTCAGTGAACCTCTATGGATTAGGGGGTGTGGCCCGCTATGTGAAGGATATCGGACTGCTGGCGACGTGGCTGTGCTCCTGGATTTTAGCCATTGGAGCGATGGCCCGCCAATTGCCGCAGGAAGAGGCGCGTGGCACGATTTTTCCCATGCTCGCCAAACCGATTACGCGGGCTGAATTCCTTCTGGGAAAGTGGCTGGGGGCTTGGGTTATTTCCATGAGCGCCACAGCGGCCTTTTATTTTCTGGTGATGCTGGTCACTCGCTGGCGGGGAGGCTCATTTCAGTATGTTGTGCTGGCACAGGCTTTTGGCCTGCATGCGGTGCTGTTGGGCATGTTGACGGCGCTGGCGCTGGCCTTTTCCACTCGCATGACACAGGGGGCGGCGGCCGCCCTGACGTATGTGGCGGCGCTGGCTTCCTACCTGATTGTTCCTCAGGTGCCTCATTTGCTGACGCAGGAAACAGGTTTTCGTGCGCAGGCGCTGTATGTGTTGTACTATGCGCTTCCGCATTTTGAGTTGTTTGATCTCCGCCAGCGAATGGTGCATGATTGGGGTTCTGCGCCTTGGCCGGTGGTGGGTGCCATCTCCGCATATGGCGTGTTGTGGGTGGGCGTTTTTTTGTTGCTGTCCTGGCTGGGATATCGCAGGAAGCGGTTCAAGCGGGGAGAGCAATGGTAGGACCAAAGGTTTAACACATGAGAACAACGGCATGGGCATGGGCCTCGATCTTGGCTTGCTGGGGGGTGGCTTTTGTGCTGGCCTGCCGGCTGGCAGATTCGGACCTTCAGCCCCCGGTGGATTCCGTGCTGGGCCGGTTGCTGGGGGCCAGCCGGACGGCCATTGGGCAGAGCTTGTACCTCCAGGCTGACATCTATTTTCATCAGGGGGCCTCCCCTCAGAAGAAGGAGGCTTTTTCAGGGGTATTTTCCCGCTGGTGGAGGGAGCTTTCTCCCCAGGCGCATGTTCATTCAGAAAGCACGGGGGTCTATGAGTTGATGCCGTGGTTTCGCTTTGCCACGCAAATGGATCCACACAATGTGGAGGCCTACCTGACCGCGGCCTATTGGCTGGCGGGTGAAGGCGGGCGTCCGGATTTAGCGGAGACGATTCTTGTTGAAGCCCAACAGAATAATCCTCTGGACTATCGCATCCTGCAGGAAAAGGGCCGATTGTTGATGAAGGATCACCGGGATATTGCCGCCTCCAAGGCCCTTGATTTTGGATTAAAGCTATGGCCGGGCCAGATGGACCCGCAGGATGAACAGGTGCGATTGGATCTGGGCCAAATGCTGACGTTGCGGGCCTTCCTGTATGAACTCGAGGGGCGGAGAGAGCAATCCCTGCATCTGATGAAATGGGCGTCATCATTGTTCCCGAATAATGCGGCGCTGGCGGCGCGGGTGGCCGCCATGGATCGAGGCGAATTGGATTCTGTATGGGCGAGGGAGACTTGGGATCAATTGTTCTCTCGCAAAATGGTTTGCGCGAGAGAAGACCATGATTATGCCCATGAACACGAGCACGAGCATGAGGACTAGTGGGGGGGCAGGGTTGTCTGCCCGGGAGAGAGGCGTCTGCCACAGGGCTTGAGAACGATATACGAGGAAGCATGTATCTGGACTTTTTTGGTTTGAACGAAATGCCGTTTAATATTACGCCTGACCCGCGCTTTTTATTCTTTACCGAACAGCATCGCGAGGCTTTTGACCACCTGATCTATGGCATTCAGAACCGCAAGGGCTTCATTGAGCTCAGCGGGGAAGTGGGGTCTGGGAAGACGACGCTTTGCCGTGCGTTATTGTCAAGCCTTCCGCAAAACATTCGAACCGCGCTGGTGTTGAATCCTTCGCTGACGGAAACGCAATTGTTGAGGGCCATCCTAAATGATTTTGGCCTGACGGTAAAGGGCCGCGACCGGTTGGCGTATATTGAACGCTTGAACATTTTCTTGCTGGAACAGGTCAAGGAGGGGAACAACGTCGCCCTGATTATTGATGAGGCCCAAGACCTGGCTCCTGAGGTCCTGGAGCAAATCCGGCTGTTGTCGAACTTGGAAACGGACCAGCACAAATTGATGCAGATTATCCTGGCGGGTCAGCCGGAATTGCATGAGATGTTGGGCCGTTCCGAGTTCCGGCAATTGCGTCAGCGCATTGTTGTGACCTGCCGGTTGAAGCCCTTGAGCGAGGAGGATGTGGCCGCCTACATTGCCCACCGTCTGCGTGTGGCGGGTGCTCCCGCGGATGTGGGTTTTGACGAGGGAGCGGTCCGGTTGGTATATAAGCATACAGGAGGGACGCCCCGGTTGATCAACACGTTGAGCGATCATGCCTTGCTGGCTGGCTATGTGGCCACCCGCCGGAAGATCGGCCCTTCGGAGATTAAAAAGGCGATTGCTCACATGGAGAGCGCGTTATGAGCTTGATTCAGGAGGCGTTGAAACGCCAGCAGGCAGAATATGACAAGACGGGCGCAACACCCCGTGCTGAGGTTTCTCCGAGAGGGGCAACCCCTCCGCCACTTCCCTCCAAACCCAAAAAGAAGGCAAAATCCAAGGGATGGCTGGTGCTATTGGGATCAGCGCTTGTCCTTTTGTTGCTGGCGGGCGCCGCGATGACCTTCTTTATGAAGGCGGCTCAGCCCTATTTGCCTCCGATCGGTGAGCCTTCCGCCCTGCCGTCTCAGGAAAAGACTCCTGGGGTTGCATCCAATTTGTTGATTAAACCATTGCAAAAAGCCGTGGCAGCGGCCAAAGCGGCTCAATCCGCCCACCAGATGGAGCCAGAAGCTCAGCCGGAGGAGGGGCCGGTGCCGGTCAAAGTCTCTGTGCCCGTGGAGGCCAAGGCAAAGCCGGTTTCTGTTACCGAGGCGGCAGAAACGAAAAAGCGACCCTCGCTGGTCTTGGGCATTGGATCGGGAGGCAGTCCAGCCCCTACGGCGTCTGCCCGTGCTGAATCGGCCCCTACAGCTCCCCTGGCGTGGCCGAAGCTGTTGTTGAACGGGGTGATGCACAGGGCCTCGATGCAGGCCAGCGCCGCCCTGATCAACAGGACCATGGTGGGGGTGGATGAAACCATCGATGGTGTTCGTTTAATTGAAGTGCGGTCCAGCAGTGTCGTGCTTGAGTATCAGAACGAGCGCCGGACTCTTTATGTGGGACAAAGCACGCTCTAGTGTTCAGCCCGCATCCGCAGAAAGAAGTTCTCTCTTTATGGACTTGCTTTGTCTTGGGCTTTCTTGATGCGGTCGAGCACAATGTCGTAATCGGCGGCATTTACCAGGTAGAAATGGCAGGCTCGTCCTGCGGCCCTCTTGACATCCGCTTGCAGAACCCCGTCGTAGGGATTGAGGATGGCAATCAGCGCGTCGGCCCCCATCAGTTCAAAGGCAATCGCGCCCCGATGCACGAGGAAAGGCCTGGGCAGTATGGCCATGACCTCTTTGGGGGGTTCAAACCCGGTCAGATTGATCAGCGGGAGTCCGCTGTCCTTGGAAAGAAACTTCAGGATCCTATCCATGCCCTTGAACGACCGGTCATGCAGGACATGCAGGACGGAGATGGGGACTTGTATATTCTTGGATGAATTCTCGGAGAGATCATGGACCACATTGGAGTATTCCTCCTGCGTGAATTCACCCGCCTGTAAAAGGTTCCACGCCAGCGCCAGTTCATTGGTGATGTCTATGGTTTTACGCTTGGAGGTTTCCGAACTGTCGGCTGAAGATGGCATTTTGTTCTGAACCAGGAGCCTTTCGAGTTGTCGGAGCGCTGGTTTGACGGCTGGGGTATCTGCGGCATGGGCATTCAGTTTATTGATGATGTCGGGCGCGGCCTCCAGATCCTCCTCCTCAGCAATCGTTTGGGCCAGGGCGGTGAGGTATTCCAAGGAGCGGGACTTATCCCCAATTTGCTCATAGGCTTCATAGAGGGTTTCAAGCGCTACACGGTCATTGGGAATGGCTTCGAGGATTTGCTCGAAGGCGGCAATGGCATTCCAGACATCGGACTCCACCTGTTTTGACGCGCCAGTTTCTTTTTCCATGATCTGATCGCTTTCTATGCTGAGCCTTTTCCTGGTTGCCGCTGGCGTTGCTGAACCAGCGCAAGGATCTTCGGGCTGGCGGCCAGTATGCCAAAAAACGTGGGTAAAAGTCAAAGCGTGAGCGCATGGAAGAAGTGGAGGGATGAAAGCGGTCTTCTTGCACATTCTTAAAAACAAGCAATCGGAGCCATTTTTCAGTGCCATTTCTTTGAGATTGTCGGTAAATTAAAACATGGCACTGCTTTTGCTTTTAAAAGCGGCTAACTAGGCGAGGGTACACATGGATACGGCAACACTCGGCGACAAGGTGATTGATATCTTGGTCAAGCGGCGCGCGATCAACCCCGAAATTGTTCAGGAGGTTAAGGAAAGCGCCAATGCATCAGGAACCCGGTTGGAAAAAATGCTGGTGCAGAAGAATCTGGTGGCGGGCGTGGACATGGCGCTTGCGCTGGCGGAATACCTGAACATGCCGCCCATTACGCTGGCGCATTTTACTCCGGAGGCTGGACTGTTGGATCTGGTGCCCCGCGAGACCTTGTCCCGCCACATGATGGTGCCTATTGCCAAGACGGGCAATCTGCTGACGGTGGCACTGGGGGATCCGTTTGACGTGGTGGGCTTGGAGGAAGTCCATGCCATGGCGGGGTTGGAGGTGGTGCCGGTGGTGGCCCCTGAGAAGGAGGTGATGGACCTGCTCCAGCGCTTTACCAAGGAGCCCACACAGGGACTGGAGGATATTCTCAAGGATGTCAGCGATGGGGATGTGGAGGTCGGCCACGATGAGAAGCAGGACATCAGCCTGGATGAAATGCTGGAGAGCGCGGAGGACGCACCGGTCATTCGCATCGTCAACTCCGTCATGGTGGAGGCCATACGCAAGCGCGCCAGTGACATTCATTTTGAACCCATGGAGCGCAGTATTCGCCTGCGCTATCGCATTGATGGCATCTTGTATGAAAGCCCGAGTCCTCCGAAGTCCCTGCAATCCGCCATTATCTCCCGCATCAAGATCATGTCGAATCTCAACATTGCCGAGCGCCGTGTCCCGCAGGATGGGCGTTTCAAGATCAAGGCAATGGGCAAGGAAGCGGATGTGCGGGTGAGTATTCTTCCAACCGTGCACGGCGAGAAGATCGTCATGCGTATTCTCGACAAGAGCGCCTTGGCGCCCAATTTGACGGCGCTCGGCCTGGATACGAAGGCCTATGAAAACCTGAAATATGCCATTGATCAGCCCCATGGGATGTTGTTGGTGACAGGCCCGACGGGCAGTGGAAAAACCACCACCCTGTATTCCGCCCTGCAGGAGCTCAATACGGCGGACGTCAATATCATTACCGTCGAGGACCCGGTGGAGTACCAATTGCCCGGCATCAACCAGGTGCAAACCCATGCGGAAGTGGGGTTGACGTTTGCGGCCGGCCTGCGTTCGATCCTTCGCCAGGACCCGGATATCGTCATGGTGGGTGAAATTCGCGATGGCGAGACGGCCTCCATTGCGGTGCAGGCCGCACTGACAGGGCATTTGGTGTTGAGCACCCTGCACACCAATGACGCCGCGGGCGCGGTGGCGCGCTTGCTGTACATGGGCATTGAGGCCTTTTTGCTGGCGTCTTCATTGATCATGACACAAGCCCAGCGTTTGTATCGAAGGCTTTGTCCTGCTTGCAAGAAGCCGCGTGAACTGCCTTCCGAGATCCTGCGGGTGAACAAGATTGACCCGGAGCGGTTGTCGAAGGGCACCTTGTTCGAGGCGCATGGATGTCCCAAATGTGGAAACACGGGGTATAAAGGCCGGGGGGCGCTGATGGAGATTTTGATGATCAACGATGAGATCAAGGCTCTGATTCTCAAGGAAGCCAGTGCGGGTGAAGTTCGCGATGCGGCTGTGCGCAACGGCATGCTGACGTTGCGGGATGTGGGATTGTTGCGAGTCAACGAGGGCATCACCAGCATTGAAGAAATGCTTCTGGTCACCAGCGGAGAATAATAGCATAGGCGCCGGCAAAAACGGCAAGGAGAAACACATAATGGCCACATCATTTTCAAATCCAAACGCGCCGGCTGCGCCAGCCAAAAACCCCACCCCCAAGGCTCGAAAACGCAAAAAGGTTCCCGGCGCAAAAAAGATTGTGGTCAAGGATCTGCCAGCGTTTACGCGCCAGCTTTCGGCCATGCTTTCCTCCGGTCTTCCAGTGGTGCAGACCTTGGATGCCTTGGAGGAACAGACGCAGAACAAGGCGTTCAAGCCGGTCATTGCGGGGGTGCGGGCCCAGATTGAGGGTGGGGCGTCTTTTTCAGAGGCGCTGGGGCAATACCCGGATGTATTTGATGAACTCTACATTGCCATGCTTCGCGCGGGTGAAACGGGAGGCATGCTGGCGGAGACCACCACCCGCATCGCCTCTTTCCTGGAAGCCACCAATCGTTTGAAGCGAAAGGTCAAATCCGCCATGATGTATCCCACGATTGTCATGGCGGTGGCGCTGTCCTTGGCGGCGGCCATGATCATCTGGATTGTGCCCGTATTTGCCAGTATTTACTCCGATTTTGGGGCAAAATTGCCAGGTCCCACCCAGTTTTTGGTCAATGTGAGCAATGTGGTCCGCAGTAACGTGATCTTTGTGGTGGCGGGGGCCGTGATCTTGGGCATTATCTTTGGGCGGTTTAAAAGAACGGAAAAGGGCGCCCTGATGGTGGATGCCTTCAAGCTGAAGGTTCCGGTTATCGGCGAATTGACCCGCAAGGTGGCGCTCAGCCGTTTTTGTTCGACCTTTGCCCAGCTGACTCGGAGCGGCGTGCCCATCTTGCAGACCATGGAGATTGTTGCTTTTGCCACGGGGAACAAGGTTCTTTCTCAAGTCATCTTGAAGGCGCGGGTTACGGTGGAGCAGGGCGAGCCGCTTTCCCGAGCCCTGGAAAAGAGCCAGACCTATCCCCGCATGCTCATTCACATGCTTTCTGCCGGCGAGAAAACCGGCAAGGTGGATGAAATGTTGCAGAAGATCTCCGAGTTTTATGACGACGAAGTGGAAACCATGTTGAGCGGACTAACGTCCTTGATCGAGCCGGTTTTGATTGTTTTTCTCGGTGTCGTCATCGGCGGCATTGTGATCTGTATGTTTTTGCCCATCTTCAAGATGCACGAAATCATCAACATCTGAGGTTTGGTGTCGCATGGAAGCAGAATCGAAAAGAGGGGGCGGGGCAGAGCCGGCCTGGCCGGCTTTGCTGGGGGTGATGGGTTTGCGGCTATTTTTGCTGACGGCCCTGCTGGGCATCCTTTCGCACCTGATCTCCAGCGACAGTGTTGCCTTCTTTGCGTTGATGGCCATGGCGTATGTTGTCAGCATTCCCTACGCCTTATGGTTGCGCAATCGTGATCGGGCGGGCCGGCTGTCCTCACTGCAGTTCCTTGTGGACCTGGTGCTGGTGACGGGCGTGGTGTACTTCACCGGGGGATGGAACAGCGACCTATCCCTGCTGTATCCGCTGGTCATTCTTTCTGCTGGCATGGTGAGCACGCCCCTACGCGCCGCGCAGGCCACCGTGCTGAGCATCCTGGCCTATCTGACCCTGCTGGTTCTCTTGCGCCAGGGCGTGCTGGTCCCGTATGGCCCGTCGATGGATTCCTCTGAATGGGGGGGGTGGTCGAAGACGGTGTTTCTCCGGGTTATGCTGTTCATGTGTTTTGGTGCCGCCGCCATCTACATGTCCGGGAAATGCCACTATGCAGATGCCCGCATCGAGCGCTTTCGGAAGCTCTCCGAAATTATTTTTCACAAGGTAGGGGCCGGCTTGATTGTGTTTGATGAGAAGGGCCTGATCCTCATGGCCAATGAGCAGGCCTGTGCCATTCTGGGCCTGGAGGAAAAGACCCTGCTGGGGTCTGCGCTGAAGGAATATATGACGGCCGACTGGGTGCAGGAGACGGCCCATGGCGCAGGGGACCTCTCGCAGTGCTATTTCAAGCGGTCGGACGGCCGCAGTGTCCCCGTCAGTTTTGAGATTGCCACGGTCGCTTTGCCCTCGGAAATCGTGGCGGGTCATCGTGAAAAGGGGACGATTGACGGGGTGATCATGGCCTTTCACGACATTTCTCCGATCTTGGAGATGCAGGAGCGGATCAAGGATGGCGAGCGGATACAGGCCGCCAATGAAATGGCGGCGGAGATCGCTCATGAAATCCGCAATCCTCTGGCGGCAATTTCCGGTTCGGTCCAGGTGCTTCAGCGGCTGGAGCGACGCGCCTTTCTGGGCGACCAGAACAGTGCCAGCATCCTGCTCAACGAAAAGAACGCCACGTTTGACCGGATTGTGAACGAGTCATCCCGTTTGGACCAGACCATTGAACGGTTTATTGATTTTACGGAATATTCGCCCGAGGCGTTTGCCAAACTGCAGGAGTACCTGAATACCAGTGATTTTACGGCACCGCGCCAGTCTTGAACGGGGGGAGGCTTACATCGAAATGATTCGGTTGGCTTCGTCGAGGAAGATCCCCTTGAGATTCATCTTGAGGGCTTCCGGGTTTCCGGCGTACTTCATGCCGTTTTCCTCGGTGATTTCGCCGCTCTTGATCATCTTGTAAATGGTTTGATTGAAGGTCTGCATGCCATCCTCGCCGCCGGTCTCAATGCCTGCGGGAAGTTTTTCGAGCAGGTTTTTTTCAATCAGCTTTCGGATGGTTGGGGTGTTGATCATGATTTCCACAGCCGGGCGGACTCCGCCCTTGACCGCGGGAATCAGCCGCTGGCAGAAAACCGCCCGCAGATTGTCAGCCAGCGCCATGCGCAGTTGGTCGCGTTCGCTGGAAGGGAAGAAATCAAGAATGCGGGGAACCGCTTGAGCCGCCGTTCCGGTATGCACGGTGCTCAACACCAAATGGCCAGTCTCCGCCGCCGAGAGCGCCGCCATGAAGCTCTCTGCATCACGCATTTCGCCAATCATGATAACATCGGGGTCTTGGCGCAGAACGGAGGTCAAGGAGGCGTGGAAAGACAGGGTGTCCAGCCCGACTTCGCGCTGGGAAATGACGGACTGAATATCTTCAAAGACGTATTCAATAGGATCTTCAATGGTAAGGATGCGCCGCCGCTCATTCTGATTGATGTGATTCACAATGGCCGCCAAGCTGGTTGACTTTCCCGAGCCCGTGGTACCCGCGGCCAGAAGGATACCCCTGGGCGACAGGGCAAGTTGCTCCAAAATGGCGGGCAGATGCAATTCCTGAAAAGTCGGGATCTTCGATTTGACATGCCGAAAAACCAAGGTGCTGGTTCCTGCGCTCATAAAGGCATTGACTCGGAACCGACCGATGCCCTTCTCAGCCAGCGAGAAGTCGGCCTGGTGTTCTTCTTCAAATTTCTTTTGCAGAAACGGGGGGAGAATCGACATGACCATGTCGCGAACGTCCTCCTGGTTCAACGTCTGCGCATCCCCCTCCACCAAGTGGGCATGTACACGAAAGATAGGGGGTTTGCCCGACTTGATGTGGATGTCGGAAGCTCCCAAGGACACCGCTTTTGCTAAAAGTTCTCGCAGTACGGGCATAGATGTTCCGTATGTTTGGATATTCGTTGTATACATTGGCGGTCCTCCTCTTGGAGGTCCATCCATTTGATCCAGATTCGATAGAGATCGGAATCCTTTTCTGGCTGGCAGTTGGCAACAAAGCCCGTACAGGTGATCTGTTTTGGCTGATTGTCGGTGTCTGCTGTGTCGATGGTAAAGCTAAGCATTTCAAACTGGGGCAGGGGATGTGGCGAACACAACTGCATTCCCAAAGGACAGACCCGGAAGGACTCCGGCTGGCGCACGTCTTTACGGGCACCCAATACAAGTGTTACTGGATGCTTGGACTTCTTCCTGCTGGGCCTTGCTGTTGACTTTTCGGCCGTTGAACGCTTCATCTGAATTTGCTTATTTTTGCGCATTTAAACTGTGCGGAGAACGTAGCACGCATTATGGGGGTTGTCAAATCGGACCTTGATTATCGCATTCGGTTGACCATGAAACTTCCAACGGACAGGAAGATGATGTTGGGCAGCCAGCCGCCCATCCAGGGGGGGATGGTCTGGTTTTTCCCCAGTGCCAAACAGAAATGCATGATGGCATAATAGAAGAAGAAGAGGGCGAGGGCGAAAACGATTCCAAGAAAGGCTCCCTTGCGTCCGGTATGCACGCCAAATGGAATGCCTAGAAGCATGACGATCAAACAGGTCCAGGGAGAGGCCAGGCGGCTGTGCAAATCAGTTTGATGCCGTGCGTTTTGCTCCCCGGAGAGCTCCCGGCTATGGATATACTGGTAGAGCTCCATCGAAGAAAAGAATTCTGGCGGTTTGACTTCGCCCATGAATAACTGGGGGGTTTCATTGCACTCGGCCAGCTCCTTGCTCATTTGAAATTTTGGGGCTCCCATGGGCTGGCCCTCATCGGTATAGGTTTGTATCGAGAGATCCATGGCCCACCACCGTTGATCCATCCAACGAACTTCTTTTGCCTGAATCTTATACTGGTCCGTTCCATCCTGGCGTTGCTGAGTCAAAAGGACATTGTTCATGGCAAAGGTCTTGGTGTTGAACTCTCCAATCCACCAAATCCGGTGCTGAGGGGCATTCTTGAAGGCGATGTTGAACGCCGAGTGAATGGAGGTGTCGCCGCCATGCCCCTGGATTTTTAAGAACTGGGTGGTCCAGTAGGCTGACCAAGGGGCAATGGCTTCATTAATGCCGCCGACCAGCAGGCTAAACATAAAACCGGTGGCCATGAACGGCGACATGAGGCGATAGAGGCTCATGCCGCAAGCCCGCATGGCTGTCAGTTCATTATTTCGGGTGAGATTGGATAGGGCGTACAAGACCGAGAGCAGGAGCGAAACCGGTACAATGTAATTCATGATGGATGGAAGAAGGAACATATAGTACTTCAAAACATCCAGAAGGGGGGTCTTGGCCTCCATGAAGTCTGAAAAATGGTCAAAAAGGTCAAAAATGACAAAAATCATGCTGAACCCGGCCAAGCAATAGCCCAGCGGGCCCAAAAAGGTTTTTAGCAGGTATTTATCAATAATTTTCATCTGGCAAACGGGAAGGCTAACGTGCTTTTCACTCAAACACAAGCCCGGGTGTTGGAATTGGGCTTCAGAATTGCTTAGTAGTGTTCTTGAGAAATCTGTGAAGCCACCTCCCGAAGGACCTCGTGAGTTTTCCAGCTATAATACACGCGTGGCAACAGAATGGCGCAGGCGCGGCGTGAAGATTCATCCTGAAGAAGAAAGGGTTTCAGCCGCTCCCGCAGATCGGTGCGCAGGTTGTCGAGACCTTCAATGGCCACCACCTCGTGGCGGCGCAGGGCCATGATGAGCCGGTCGAAATCTCTTCGCAGGCATTCTTCCAGCCGTTGGAGATGCGGAGTGACGGCCAGGCGTAGAGCTTCGGGGAGGGGGGTGGATGAGGCTTGTTCAAGGCTGATGCCATATTGCTCGATGGTTCGCAGGCGAAGCAGGACACTGCGAATGCGGACCACGCTTTCACGGTCTAAAAATGATTCCTCGCAGGCCGACAGACCCTGTGCCTGCAGGCGGTCAAAGGCGGCGCAAAACTTGTGGGAGGGACCATCCGCAGTCGTCTGAATGGAGGCCAGGACAAGGCGGCACTGCGCGTCCCTCAGCGCTTCCAGGCAGGCGGCCATGGTCTCCGCCAGTGTGCTTGTGCTTCGCGTGGGCAGGATAAACCGGACGGCCAGCAGGCCGGCGACCGCACCAAGCACGGTCTCGTAGATTCGCACCCAGAGCAGATGCCCATCCAGCAACCCCGCCCAACCGAAGAGCATGACCAACATGATGGAGATCCAGAACATGGCTCGTGCATAGTTGTGCGGCATTTCATAGACCAGCAGAAAAACGCTGGCCAAGAGCAGAACCCCCTTGCCGGCGGGGCTTGTGCCCAGCAGGTGATAAAGCAGGAATCCCACACAGAGTCCGGCCAATGATGCCGCCACCCGCTGGCGGCCGCGGAGGAGGCTCTCCCCCCAGCTTGCGCAGACGATGCCCATGGCCTGATGGTGGCCCAATAGGACCGTTCGAGCGGAAGGCATTGGGAGGCCAGCATGATCAGGCCAGCCGCTCCAACGGCTTGAAACGCTTGCCGGGTGGTTACGCGGAGCATGACGGACCTCCTGCCTCACGCGACCATTCCAGGGCCAGAGTTCCCATCCGATTCAGGGCAAAATAGAAGCGCAGGATCGGGAACAGGGCTTGGATGGGATCCGGCAACTGCTTGTAGTGCATTGCAGACAGTGTTTCGATTCGCTCCTGAAAGGCGGGGCAGGGGAATTCTTCGCCAAGGATGGGAAGGGTGGTGCTCCAGTCCATGAGCAGAGCCGCCACGGAGAGTGATTCCTCACGATCCAGCGTTCCTCGTAATTCCAGGAGGGCCTCCGCGGCCATTCCAATGGCGCCCTGCAGACGGTACAGGGTGATCCAGCGCTGTTCAAAGCGCCGGGCCACCGGATTCCGGGTAGCCAGCGCGCGGGCAGAATCTCCGGCTTTCTGCAAATCACGCAGAGCGGACTGGAGACTTTCCCCTGCCTGCTCCTCTTGGCGCAACAAGGATGCCATGGTGCGAACGGCCGCCCATGCCAGGCGCAAGGACTTGCGTTCCCCATCCAGAAAGGCCTGATCCATGTTTTCGTTGAGCAGGGACAGATGCAACAGGGCTACGACGAAGAACGCAGTGGCCGTCGCGACCATCATGGGGGCCATGCTGGGGCAAGCGGGTGCGACAATGGAGGCAATGATGAAGAAAATGAGGGAGGATAAGCCGGTGCTGATGGCGGCGGGCCCGAATCGGCGGAAATAGAAAGAGCTGAAGCAAATGGCGAGCAGGAGCAAGGATTGCAGGGCGTGGTGATGGCGGGTCAGAAAGGCCAGCCCCAGCATCACCAGGCAACTGGTGCCGGCCAGCAGGTAACTGATCGCTTTTTCTCCCAAACGGTCTCCTCGCGTGCTGACGCCCGCCATCAAGGCCGCGATGAATCCGGCCAGGCAAGCTTCGGTGGAGAACCAGGAGGGCCAAAGGCGCTTGACCCCATACAGCAGGCTCTGCGTGATAAGAATGGCCAGACAGGTTCGCAGGGCTCTCCGAAATCTCAAGGCCCCAGGATCCTGCTCTCGCATCTCTTCAAGGATCTGGTGCATGCCCTTCATTTCGCCAGCATTGCTTTTTTTCGCGAAGGCGGCAATGAAGAAAACGGCACTATGGTTTTAGACGTGCAAGCTTGGTCTTGGCAAACTCATAGTAATCTTCGCCGGGGATGCCTGCCGCCAGGATTTTCCGGAGCGTCTCCTCCACCTGTTTGTTTTGTCCCAGCGATTCATAGCGCTTCACCTCGCCCAGGTGGACGGTGCATTCCTTCCGGATCATCGCGCGAATTGTGGCGGCCGCCGTGGCGGCCTCGGTATTGGCGGGGTCGGCCGCCAGGGCCTTTTCATACAGCCGGAAGCCTTCCGCACGCTGTCCCAACCGCACCTTCTCCTTGGCCTCGGCGGCAAGCTTTTGGGAAATCGCCTGCAATCGCAGGCCGATGCGGCCTTTGAGTTCCTCGTCGGAAAGCTGGAGCGCCTTTAGCGGGCCCTGCCCCTTTTCCAACTGATCCAAAGTCTGCCGGAGCGCCAGCGCGTCATCCGAAGCCAGCTGGTGATTGACCCCTTCCATCCACTGGATGGCCGCCTGCAGTTGCGCGGCGGCGGCATGGCTGGCGCTTTGCCGGGGAATGCGGTCCAGGGCTTTCCGGGCCAGGTCCAGTTGGCCTCGCTGAACATGGTTGTTCGCTGCTTCCAGTGCTTCCGCTGCGGCCAGTTCCGCGCTGGCCGTCGCCAGCCGCTGTGTCACGAGGCTTGATGAAGATTGCTCCGCCGCAAGGGATTTGAAGAGGCGCTCGGCATCCCGCCAATTCTTTGCCGCAAAGGCCACCTCGGCCTCGCTCATGGCCTTGATGCGATCCTTCATGCGGGCCGCGCCCCGGTAATTCGGCGCAATACGAAGCGCGGTTTCCATGATGTTCAAGGCATCGTCGAACCGGGCTTCCTCGGCGGCCTTGACAGCCCTCTCCATGGCTACATCCGCCTCCATAAAGGCTTTTACTTCCTTCAAGGCCTCGCGCGCCGGAGCATACTCGGGGTTCTCCGCCAGCGCGGCCTCATACATTTTGCGCGCCTCTGCAAAGTTTCGCCCGCGAAACAGCTCCCGGCCTTTCTGTGTCAGGGGGCCGGCCTGGTTGTCCGGCAGGAGGAGCTTTGCGATGAGCAACAGGAGCAACACGCCCATGACCCCCAGAATGCCGCGCACCATCAGTTTCTTTCGCTGAACTTTGTCCACGATCTTGAACTGCAGGGTGGTGATTCCAATGCGGATTTTCGCCGAAGCGCCCAGCTTGTCTGACGTAATCTTGGCGCCCTGCACAAAGGTTCCATTGTGACTGCCGAGGTCCTCCATGTAGTAGCCATCCGGCTTTTCGAAGATGCGCGCATGATAAGAGGTGACGGCGTCATCCAGCAGGACCACATGGTTGTCCAAGGCGCGGCCGATCGTGAGGTCGCCGCTCCAATTCTCAAAGGACGCGCCCTTGAGCGGGCCATCCAGGACGCTTAATGTTACGGTAAGCCGTCCCGGCGCCTTTTGTGACACCTTGCGTCCCGGCAAGTCGTTCTGAATGGCATCCGAAGACACGAAGCGCGTGGCCGGTTCGGCATCCCCTGGGGCATCCGCCGCCGCGGCATCGAGGCGGAGCACCAGTGAAAAGGGGCCGATGTCCATTTCATCCCCGTCCTTGATTTCTGTCTCCTTGGTGATGCGCTTGCCCTTGATGAGCACTCCGTTGCGGCTTTCGGCGTCGGAGAGTAGATACCGCCCATTCTCCTCCCGGAGGGTGGCGTGCTTGCGCGAGATGTCGGGATCGTCCAGCTGAAGATCGCAGGTCTTGGACCGACCGATCACCATGGACCCGGCAGTCAGCGCAAAGGTGTTTAACTGCTTTTTCCCCCTCGATACGATCAATACGGCGGTCATGTTAACCCCATCCTCATTTTTTCATCTTCCGCGCCAGCTTCTTCATCCATTCTCCGGCCTCCTGGTGCAACGGGTCCGTTTTATCGGGGACACGTTGCATCCATTCGGAGGCGGCCCAGTAGGCTGTTTGCCAGTCGCCCTGCTTGTAAGAGCGGTTGAGTTCAAATCGTTGCCTGCGAATGGTCTCGTTGAACAGCGCCAGCGCATACTTCAACTCATCCGCCGCCTCTCCGTAAATGGGGGGGCGGGAGGAAAGGCTGGCGGCATACCGCAAAGAAGTTTGAAACTCACGGATGGCGCGATAGAGATTGTCGAGCCGGACATCACGCTTCTGGAGCAGTTCCTTGCCCTTTAGAAAGTGTTCTTTGGCCTTTTGGGCCGCCTGCTCGGGGCTGGCCAGGCTGATCCGGCGGATGGCCTCGTCGGGCACGGGGAAGTCAAAGTAGTTCTGATCGTGGTATAATCGAAAACTCTGCAGGATCGTGGAGAAGATGTCCGCAAACACGGGATAATCGCGGCGGGAGCTGTAGCCCTCCAGCACAATCCGGCGCCCGCCCTCCAGCAGATAAATGCCTTTGCCCTGCCACTCCTTGCTGGAAAAGCCGTAGAAGACGAGCATGACGTCATTGATCTCCATCGTTTTCTGCCCAAGAACGGAAAACTCCGCGTGGCGTGTTTTGCTTTCTTCCAGGAATTGTTCAAAACCCGGCGTCAATCCTGTCCGTTCGTAGTCAGCCTTTTCGTCACGCATGATCTTGAATTGGGCCTTGGCGCCTTCCGCATCCTGCGCATTAAAGGTCACGAGGGGATCGCCCGGTTTTCCGGAGCGGACCCAGTATTCGGGCAGGGAGAGTTCAAAGCCTCCATCCTGGTCCCGATACATTTCCAACACGCTGTCGCGGTCCTGCTCGGGAGCCTTTGCCCGCTGGGCGACAAACATGGCGCCTCCAAGGAGGGCCAGTGAAAGCAAAACGCCCAGGATGATCTTGGGAAGGCCCCGGGAGGTCTTGGGGCTGGCCTGGAGCCCCTTCAGTTCGGACGCTTCCAGCATGCGGGTGGCATTTTCCGGGAGGGCCACGGTTCCGTCATCAAGCCCGTCGCCTGCGCCCACCTTGTCATTCGCCAGAAAGCGTGTGCCGTGCTCATCGGGGATGGCCATAAAACGTGTTTCAGAGCCGGCTTCCGCATCAGGGAGTGGTGCGCTCCCGGCGGAGGGCAGGGGGGCCTCAAAGCGAAACTGAATTTTCCCAATGCGAACGATGTCACCCGGCGCGAGGGAAACCTCCCCGCGCAGGAGCTTCTCGTTAAGATAGGTTCCATTTTTGCTTCCGAGATCTTTCAGCCACGCCTCGGTGCCGGTGACGCGGACCATGGCATGGCGGCTGGAGGCCTCGTTGTCCTCGATCTGAATCGTGCAGGAGCGCGACCGGCCCATCGTCCATTCCCCGGCGTCCAAGGGCACCTCGCTGAGAATCTTGTCGCCATCAATAAAAACAAGCTTGGTTTGTTGTTCCATCAGGGCCTCGCCGAATTTGCCAGCATTTGAATGAAAATCGGGCCTAAAATCATGATGAAAACGGCGGGGAAGATGCATAATAGCAGGGGCATCAGCATCTTGACCGGGGCCTCCTGGGCGGCTTTTTCCGCGCGCTGGGCACGGCGTTTGCGGAGCATCTCGGATTGGACCAGCAAGACCGGCCCGATGCTGGCGCCCAGGCGGTCCGCCTGCACCAGCGCGGATACGACGGCATTCAAATCGGAAAGCTGGGCGCGCTCCGCCATTTCCCGCAAGGCATCCCGCCGGGGCCGTCCCAGTTCGATCTGCTTGAAGAATTGCTCCAGGTCTTCCCGCAGGGGGCCCGGTTTGAGTTTTTCGACCACGCGGCGCAGGGCCGTCATGAAATCCAGCCCGGCCTGCACCGAGATGGCCAGCAGATCGAGCGTATCGGGGAGTTCGAGCATGATGCTCGCATGGCGTTTTTTCATGCGGGTGCGCACATTGTCCAGCGGGAAATAGAAGCCCGCCGCGATCAGGGCCAGATAGAGGGCAATCTGCATGGGGCCGGCGAACAGAAATTCGAAGCCCGGCATTTGCAACAGGACAAAGACCCAGAAGAGGGGAAAGGCCAGCGCCACCACGACCTGGATGCCCAGCAGTTCCTGCCCATTCAAGTCACCGGGCGTTCCGGCACCGAGCAACAGCTTGCGCAGGCGAACGACATAGTCATCCAGCGTCGGGCTCGCGTTGGACTGGAAGAACGCGCCGGTTTTGCGAAAGAATTTTTGCCAGATTGGATTCATGGATTAATATTTGATATCGGCGATTTTTCGAACCCACACATAGCCCACCACATCAAGAACCACCACCAGCACCAGGCAGGCCATACCCGTCCAGGTGGTCCACATCAACCGCATCATTTCCGGATTGATCTTAAACACAAAGAAGCCCAGGACATACGGCAGGATGCCCACCACCAAGGCTTGGAGCCGTCCCTGCGAGGTGAGGGCATCGGCCTTGCCGGCGAGGAGTTTTCGGTCGCGGACCATGTCCACGATCCGCTCAAAAATCTCCGCGAGATTTCCGCCCAGCTTGCGGGTGACGGCAATGGCCGAAACGGCCAGCTCCAGGTCTGCATCCTTTGTCCTCCGCGCACAGCGCCAGAGGGCCTCATCCAGCTCCACCCCCAGCTTGTATTCGCGGAGCACCAGGTCGAATTCCTGGGAGATGGGAGCCTCCATCTCATCCTTGAGCATCTCAATGGCCTGTTGCAGGGAAAATCCAGCGCGCAGGCCGTTGGCCATCATCGCAAGGCCATCCACCAATTGCTCTGAGAATTTTTTGCGGCGGCGCTGGCGCAGGATAATGACCACCACTTCGGGGCCAAAGTAGCCGGCCGCGCCCAGCACCCCGGCCATGATGAAGGGGAACGGGGGCTTGGAGGTGTAGGTGAATAGAAAGCCCATCAAGCCGAAAAGCCCCATCAGGCCGAACTTGAGCGAATAGACATAATTGGCCGGAACGAAAATGAAGATGTCCTCCAGCTCCCGCGAGACACGGCCTGCCGCCTCGGTGGACGTCTTCATGATCGAGGCGCGAATGGGGACATAAATCAGGTAAAAGGCCATTAAGACCGCGATGAACGTCAACAATAGAGCGCTGAAAATCATGCCCCCGATCCCTCATCCGTTGGAACAAAAATGGACATGTCCACATCCATGCCAGCCTGCAACAGGTCGTCCAAGAAGGCGGGGATGACGCCCGTGGCCGAGAAGACGCCGAGGACCCGGCCATCCGGGCTGATCCCGGTGCGGCGGTAGGTAAAGATGTCCTGTATCTGGAACTCGCCATCGTAGAGCTCATTGACCTCGGAAATGGCCGTGATTTTCCGGGTGCCATCCGAAAAACGGGAAATTTGGACCACGACATGCACGGCCGACGCGATCAATTCGCGCACCGCGCGCAGGGGCAGGTCCAAGCCGGCCATGAGCACGAGATTCTCCAGGCGCCGCATGGCATCGCTGGGCGAGTTGGCGTGGACGGTGGTCAGCGATCCATCATGGCCGGTATTCATGGCCTGCAGCATGTCGAGCGCCTCGCCGCCCCGGCATTCGCCGACTACGATCCGGTTGGGACGCATGCGCAGGGCATTGCGCACCAGGTCGCGGATGGTCACCTCTCCCTTGCCTTCCACATTTTCCGGGCGTGTCTCCATGCGCACCACATGCATCTGGGGCAGGCGCAACTCGGCGGAATCCTCAATCGTCAGGATGCGGTCGCCCTCCGGGATGAAGGAAGAGAGCACATTCAACAGGGTGGTCTTGCCCGAGCCCGTTCCGCCGGAGATGACCATGTTCTTGGCCGCGATGACACAGACGCGCAGAAAATTAATCATGGGCATGGAGAGGCTTCCGTACCTCAAGTAGTCCTCCATGCCAAAGCGCTTGGTCGGGAACTTGCGGATGGTGATGGTGGGGCTGTCCAGGGCCAGGGGAGGGATGATGGCATTGACGCGCGAGCCATCGCTCAGGCGCGCATCCACCATCGGACTGCTTTCATCAATGCGCCTGCCAATGGGGCCCACGATGCGCTCAATGGCCGTCAGAATTTCGCGCTTGCTGAGAAACGATTTGGGGGACAGCTTCAGCCGTCCTTTTTCCTCCACGAAAATGCGGTTGGGGCCATTCACCATGATTTCCGTGATATTTTCGTCTGCCAGCATTTCCTCGAGCGGGCCCAGGCCCAGCGCGGCATCGAGGACGGCTTTTTTGATGGCCTTGATGTCGAACTCGCGCGGGATGTCCCTGCGGCTTTGCTGGATCAGCCGGTCCAGCACATCGCTGGCATTATTGCGCAGAGCCTTGTCCGCCATTTGATCCAGGGAAAGTTTCTTAAGGTTCAGCTCCTCGATCAACTGCTCATGCAATAGGCGGCGGACCTCCTCGATCGAGGCCGCTTCCTTTTCTGCCAGGAAGGTGTCGGTGTCGGAGAAGGTCAGGGTGTAGCCGGTGACCGTGAATTCTTCGCCGGATTCCAGCCGTTGTTGAATAATGCGTTTTCCGCTGACCAGGGTTCCGTTTGTACTGCCAAGATCCTGCAACCAGTAGGCCCGGTCGTTGAAGATCACTTGCGCATGGCGCGAGGAAACCTGGTCGTCACGAAGAATGATATCGCAGTCCAGGGACCGTCCGATGGTCAGGCGGCCCCCGGTGATTTCGAAGGTCTTGTCCTTGAATTCCTTGCCGCTGACGAGAACAAAGGCCACGGACAATCCCCCCTGGATCAAGGTTGTGAAAGCCGTTTGTCGCGGCTTTGATCAAGATCCCCAATAATCTTCTCGATGGCCTCAAACGTCACTCTGGGCAACTGTTCGCGCGGCAATGTCTTTACGGCGCCTTCCTTGCGCAGTACAGCGCCCAGGTCTCCGTGTTGCACCGCAAACATCAGCAACTGGGCTTCCGGCAGGGTCACCGACAGCGTCATCGGTCCCGAGCCGGACTTCTCCCCCGGCCCCTGCTGTGAAGGAACGCCCATCATGTCGCCAACGGCCAGGACCGTTACATTCTGCAGGAGCACCACGTTGACCATGTCCGAGGCCTGCCGCCATGAGGCCGCGGGGGCGGCCGCCGGTTGATTCCCCTTGGGGATGGCAAACGAAGCGATGATGTCTATGTGGTCGCTGGGCTGGATCAAGGAACTGCTGATGCCCTGTCCAATGTTGACCGTGAACGCGCCTTCACCTTCTGGGATCAGAGAGGAGAGCCCTCCGCGGCGTTCGCTTTCAAGGTCAGACCAAAGGATGATCTGGCCTGCGCGCAACGGGACCCGCGTCTTGCGTCCGATGACCTGCTTCAGCTCCATACTGCCTTGAATGGCCTGGGGCGGGATGAAGGCCGGCGGCACTTCTTTGGCCATCACCTGGTCGAGTTCAATCTCGGTTCCCGCCTTCATGTCTGCTTTGGCGGCGACCACCGGTTTGCCTCTCAGCTTGGCCTTGGCCTCTGCTTCAACCCGTTTGACGTATGAGCTGATGGCCAAAATGGCGACAACCGCCATGATTACCGCCGCGATCAGGGGTATTTTGTTCTTCATAGGATTGAATGTCCGGTTGGCAGGCCAAGACTAGGGCGCCGCATCTTCCACGGTCACTTCCTTGTCGAAGGTGCCCATGTCATTCTGCTTCAAAGCCGGGTCCATATCGGCCTTCTTGACATCATCATTCCGGATGGAATCCGCATCGGCCTGATTGCCCGACATGGCGGCCGTGCTCTTGCCGAAGCTCGCCTTGATCTGCTTGCCGAACAAGCCAATGATCAAGATGGCCCCAATGGCAATAATCGCCAAGATGATGATATACTCCGTCATTCCCTGTCCCGCTTTGCGTTGCCTGTTGCTAGACTTCATGTTGTTTTCTCCTTTACCTTGACCCCTACTATCTATACATAAAGATAGGCTGAATTAGATGCAATACAAGTCCTTTATTTTGGATTTAAGGCATCGGCCGTTTTGGATGGGTTGGAGGGCTTCACATGCTGAAAATCAAGTGCCGGCGGGAGAATGACCCGCCCCGTATGTATCAATTTGAGGATCCCACCGTTCGCATTGGGTTCCGCCCGGAATCGCACGTATCGCTGGAACCCAACGAAGCCGATGGCGCGGAATTGGCCGTTAGCCTTCGCAATGAAAAACTGGTGATTCAAGCCACGCGACAGCCCGGAAAGTTCTCTTTGAAGGGAAAGCCCCTGATTGCCCCCCTGGCGCTGGAAGGCGGAGAGCACATTCTGAGTGCGGGCGCCTACCGGATTCATATTGAATATGTGGAGGAGGCCGTCGCCTCGCCACAGAAGCCGCTGGCAGAACCCCGGGCAGAGGGGGAGGAGGGCGCGGAAGCGGCGCTTTCACCCGAGTCTGGGCAGGACGCGCCCAAGCCTCCTCTCAAGACAGCGTCCGATTATCTCCTGCTTTTTTTTGAGCCGGTTCGTGAGTATTTGACGGATCCCGATGTGTCCGAGGTGCTGATCAACGGGCCGAATCAGATTTACATCGAGCGCAAGGGAAAGCTCCAGCTGGCACCGGCGAAATTTCTCAACGAGCAGGCCCTGCTGGCGGCGGTGCAGAATGTCGCCCGCGCCATGAACCGCATCTTCAACAAGGACACCCCGCGCCTGGATGCCCGCCTCCCGGATGGCTCCCGCGTCCATGCCGTGATTCCCCCTCTGGCCCGCAAGGGCACCGTGGTGGCGATCCGCAAGTTCAGCAAGGAAAAGCTGACGATGGAACAGCTCATCCACTACGACAGCATCTCGGCCACGGGCGCGAACCTGCTTCGCATCATCATCCAGCTTCACAAAAATGTGCTGGTGTCGGGCGCCACGTCTTCCGGAAAGACGTCGGTCCTGAACGTGCTGAGCCATTTCATCCAGCCCACGGAACGCATCCTCGTGCTGGAAGACGCCAGCGAGCTTCAACTTCAGCAGGAACACACCGTTTGTTTTGAAACCCGCAAGCCCGACGAGCATGGCAAGGGCGAGGTCACGATTCGTGACCTGGTGCACTCGGCGCTCCGCCTGCGCCCGGACCGGCTGATTGTGGGGGAAATTCGTGGAGGGGAGGCGCTGGATTTGCTCCAGGCCATGAACACCGGGCATGACGGTAGTTTGAGCACCATACACGCCAACAGCCCGAAAGACGCACTGACCCGGCTGGAAACCTGCGCCTTGCTCAGCGGCGTGGGCATTCCGCTGGGCGCTTTGCGCGAGCAGGTCGCCTCGGCCGTCCATGTCGTGGTGCAGACTGCGCGCCTGTTTGATGGCTCCCGAAAAATCACACAGATCAGTGAAATCCTGGGTCTCGAAAATGGACAGTACAAGCTTCAGGATCTCTTTGTGTACCGGCAGGAGGGGCTGGATGCGGAGGGCCGGCTCATTGGCCACCATGAACTCACCGGCACACCACCCACCTTTTTGGAAGAAGCCAAACGCCGTGGCATGGAACTGGGTGGCTGAGGATCAACAAGTTCTTTCGGCGATAAGCCTTCGGTTAGGAAGCAATCTGGCGGTATTTTTTTATCTACTTTAAATATAGCATGTTACACCTATATAATCACAGTTTGCGAATGTAGCTCACAGGGCTTTTCCAAACGGCAGAAGCCATGTGAGCAGGACTCATAAGAGGTGATTAGGCTGGATTAATGAGTGAGGCCGAAGGTATGCTACGAACATCGGAGTGTGGCTGTTCAGCATTCCATTGTGAAACAAGCGAGAGAATAATGAGATTATAGACATCTGACAATTTTAATGCGTTAACGCGCAGTAATCGTTTCTCCTGAAAACTGGCAAGTTTTGGAGTTGTAGAGACGGACTGAGCGAAGACGCGCCCGTATGGGCGCGGCTTCAGCTTTGTGTTTCTACAACAGGCATGCCAGTGCCTCAGGAGGGACGCGAGGTGGAGTTCGCGCCTTTTTTTTGTGGCTCCAGCTCTTGCGCCGGTCAGAGAGCCTTATGGATATCCACAAAAAGAAATCAGCAGATGAGACGGCCAGGCTGATCTCCTTGGTTGAGCAAGATACAGGCTATCGAGTCGCCGTTGGAACGACCGACGACACCAGTGCCGATGCCGAAATGATTTCCGCCGCCCCGGGGCATCCGGTCCACCTTATCAATGTGTCCACCCGATGCTTGCCGGTGGCCGATTACATCGTTGCCGTTCAGTGCATAATGCTGTTGACCATGTGGTCTCATCCACAGGGTGTGCCCGTCTTCGAACTTGTTCCTGAAAAAATTGACTACGCCATTCGGAAAGCGGCCCGTTGTCGGGGCCTTGCAAAACTGCCTCAAGCATTATCAGAGCAAACCGCCAGAAACATGGTGTTCGGTCTTCTTCATCAGTTGATCTCAACCCCTCCCGAGCTGATTGCAATGGAGTATTGCCACCGTGAATGTCCGGGTTTACGCGGGCAACAGGCAGATGCCTTGGCTCAAAGTCTCCGGCGCAACACAGAGAACCTTCGGGCCGAAATCAAGGAAATGGCTCCGCCTGAGATATGGGCAGACAACCAAACCCTGTGCGCAGTTTTGGCTAGATGCTGGTGCGACCTTGTTGAAGATGAAATAGCCATGCTCCCATACAATTCCGTTGGCATGGAGGACGCGGCAAAAAAGTTCGTGGGGATATATCGAAGTGTCCGAGGAACGATGGGCGAGCGCAGTGTGGGTACGGTGGATTGCTGGGCCACTGAGCTGGGATTGCGGTCGCTTTACACTTGGACCTTCAGAAAGAAAACAGCATGAAGCAAGAGCCCTTGGTTTTCACATTCCCGCTCGATGAATTTGATCTTGATAAACTGCCCGTCGATCCAGCCATTTTGCGTTCGAACCTGGGCCTGCTGAAAGAAGCCATCTCTACTTACTATTCAAACATATTCAAGACCATCGGTGGGGAAGCACAGGTATCCATTCGTCAAAATACGGTCACCGTGAGATGGGTTCCAACGTCGGGACTTGCTGGTCTCGTAGAGCATGGCGTTGCCCTGTTACAAAAGGGTGATCCTGGCACGGGCATGCGCTTGCTTCAAAGTGCGCTGTGTCAGGAACCCGACAATCCTAGTATTCTCTTCAATCTTGGTATGGCCTATAGCGATATGGGCAATCTTTCGGAAGCGCTGGCCCTTTTGTCCAAGCTTACATCCATGGAGCCGAATAATTCACAAGCATGGACGGCATTGGGCGTGGCCCTCTTTAGAAACAAAAATTTGCCGGAGGCAGAACGAGCCCTGCGTCGGGGGGTGGAACTCGACCCGAAAAATGGCTATGCCCATCGGAATCTGGGCGGTTTACTTATTGGGCGGGATCGGGCGGTTGGCTTGCACCATATGGAAAAGGCGGCTGATCTTTTACCCAACGATCAGGCCGCGCAATTCAATTACGGAAATGCCCTGTTACAGGACGGCAAGTTGGCTGAGGCTGACAAGGTACTGATCAGGGCCATCGAGATTGCGCCGTTGTCATCGGTTGCCGAGCAGGCGCGGACGGCTCGAACCCAGATCGCTCATCAAAACATGCGCAGTGTCGCGGGCGGGGCACTGCGAATGGACGCCGTGATGTATTGCCTCTCGGCACTGAAACTATTTGCTGAATCGCCGGACAAGCTGAAGCCCGTGACATTTGAAGTCGCGATGCTTGGACGAGGTGGACTCGATATTAACAGCCCCGTTCAGAAATACACTCTTAAAACAATACCGGGCAAGTTTTCAGGGCTTCATTTGGTTTCGTACATGTATGTAGGACTGAAGCAACTCGATCCCAGCACGGATCCGGGAATCGATTTGGCCAAGGAATACGAAATGGCCAAGCAGTTACAGGACGCGAAATGAAAAACGATTGGAAGAGCCTTCGGGATGAAATCGTGGCATTCCGTGATGCCAGGGATTGGCGACGGTTTCACACGCCAAAAAACCTGGCTGCAGCAATCGCCATCGAAGCATCTGAACTTCAGGAGCATTTTCTTTGGTGCACGGATGCCGAATCTGAAGCCCTCATCCGAGAGGGATCCAAGCGCCAGGCGATTGCGGAAGAACTGGCCGATGTGGTGAATTTTGCGCTTTTGCTGGCAGATCGCCTGGATATCGATCTGCCCAAAGAGGTGAGAAGAAAAATCCGGATTACTGCGCGCAAGTATCCCGTGAAGAAGTCTCGGGGCACCGCAAAAAAGTACACGGAGTTGTAAGAGCTGTGATCATCTATCAGGAAACGAAGCGCCAGTTCATCGACGATGTCGATCACAACGCCATCAAATCACGATTGGTCGATGCGTTCCGTGCCAAGACGGGAAGCGTGCCGTCAGATGCACGCGTTTGGGCTGAAGAGTACAGCCGGTTCTCCAATGTGCTGAGAGACACCGATGTTGCCGATGATATTCAAGTTGCCATTGAATATCACATATCGGCTGCCGGGCGTTTCCGAATAGATATTCTTTTAGCTGGGAATGATGGCCATACAGACAACGGAATGATCATTGAATTAAAGGCATGGGACAAGGCGGAAGTCTCCGATATCGACGACCTTGTCTTTGCGCCGGTTGGGGGAGGGACGCACACCCAGCACCCTTGTGTTCAGGCGCGCAAATACAAGGGACTCATCCTGCGATTTAATCAGGATGTTCGTGAGCAATCTATCAGCTTTCACTCGATTGCCTATCTTTTCAATCTTCATCGCAGGAAGCCAGAACCGCTGGAAGACGCGCGATACCAAGACGTCCTGCGGGATTCGCGGCTATTTTTGGCCGACGATGTCGACAGCCTGCGCGACTTCATGAAGCAGGTTGTTCCCAACAAGCCAAGGAAGGATGTGATTTGGCTTATCGAAAACGGGCGCATGGTGCCGGCTCCAGAACTAATTGGGCGCGTTAGTAGCATGCTGGAGGGAAATGAGGAATTTGACCTGATTGATGAACAGAATGAAGCCTTCCAGGTGATTCGGCATCAGGTTCTTGCTGTGAAGGATCTTGCCAAGCGTCATGTTTTCGTGGTGGAAGGCGGACCGGGCACAGGAAAATCTGTCATCGCCATCCGTCTTCTCTCTGAAATATTGAGAACGAAACGGATGGGGTTTTTTGTGGCTCCCAACGCGGCATTCCGCACAACCTTGATCGAATATCTTGCCAAGGGAAATCGGGGATATCGGGAGGATGGAAAGGCCCTTATCCAGTCTTCTTGGAGCTTCCATCAAGCGGATTATAAAAAGGATGGAAAGCACGATGTGTTGATTGTCGATGAGGCGCACCGATTAAAGGGGAAAGCCTACCAGTACAAGGGCAAGAGCATGGTTGAGGATATGGTTCGGTCGGCCCGAATCAGTATTTTCTTCCTTGATGAAACTCAGCGGGTTTCTTGGAATGACATTGGCTCAGTTGGTACAATCGAAGCGGCCGCTGACAAGTTCGATGCAGAGTTTCATGCCCCTTTAAGATTGAACGCACAGTATCGGTGTAACGGGTCCACGGGGTACCTCAACTGGCTTGACGATGTTCTGCAGATACGCGAGACGGCAAATTTTGAAAACTGGGGTGATGGTCAATATGAGTTTCGCGTGTTTGATCGAGCCGAGGATCTCTATGAAGCTCTCAAGAAGAAAAATAATGAAAACAAGGCGAGGCTGATAGCGGGATACTCATGGAAATGGCCAAGTGGTCGCGAACGCAATAGGGGAACGAACGCCAAGCATGTGACAGCCGATGGACTTTCCTTGCCGTGGAATTACTTCGGTGAAAATTGGGCGACCAGCTCGGATGGGATCGAACAGGTGGGATGCATTCACACGAGTCAGGGGTTGGAGTTTGATTGGTTGGGTGTACTCATTGGGTCTGACTTGGCCTTTCAAGACGGCGTGGTGGTGGGAAACCCTGCGAAACGGGCGCAGACGGATGCTTCACTCAATGGATGGAAGACCGAGTATAGGAAAGCAACAGGCGATCCGCATACGCAAAAGGCCATATTAAACAAAGTTCAGCTGATCATCAAAAGCACATACAAGGTATTGCTTTCCAGGGGAAGGAAGGGCTGTTATGTCTGGTGCGCCGATTCAGCGTTGCGTGAGTATTTGAAGGCTCGGTTGGTTCTTGCCTCGACCCCGGCTGTCTACGAAAACTCGTCCCTTGTGCAAATACTGGATAAGCCCGCTGGAAAGCAATTCATTGATTATCTCCCGGTGTATTCGATGCAAGTTGCCGCAGGTAGTCTTGACAAACCGAGCCCTGCAGAATGTCTGGGATGGGTCAAGACGCCTCCGGGAATTCATGGCACTTCTCAACATTTTGTGGCGCAGATATCGGGCAAGTCGATGGAGCCTCGGATTCCGGACGGGTCCTATGCCGTGTTTCGATACGGTGTTCGCGGCGACCGTTCCGGCAGAATAGTGTTAGCTCAACTTGTGGGATCTACCGATCCAGAGACCGGCGGACGATACACGGTTAAGAAATACCAGTCGCAGAAAACGACGAATGAAGATGGGCAATGGGAGCATACGGGTATTCAGTTATTACCTTTGAATCCCGAGTTCAAGCCTATAGTGATTCAACCTCACGATGCGGAATCGATGGAAATCATCGCCGAATTTGTTGGGCTTGTGTAGCTGAGGAGCGATCAAGCAATTAGCACGGGGGCTGTTGACAGGTTCTTTCGGGTGTGATGCCGAAAAGTTTAACCAAGCTTATGGCCCCGGCAGTTGCAGGATGAGGGTGGTGAGGTCGAAGCGGTCGCGGATGTTCTTGTAAATGCCGTTGTGCGGGTAGTAGAGCCAGGCGCAGAGCAGGACGATGACGGCGGAGAGGATGACATATTCCGTCATGGCCTGGCCCCGCTCATTGGCGATAAAGGCGCGCATCCACTTGAATCGTTTTTTCTTCACAAGACCCTCCATTCCGGCATGGCCGCGGGCCCTTCGTCCATTTCAGAAACAACAGCCGAGGCCCCCCGGCCACTGCTGGCCGGGCTGACGATCACATACGTATAGCGTCCGTCCTTCTGAAAAACAGCGAATAATCGCGCCTGCGGATCTTGCGTGGGCGAAAGAAAGACGGGGCTCCAGCGGGAGGCCCGCAAGGAATCCAGCGTGCGGAGATAGAAGTCGGCGGGGGGGAGCGGGCTTTCGTACACCTGGGTCTGGATGCGACTGCCCCCCAGGGTTTCCTCGGCCTTCAGGACCAGGCCATCCTGGCCGGCGGACTCTTTGTTGGGAGCCATGCCCAGCGCCTCGATGATCTCCTGCGTGGGCGGGGTATTGTAGGCCGAGATCCGCATTCGCATGTTCCACGGACGCGAGCCGGGCGAAAGGGCCAGCACCACCGTCCACAAGCCGCGTTGAAAGGCGCGATTGGATTCCAGGATCTCATCGTAGGTTTTGAAAAATTGGCGGTCTAATTCCGGATCGAGTCCGGCGGCCTGCAAGCCCTCGCTCAACCCAAAGGATTCCTCACTGACATCCCGCCAGCCCCGGGCGGTCATTTGCTGGGCATAGTAGGAGAGCACGTCGTCCGCGGCGCTGTTGACCTCGCCATCTTCAGAAAGGATTTCAATGCCGTTGATGGTCATGCCGCGCACGCCCGAAGCGCGAAAGCCCGGATAGAGGGGCCACAGACGGTCGGGCGGGGGAGCGTCATAGCCGCCGGCGTTGTGCGCCGGCGCATACGCCGCTGGCGGAGGTGCCTGGAAGGCCGCGATGGCGGACCCCGCCGCGCGAGCCAGAAGGAGGAAGCCCGCCAGTACGAATGCGGACAGCACCAGCTGGCCGGCCAGCAGGAACTTCGACTTCGACGTACTAAAAGGACCAAAATACGCTTTCAATAATTGCATCCCATATTCCTTGCAGGGCATCAATCCACGAGGTCCAGGCATTGCTCGATTCGTCCCATTGCGCCACGGAATTGACGCTCAAGAAGGAGTAGAGCTTTGTTTCGGGCATGTAGGGCAGTTGGGTTTGCATCAGGACAAACGGGTAGGTGGTGGCTTGCGATACGTCATCCAGTCCGAAGGTGACCTTGTAGCGAAACGGTCCATCGCCGGCGTTGGCGAAGGTATTTTCGTCACCGCTCCCGGAGAACAGATCACTGATTCCCATCGCCTCGATCTCCTCGACCTTGACCAGCCCCGTTTGGAAAAAGAACCCACTCTCAATCGCGGCCACTGTGGGGGAACCGCCGTTGCCCCTCATCCAGGCCGCATGGCGTGCCGCCATACTCGTCCGGATATAATTGGAGGCCATGAAGGTGGAGTAAATGGCGAAGGCCCAGACCAGCACGAGCAGGGACGCGCCAATGGCGGCCTCGACCAAGGCCTGGCCGGATTCGCCATCGCGCCTCAGGAACTTCCATCGTTTATGCGGTGCAGGGTTCATGGCAGTTCTTAATGGAAAATCAAAAAGGCCGTCGTTTCCGTCGGGCTTGAGTCCGGTGGCAGATGCACGGTGATCAGGCGTGGCGAGGCATTGGCGTCGCCCTTTGAGATCACTGGCTCGCCCTCCACCTGACTGCTGGCGACGGCCATAAAGGCGGGGATTTGAAGTGCTGTCGAAGCATCGCCCGTGCGGATGCTGTCATTATAGAATGTCTTGCTGTGGGTGTCGCGCATTTCCTGATAGGACCGGCCTTCCGCGTTGAACCAGGTCAGATCGCCCAGTCCGATCAGTTCTTCCTGCTGTTTCTTGCCGGCCACCCAGGTCATGAACCCTGGGTTGCCATAGTAATAGGAATCTTTCCACCCCCAATCGTCGGGCATATCGTATTGAAAACCACTACAGGCCGCGTACCCTATCACTGCCATAGGCATGGCGATGTACTCCGGAAAATGCCAAGGCGCCTCCAGTTCACCGCACTCCTTTTCCTCCACATGCAAGGATAGCGAAGAGGGGTCCAGCGGCATCGCATAGAGTGGAACCCAGTCGAATGCGCTATCGAGTGCGCTACTATCAGGCATGTCAATGCCGATCTGTTCTAGCAAGCCGGAAGCGTATTGCTGGAACACCTCAGGGAAGCGATCGGCACCACTGCCCTGAGCCGCCACATTGGCATACGCAAACGCCAGCACGGGAAACAGCTCTTCAATCACCCCTTGCACCTTCAGCACGGCCTCGGCAAAGAGCTCCTGGCCTCGGTCTATGAGCGGAGCCGGAATACAGGCGAAGCACAAAGCCTTGCCTGCGGCTGCTGTGAGAGGAAAAAGTTGCAATATGGCCGAGGCCACACAAGCTCCTAGCGAATTGACCTCTAAAATGTAGGCGGCTAGATTCACGTTATAGTGCAAATTGTTGAGGTGCTGGAGCAGGTTGCATCCCCGGGCCTGCCATAAGGCCGCAGCATCCGCGGCGGCATCCACGGAGTTCTGCGCCGTGATGCGGTTATGAATGGATTTCGCGGTGTCGAGCGTGACCAGCCCCATGATCGCTATCAGAAAGGCGATCATGCCGGATAATAGCATCACCTGGCCCCGGTCATCCGTGCGCAGTGCGCGGGCGCGGTGGATCGGCACAACAAGAACGCCGATAAGTTTCTGCATTTTTTTCATTAACACCTACAATCCGATGAGATTCTCATACTCATCTTGGCGCTGTTCTCTAATAGCCTTTTTCGCCAGGTAATCGTTGTGCGCCGCTTCTTCAGCAGCCTTGGCGGCATTCAACGCCGCCAGATTCGCCGCCGTGGGATTGGCGTCATAGGCGGCTTGGGCTGCGTCGAGTTCCGCCTTTTTTTGTTGCCAGACATTGTAAGCCGCATCTTCTTCCTCCAGCGCAGTCTCCAAAGCCACTTTAGCTTCCTCAATATCCTCGACGTGTTCAGCCAGTGAAGGATCGGTTGCGGCATCGGAGGAGACGGTTTTCCGTTCGCGTGGCGTTCCGCTCCATGGTTCATACCCCATGGCGCATTTGCTCTTGATAATGACGTAGGAATACGGCGAGGAGAGCATCCCCAGCAAGGTGTCATCGGCGACGTTCCAGTCCTTCAGCTGGGTTTTCATGTTGCGCTCGCCGGCCACCAGGCTCCAGGCCTCCGCCAAGCCGGGCAGGAAAATGGGATAAGCGAACTCCAGCTCCACTTGAACCTGCTCCGGAGACCCTGAGCGGGAGACCTTGAAATCGCCACCCCCCAGCAGGCTGAGGCGGACGTAGTACGCGACCAGAAATCCTTCCGTGATTTCAGCCGCCTTGTCCACAAAGTCAGGAAGGCCGCCGGGAATCAAGCCCGCCAGCCCCCCTGGAAGCGCGGCGACTTCGTTGGGGACGAGCCGGGAAACCGGGGCGTACACCAGGGCGGCGGCTTTCTTGGCATAGTCCTCGGCGTCGCCATCCAGGCCGGACACGCCCGAGCGCACGGCATAGGTCCGTGCCGCCGCGTAGGCGGCATAGTTGCCCAGTTGCGCGGCCTGTGCGATGAGCAGGACTTGAATCAGCGCAAACAGCAGGAGCAACAAGAATGGAATGACCAGCGCAAATTCGACCATCGCTTGCGCGGATTCTTCCCGCAAAATATCCAGTTTCATGCGCATGAATCAGCGCGCCCCCATGAAAATGGCCGCCACACATCCCACGGCAATCGCCACGCCGTAGGGAATCGTCAGCGGTTCCTTGGGGGCCTCCTCCGTGGCGGGGGCCTTGCGGAGACGGCCCTTCCAGATCAGGAGCATGAGGGCCATGAATCCGCCAATAATCGCCGTGTAAAAGAGGACCGGCAGAATCAGCGGGAAGCCCAGCAGGGCGCCCACCGCACCCATCAGTTTGACATCGCCGCCGCCCATGCCGCCAAACACATAAAAAATGAACAGCAGGCCAAATCCGATGGCTAGCCCGGCGATGCTGGCCTGCAAGGAGAGGCCGCCCGGCAGATAGCCAATGGCCAGCCCCGCCAGGATTCCGAGCAGGTTGATCCAATTGGGGATGCGCTTTTCCTTTAATTCAGAGTAGACGGCGATGGTCAGCACCATCGCCAAGATGCCCAGCGAGAGAATCAGCATCTGCGGTCCGCCACTGTCTGTTCCTGGTTCCATGAAAGTCATCCCTTGCGAAGAGTATGCCTTGGACCCGGCGGCCTTTCAAGTTCGCAGGGCCGAAATCTGCGAGGATAACGATTGGGCGGGGAGGGCTCTGAGCTGGACGGGATCAGGTGATAAATTGGGCGCAGAGCGTAGCTCTCTCCAAAAATCGCGGGAACACCGTGGCCCCGGTCAGACCCGTTTGTCATGCTGAGCCGCCGGGGCGCATGCGCGCCCGGCGTGTCGAAGCATCTCCACCTGTTCGTCTCCATGGTGGCGGGAACATCCTGCTCGCGTCTGTGACAAATGGCCGCGCGTCGCGTCAGCGGCGGAGCTACGCTCGGGCACGCCCGTCTGAAAGATCTTGCCATGACGGAGCGTTCCCTCGCGATGTAGCTTTTAACTGTTTCTTTTCACGGGTTTTCAGTGCCGATCATGACCATTTCGGTGCACTCAACGCCCTGAATGCGTTCATATCCGACCTTGACGAGCCGGCGTTTGAACGGTTCGGCCTTGGGGTTGGGGATGGATTGGATGATACGGAAGAGACCTTCGGCATTGGCGCAGTTGAGGTTCTGCTGACCGCCGACGGTCGGCTTTGAAAGGGTGGGTGCAATTTGCCCCCACCCTTTGAAGGCCTCATTCAACGCTCCGTTTTTTCAACCCACGGCTTCGGCGTGAGAACGAAGCTGTTCAGCCCGGTTTGCATTTTTTATTATGGCGAATTAGCCATAATTAAAAGCTGGGGCGATCGCCGCCAAACCCAATCCGTGCGACAACGTCGCACAAATTGGGCATGTGGCATCGGGATTTTGGAGCTGGTTTTGACGGACCAAAATTCCTCTGGAAGGCGGGACGTGATAGCACGCCAAAAGAGTTTCCAAGCATTGGAAAACTCGCTCGAAAATCTTCCAAGGATTGGAAACTTTTTCCCGAAAGTTTCCAATGGTTGGAACTT
>CAZFSE010000019.1:0-35968 GCA_964521805.1 uncultured Verrucomicrobiota bacterium
GTTGGAGGGGGGCGGGAGGGGCAGAGCTTCGTTGTCCCAGACAAAGGGTTCCAAGACGGTTTGGGTGGCACTGCCGGAGAGGTAGCGCTCGATGTTAGCGGCCGGGCTTTCGAGGGCTTCGGACTCGCCGCGGACCACATAGTATTTATAGATGAAACTGCGGGGACTGCGCCGGTCTGCCCAGTAGCTGTCACCATCGTAGGGCAGGGTGCCATAACTCCCGCCGACGAGGGAATAGGGGTAGCCGCCTTCGATTTCGCTGTCCTGGCCATTTACGGAGAATCCCCAGAGCCGGGAAAAGATTTTGTCGCCGCTGGCGAGGTCACCGTGGGTGCCGTCGTCATAGAGCGTGATGCCGCCCACTTGCCAGCCGATGCCGCCGAGTGCGGCATAATCAGCGATGGCGGGATTTCCGCCGTTGGAGTTAAAGCCTCGCAGGGGATCAGACCCCTGCACCAGCACGCGGGTGATGCTCCGGGTATCGCGTCCAGAAAGGTCGAGCTGGAAGAGCATGGTGTGTCGGTCCCGCACACCGGCATCGCCGCGGCGGGCATCGCCGAAGAGCTGGGCATGCGCGGAAGGGCTTAGATTCGTGTTATTGGGGTCGCGCCAGGGATGGGCGGCGGCGCCGAGATAGTCTGTGACGACCAGGGAGGAGCCATCCAGCGGCAAGACCAGGGGGCGCGAGGCCTCGGCAAAATCGGTGAGGCGGATGGCCTCAAAGTTGTTGGTGCCGCGTCCGGCGCCGGTGCTGAGCTGGCCGCTGTATTTGTAGTAGATGGTTTGCGGGGTGGTGGGGGGAAAGGTGACGTCGGCATAGTAGAGCGAACCGCTGAGCGGTTTGAGCGGGGTGTTGGTGGAGGGGGGGTAGCCCCATTCCAGCGGAACCACCGACCCATTGACAAAGACATTGCTGGCGCCGGGGGAGGCGCCCAGGCCGGAATTTTTTTCCAGAACAAAGCGCACCGTGACGGAGGTTTCCAGTCCGCTGGCGGACGGGAAGAGGCAGAAGGAGGATATCCTTGAGTTGGTGCTGTTGTCTTCGACTCCGCTGGCCGTCACGGGCACGAGGGTGTCGGCGGCGGGGAGATTGCCGGGGAGTTCGATGAGGACCGCGTTGGTGGCGGGCATCTGGATGGAGAGGGGCGTGCTGGCGCCGACCAGCCAGTTGGCGGTGTCGGTGGCGCTGTCCGCCGTGAGGGGTTCATTGAACTGGGCATAGACCGTCCGTTTCCCTGCGAGGCCGGACACGTAGCGGATGTAGGGGGCATTGACATCGCCTTCCGCGAGATCCGGGAAGCCATCGTTATCCTGATCCACGGGAACGTCCACGTAGGTGTCGGTGGTGAGAAGGCCGTTGGTGTAATGGGCGTTGGGGCTGGTTTGAACAGGGATGGCATCGCGGGAGCTGTAGGCAAGGGCGGGATCATTGTTATGCAGGTTGGCGAACAGCCGGAGCGTGGCGCCGCGGGGGACGGTTTCGCCTTCTTCCACGGTACCGAAGCGGTTGAGATTGGTGTTGTAGAGTTCGGTCCACGGGATTCGGGCTTCAAAGCCCTTCAGCGTGCAGGCCGTGCCATCCGCCTTGACGGCCATATCCACAGGGGAACCCTTGGGCACGGAGCCATTGCCTTCATTGAACAGGGCCACGACAGTATTGCTGTCCGGCATTTGTTCGCCATCGTAGAGCACACGGAGAAAGTTGTTGTAGAAGCCCTCGCTGGAGATGAGGTAATCCAGTCCAAAGGCCGTGGGGCCCAAGTCCGTAAAGGCCTGCCATCCGACATCGTTGTATTGGATGATGTCGGGTGTGACGCGGCTCCAGTTGGTGGTGGTGGTGGCGCCGGTGCCGTTACCGGGATCTACATCGAGCTGGACGGTGAGCTTGTTGTTGTTTTCCCAGCCTTGGAGGGCGATGTAGAGATAGTGGGCATCCCACGTGACAAAGAGGTTGGTGATGACGCCATCCGCGCCCCATTCGCTGGCGCCGAGGAAGGTTCCCCGAAGATCCTGGGCATCATACTCAATGGGCAGGCCGTCTAGAACGGCTTGGTTGGGAGGGGTGGCCAGCGTCAGGCAGGGGAACAGACCACAAAGAAAAACGGTTTTTATCGCATTCATGAGCACCTCCGAAATGGACTGGTTCACGGCAATGTAAAACGTTTTACGTTGAGGTTCAAGTCGAAATAGAGCAGACTTTTCATTTGAGGGGTTATCTGTAAAATAGCGCGTTTGATGAAAGAAAGGGACGCGGGACCATGATATTGATTTTGACACCGAACGTGGATTTGAAGGGGGCGGAATACAAGCGGCTGACGGATACGCTGGCCAACCTGCCGGGGATCAAGACCCGGATACACCAGGAGCATGGCGCGGAGGTGACGCTGACGGAGGTGTATCTGATCGGCAACACCTCGACGCTGATCAAGGAGGAGATGGCGCTGTTGCCGTGTGTGGAGCGGGTGGTGCGGGTCTCGGAGGAGTACCGCATTCTGGGGCGGCACAAGGATGACCATCGGCCGACGCATTTTGAGTACAATGGCGTGCGCTTTGGGCAGGACAACCTGAATGTTTTTGCGGGGCTCTGCGCGGTGGATAACCGCGAGCATGTGGAGATCATGTTGAAGGCCCTGAAGGAGCACGGGCAGGTTTGCACCCGGATGGGCGCCTACAAACCCCGGACGAATCCCTATTCGTTTCAGGGGCATGGGAAGAATTGCCTGCCCTATGTTTTTGAGCTGGCGGGGCGCTATGGCATCAAGGTGATTTCGATGGAGGTCACCCACGAAGACCACGTGGACGAGATCCGCAGTGCCCTGGAACAAACGGGGAAGGCGACGGGCGTGATGTTGCAGATTGGGACGCGCAACACGCAAAACTTTGAACTGCTCAAGAGCGTGGGGCGGCAAACGGAATTTCCTGTTCTGATCAAGCGGGGGTTTGGGATTACGCTGGAGGAGTCGCTGAATGCGGCCGAATACCTGGCCACGGAGGGGAACAGCAAGGTGGTGTTTGGATTGCGGGGGATGAAGACAAACATGGGGGATCCTCACCGCAATTTTGTGGATTTTGCGCATGTACCGGTGGTGAAAAGGCTGACCCGCATGCCCGTTTGCATTGATCCTTCGCATTCGGTGGGATCGAGGGAGGCCTCTCCCGAGGGCATTTTGGATGCCGCGCACGTGACCGCGCAAGGGGTGATCGCAGGGGCCAACATGGTGCTGGTGGATTTTCATCCGGTGCCCGTCAAGGCGCTGGTGGATGGCCCCCAAGCCTTGCGGTTGGATGAATTGGGCCGCTTTCTAGCAGACGTTCAGATTGCGCGCAAGGCCTACGAACAGCGCGTGGCGCTGTGGCGTCCAAAGGAGTAGGAGGCGGCCATGGCGCATGGATGGAACACGAGGAATGCATGGGGGATTAGGGGATGGCTGGCCTTCTGCGTCGTTCTGGCGCTGGTCTTCAGCGCCCAGGCGCAGGAGAAGGACTCTCCTGCGCTTTGGTTCCCTGTTGGAGAGCGGCTGGTCTACAAAATCTACTGGGGCTTCATTCCGGTCGGGTATGCGGTGACGACCTCCGAATGGATCGAGGAGGACGGGCGGACGTTGCTGGCGATTCGCATCCGGGGCAAATCGAACTCCGTGGTGGAAAAGATCTATCCGGTGGAGGACTTTCTTGAGACCATCATTGATCCAGAGACCTTTTTGCCCCTGCGCTTCACCAAGGACTTGAGCGAAGGCCGCTACCGGGCCCACCAGCGCACGACCTTTGACCATGCGAACCTGACGGCCAAGTGGGAGGCGCTGGATGAGGGGGATGACCGGGAGGAGACTTTTCCCATTGAGGCGGATACGCGGGACCTGATCAGCCTCATGTACAAGATCCGCGAGGGCGGATTCAAGGAAGGGATGAAGCTTCATTACCAGGTCATGGCCGATGAAAAGCTCTATGAGCTGATTGTGGAGGGCGGTAAAAAGGAGAGGGTCAGCCTGGCGCATTATGGGAAAAAAGAGGCGGTCAAGGTGGAGCCCAAGGGGAAGTTCCAGGGGCTGTTTGTCCGCAAGGGGCGAATGTGGGTCTGGGTGACAGAAGATCCGAGGTGCCTGATCGTGAAAATTGCCGCGCAGGTGCCGGTGGCCAGCATCAACATGATGTTGCTGGATGTCAGCGGGCCGGGGACGGATTTCTGGATTGAGGGAAAGAAAAGCAAGATGGACGAGTCGGAAATTGCATTTATTGAGAAGAGCCGCAGGGACAAGGAGCAGAAAAAAGAATGAGCATCCATGTACAGCGAGCCGGGGCGGTATTGAAGAAATTCCCCCGCCAGCGAATTCTTGTCGTGGGGGACCTGATGCTGGACCGCTATATTTACGGTTCCGTCAGCCGGATTTCGCCGGAAGCGCCGGTGCCGGTGGTGCATGTCACCCGGCAAACCAGCATGCCGGGCGGGGCCAGCAACGTGGCGTGGAATGTACAGACCTTGGGCGCGTGTGCGGAGGTGGCGGGACTTCTGGGGCATGATCCCGCCGGGCGTGAATTGAAAGAGATTCTTTCCAAGGATGGGGTTTCCATTGGCGGCTTGCTGGAGGTGAAGGGGCGGGAGACCACCGTCAAGACCCGGGTCATCGCCGAGCGCCAGCAGGTGGTGCGTGTTGATTTCGAGGAAGGGCAGAGGGTTTCTGGCGCTTTATTGAAAAGGTTTTGCAAAAAAATTGAGGCGGAGGTGTTGAAGTCCACCGGTGTCATCATCGAAGACTATGGCAAAGGGGTGGTGGAGCAGGAGGTCATGGATTGTGTGCTGTTGACAGCCAGGAAGAAGGGGATTCCCGTGGGATTGGATCCCAAGGATGGGCATGACCTGGCCATTTCGGGCATTACGGTGGCCACGCCCAATCGGAAAGAGGCCTTTGCCATTGCCGGTCTGCCGGACCCGGGCGCCCAAGAGCATCCCTTGAAGGATCGGTCTTTGTTGCGGGTGGGCGAACGTTTATTGGAGCAGTGGAAAGCCGAGTTTGTGATGATCACGCTTGGCCCGCATGGCATGTTGCTGGCGGCCAGCGGCCAGGAGCCGGTTCATGTGCCCACCCGGGCGAGGGAAGTGTTCGATGTCAGCGGTGCCGGCGATACCGTCATTGCCACCTGCATTACGGCCTTGGCGGCTGGGGCTTCGCATCGCGAGGCCTCCGAACTGGCCAACTATGCGGCGGGTGTTGTGGTTGGCAAGCTGGGAACGGCGACCTGCACCCGGGAAGAATTGCTCAACCACATGAAACGGGTGTGAGCGAAAGGCGGTTGGGATGAAAAATGGCCCGCGAAGCCGCGGGCCATTTCTGTTGAGTTGCCCGGATCTGACTATTCTTCCTTGATTTCCGCGTCATCAAAGCGCAGGGCGCCATCCCGTCCGCTTCCCTGCTTGGGATAGCAAATGACCAGAACGCGGACGCCTTCGCCCTCGACAACTCCATCCACGGAGAGCTGAGTCCATCCGGTCTTGATGTCTTTGTCCAGAAATTCGGCTGAAGAGATGGGGTCCCCACCGTTGAGCGGTTCCAAGCGCAGTTCCACTTTTTCTGCGTTTAGCTTGGCATCCTTGGAGGCATAGATGGTGAAGGTGATGGTCTTGCCAGCCGTGATGCCTTCAACATCCTGGTAGAACCCGGAGTTTTCATCCGAGGGGATTTCCCAGTGATGATACCCGATGATGGCTTTTCCGGTGCGAACGGGCTTCCATACAGTCTCCCGGTTCATCCAATGACCCCATCGGCCCCATCCTTCGGCCCGATCTTCAAACACATTGTCCGCATCAGGATCTGCGTCCTCAAACGAGGGGTTTCGCAATTCCGCGGCCATGACAACCGGTCCCAAGCTGAGCGCCAACAGCATCAACAACAATCTCTTCATGATAATCTCCTTGTTTGCTTTATCGTTATACTACGGGCTGGTTTCCAGCCGCGACAACATCTGCTTCGACCATTCCGGCAACGTCTTCAGCCAATTCCTGGGCCATTTCCATGGCGTTGGCTTTCCGGTCGGCGGCATCGGGATACCGCCCGGAATCCTGTCCATCCGCCCAGGCCACGCTCACATCATTCACGCCAACAAAGGAGAAGACCGAGCGGATGACGGGAGTGAGGCCGTCGTCCGGGTCATCTTCCTTGAACACCGCGCCAGATGAGGTCAGGAGGATGACCTTGCGAAGGCTGTGCACGGTGCTGAAGCCGGAGGCGCCCATGGTGAACAAGATGCCCGGCGAGAAGACCTGGTCCATCCAGGCCTTCACAATGGCCGGCATGGCATGGCACCACATGGGGCAGGTGATGACCAGCACATCGGCATCCTTCAACAGCTTGCCCTGGGTGCGCGCATAGTTGGACGACTTCTCTTCCGTTCCGCTGGGCTTATAGTCCGGATCCTTCACCGGATTCCAGAAGTAACGCAGGGCGTCATTGGAGATGTAGGGGGGCGGATTCTGATATAAATCCACGTTTGTGACATCAATATCCGGGTTCAATTCCGTTAATTTTGTGAAGAAAGATGCGGCTAATTGCTTTGAGGCGGATTCGGAAATGGGCCTCGGGTTGCCGCAAATATGTAATACGTTCATGCGTTCTCCTGTTGTTGTTCGTTATGCTTTTAAACCATCTTTGCGTTTTGTGCCACAAAAAATGTATCATGAGGACAATTCGGGGGGGATCTCCTTTTCAGAGGCGATGGGACTCATGATCTTGCTCAAGTAGTTTTCCAGCTCCCGCCCGTATTCGGTATCCTTGCCCAGTTGGGTGAGCTGTTTATGGATCAGGGCCAGTCCCTGACTGCCAACTTCAGCCTCTTCGGCGCTGACATAGCGCTTCGAGGGGTCCACCTCCAAAAAACGCTGGAGCAGGATGACAAATTGGGCGTTTTGGCGCACATGATCGGGCAGAACGTCCTGCAATTTATTGGGCAGTTGGTTCTTGGCTTGGATGAAATCATTGAGGGTGACCCCCTCCCGCCCGGCCAGCAGGGGTTCTCCCCTGAGCATTTCGAGGCCGACAAGCCCCAGGCTGTAAAGGTCAGACTGGATCAAGCTGGCGCTTTTCCCGTGCATTTCCGGCGCCATGTAGGCGGGGGTGCCCATCAGGATGGTTACTTTTTCGTTTACGCGGACCGCCCGGCCATAGTCCACCAGTTTCACGTATCCCAGGCGGTCAATCATGACATTGGCGGGCTTGACGTCGCTATGGATGAAGCCCATTTCATGCAGGGTCTCCAGCCCCCGGAGAATCTGCCGCATGATGTAGAGCGCGACACCCGGCTGAATGCGAATGCGGTTCTTTTCAATGCGGAAGATGACGTCGATGAACCGCGACCATTCCTCCGGACTGCTTCGTTGCCGCACTTGCTCCAAATGGGCGCCATCCAGCAGATCCCTCAAGCTGATGCCATCCACCACTTCCATCTGGACATAGCCGATGCCGTTGCTTTCCTCATAGATGTCCGGCGCCACCAGGTTGGGATTTTTCAACAATTGGAGGCGGGCGGTTTGGGTGGCGATGCGGCCCATGTCGGTCCAGTATTTTTTGGCGCTGGGATAGATGCCGGGATCAAACAGCTTGATGGCATGGCGGGTGACGCATCCCCGGGCGCCCTGCCGCAAGCCCAGGAAGACAATGCCCTGGCGTCCGCGGCCGAGTTCCTTTAGAAAGCGATAGGCCACAGGATAGAAGATGGCATGGGCATGAATAATGGAGCGATAGTTTTCGACCAACTGGCGGCTTCCACGGCCTCCGCCGGCGGCAAGGGCGGTTTCCGTCGCGGTTTCCATGCCCATGGGCGCAGTATCCGCTTTCAAATCCACACAAGTTGTATCAAAATGAGCGTTTTCTTTTTGCACGTGGGAGAGTGTACGCATCGAGATCGAATCGGCAAGCCTCTTTGTCGCAGTTTGAAAAAAAGGTTGGAGAGATGATGGACGAACGTTCACAGGTGGTGATTATTGGCGGGGGCATTGTCGGGCTGGCGACTGCGCTGGCCCTGACCCGGCGGGGCATTCATTCGCTGGCGGTCTTGGAAGCCGAGGATTGCCTGGCGGCCCATCAGACCGGGCATAACAGCGGGGTGATTCATTCCGGCCTGTATTACAAGCCGGGCTCGCTCAAGGCCTCCAATTGTGTCGAGGGGCGGGCCGCGCTGTACCGTTTCTGTTCTGAGCAGGGCATTCCGTGCTCGTGTTGTGGGAAGCTGGTGGTGGCCAGCTCCAACGCTGAATGCCAGGCGCTGGATGAGCTGGAGCGCAGGGGGCGGGCCAATGGTTTGGAAGGCCTGCGCCGGGTTTCTGGCGCGGAAATGCGAGAAATCGAGCCGCACGTTGCGGGTTTTGCCGGTTTGTGGGTGCCGCAGACCGGAATCGTGGATTATACGGCGGTTACGGGAGCGTATGCCCGGCTGGTGTGCGAGGCCGGCGGGGAGGTGCGCACCCAATGCCGCCTTTTAGGGGTTCGGCGCGAGCCGGGTGGTCTTGTGCTGGAGACCCCGCGCGGCGAGCACCGGTGCCAGTTTCTGATGAATTGCGCGGGCCTGCAATCGGATCGGGTGGCCCGGCTGTGCGGCGTGGAGCCTGGCCTGAAAATCATCCCTTTTCGCGGGGAATATTACGTGGTGGCGCCCGAGAAACAGTCCCTGGTCAAAAACCTGATTTATCCGGTGCCCGATCCGCGGTTTCCCTTTTTGGGGGTGCATTTCACCCGGATGATTGGAGGCGGCGTGGAGGCGGGTCCGAATGCCGTCATGGCCTTCAAACGGGAAGGCTATCAGCGAACCAGCTTCTCTTTCAGGGATGCCGGGGAGACCTTTTCCTATGGCGGATTCTGGAGGATGGCGGCCAAATATTGGAAAATGGGGGCCGGAGAGTTCTATCGTTCGTTCAGCAAGGCGGCCTTTGTACGCGCCCTCCAGCGACTTATTCCAGAGATTCAGTCCGCCGATTTGTCGCCGGGCGGCGCCGGGGTGCGGGCGCAGGCCGTGACTCCGGATGGGGCCTTGGTGGATGATTTCAGGATGGTTGAGGCGCCGCGGATGATTCATGTGCTGAATGCTCCTTCGCCCGCCGCGACGGCCTCCTTGAGCATTGGAAAGACCCTTGCGGAAATGGCGTTGCGGAGGCTGGAGTCTTGAATTCCATCGCAAGGCCCTCCCTTGAATTCAGGAAACGCCATTTTCCAGCGGCCACCGCAAGGGACTGGAACGACTGGCGGTGGCAAATGCGCAACCGGCTGGGCTCCTGCCGGCAGATTGAACAGGTATTGCGCCTGACACCCGGGGAACGGCAGGTCTTGCAGGCGCCCCCGCTTCGGCTTCCGGTTGCGTTTACGCCGTACTATGCTTCTTTGCTGGATCCGGAGAATCCCCTCCACCCCTTGAGGCGTTGTGTGATTCCCTCCCTCCTCGAGCGGCAGGCCCGCTCCGGCGAATTTGCCGATCCCCTGGGGGAGGACGCCCATAGCCCGGCCCCCGGACTGATTCACACCTATCCGGACAAGGCTCTTTTCCTGGTCACCGATTATTGCCCGGCCTATTGCCGTTTCTGCACCCGTTCGCGCGTGGTGGGGCGGGGGCAGTACACCCCCCGCAAGGCCCGTTGGGAAAAGGCGCTGGCCTATATCCGCCAGACCCCGGCCATCCGCGATGTCTTGCTTTCCGGCGGCGAACCGTTGTCCCTGCCTGACGAGTCTCTTGAGTGGTTGCTGGCCCGGCTGAGCCGCATTTCCCATGTGGAAATCATCCGCATCGGAACCAAGGCCCCCGCCGTCCTGCCCCAGCGAATCACCCCGGAGTTGGTGCGCCTTCTGCGGCGGTTCCACCCGCTTTGGATGAGCGTCCACTTCACGCATCCGGAGGAGCTCACCCCCGAGGCGGAGCGGGCTTGTGCCCGGCTGGCGGATGCCGGCATTCCGTTGTGCAGTCAGACGGTTTTGCTCAAGGGCATCAACGACGATCTGCCCGCCATGAAAAAACTTCTGCTGGGGTTGTTGCGTTTTCGAGTGAAGCCCTACTACCTGCACCAGTGCGATGCCGTGCTGGGTGCCGGACATTTCCGCACCTCCGTGGCGTGCGGGCAGGAGTTGATTCGGGCCCTGCATGGGCAGACCACCGGATATGCGGTGCCCGCCTACATGATTGATGCGCCGGGGGGTGGGGGAAAGGTGCCGGTGACCCCCGGATATATCGAAGGCCGCAAGGGCAAGACCTTAATCCTGCGCAATTACCTGGGAAAAAAATACCGCTATACCGAGGGGGCCTGAGCCTTTTTCGGGTGGCCATGTTTTCTTTTCCAAAAATTGCTCTTTACAAAAAATGGCTTAACGGGTTCATTTAATACAACTTACAAAGATGTCCTTCACGCTGGCGTTGTAGAACGTTTGTTGAAGGACTGTTTTTTAGGCCTGTTTCAGGAAGCGGGCAGTGGAACAAATGGGAAAAATGCAGAAAGGGCGCCTTATGAAGAACGTCCAGGTTTGTCGAAGCTTGTGGAAGGGCCGCCGATTCACCGTGTTGAATGTGGCCGTTCTGGCGATTTCCACGGTCCTGTGGGGGGCCACCTCCGCGGATTCCAATAACACGCTGGCCGCCCCGGAAAGCATTCGTCTGCCGGCAAAAAACACCCTGCTTTCCAATGTCACGTTTGTTGTATTTGACACGGAGACCACTGGTTTTAGCCCGAAAAATGACCGGATGGTCGAATTGGGCGCTATAAAGTTTCGCAATGGGAAGGTGCTGGATAGCAAGACTTGGTTGATCAATCCAAGGCGCAGTATTCCCTTCTATGTGCAAAAGGTCCATGGAATCACCCCGGAGATGGTCAAAGAGGCTCCAACCTTCAAGCAGGTGTATCCTGAATTTGAAGACTTCATCAAGGGGTGCGTCCTGCTTGCCCATAACGCACCCTTTGACCTTGGATTCATGCGGGCCGAGATTTTGCGCAGTGGCCACACCCTTCCCCCCAATCTGACGATAGACAGCCTCCGCCTCTTCCGCCACTGGTACCCCGAACAGAAATCATACAAGCTGGGCGATTTGGCGGAGGCCATGGAGGTGACCGGCGGCACCTTCCACCGTGCGGAAGCCGATTCCTTGTACGTTTTCCTGATCCTCGACAAGGAGCTCAAAAAACGTGACGCCAAGCTGAAGTTGGACGATTTGTACAGTGATGCCGGCGGCGCCATGCGGTTTTGATTTTTTCCTTTTCACCCAACCCTCCTGCCTGTCCACACCCTCCCAGGGGCGTGACATGGCCTGTTTTTTTTATTGCAGTCATGCCCAAAGTCTGGAATCTTGCGGGCGTGGCTCAGTTCGCAAAAAGGATGCAAACATGAATGGAATGACCCTGGCCGAGATATTTCAAATTGCCGAGCACACGGAAGCCAATGCGGCGGATTTTTACCGCAAGGCCGCCAAATTGCAGACGAACCTGCATGACGCCGAGAAACTCAACCAGATGGCCCGGATGGAGGAAAACCACCAGGCCTTTTTTGAGGCGCTGGCCCGGAAGAAATCCGCGGACGCGGGCTCGCTGGAGGATCCGTATGGCGATTTGCGGCTGTATCTGCGCGCGCTGGCGGATCAGCATGGAGGCGAAGGTTCGCAGGAGATGATGAAAGCCCTTTCCGGATCCGTCCGGCTTGACGAGATCCTGCGCGTGGCGGTCAAGGGCGAGATTCAATCCGTGCTGTACTATATGGGCATTACCGAGGCGGTGCGCGACCCCAAGGATCGCGAAACCCTCGGGGCGATTATTGATGAGGAAATGAAGCATATTGTGACGCTTCAGGGGATGCTGGAATCGGAGCACAAGACCCTATGAGAGAGATTACCGAGCGGGATCGCAAGATGGCGCAGATGTGCATGGATTGCACGGTCTGCAAGAAGGCCCGAAAACAGCAGAAGGGGTTTCTGTTTTGGATGGTCAAAACGGTGGAAGGCGGCGTGTGCCCTTTTTGCAAGGCGTATGAACGGGTCTATGGGCGCAAGGCCCACGAGCCCGTGCCGGAATAGGCGGCCGCCTGCAGAACAACGGGGGCTTCTCTTCCGTTCAGCACTCCTTTGACCCCATCGATGTGTCGCGTTACAGCACAGCCGTTCTATCGCGGGGACCGATTGACGATTCCAAACTATTCCGGCGAAACACTTGCGATGGTACGAATTTTCATAGCCAACAAAAAACCAGAATCGTTTCACCTTGAGCTGGATCGAATCTGGCTGGAGTGAGTCGGCATCAATGGCCGAGCACCCTTTCGATCACGGCGGCCATTTTTTTGGGATTGATGGGCTTGGAGAGATAATCGTCCATGCCGGCCTCCAAGCACCGCTCTTGATCTCCGGACATGGCATACGCCGTTATGGCCACAATGGGAATGGACGAAAAGGATGAGGGAGGCCTCCTGAAGCCTGAAGAGGGGGGTGTTTCTTTTTCCTCTTCGACCTTGGGCCCGGAATCTTGGATGTTGGATATTCCCTCTGCCTGGCGAATCCTCCGCGTCGCCTCAAAGCCATCCATTACGGGCATCTGACAATCCATTAGAATGAGATCGTACTTCTTTCGATGCAACATTTCGATGGCCTCCTGGCCATTGGATGCGATATCGGCTGTATGGCCCAGCATTTTCAGCACCCCCCTGATCACGACTTTGTTGGTTTCGTTGTCCTCTGCCACCAGGATATGGAGCGATTTTTGGCGCGAAGAGGGAGGGGCGGGGGCCTCGTCCTTCTTTTTGGGCTGTGGGATTGAGCCTGCGACGGCGCCGCCGTCTTGTTTGTCCAAAACGGCTGTGAACCAGAATGTCGAACCCTCGCCTTCCCGACTGCTGACCCCGATGTGTCCTCCCATCAAGCCGCAGAGCTGTTTGGCAATGACCAATCCCAGCCCGGTTCCGCTATGAGCGCGCGAGTCGGAAGCGTCCAATTGCACGAAGGGCGCAAAGAGCAGGCTCGCTTTTTCAGCGGGAATTCCGATGCCCGTGTCGGTGACGGAAAAACGAAGGCGAATGGGCGCTTTGTGATGGTGGCTGGCGGATGGTGGATGCGCAACATCCGGATTCTGATCTCCGCCCTCCGGCCCCTGACCTTCCCCTTCATCCCTCTCCTCGACGTTCACGCGAATGGCGACCTTTCCCCGCTCGGTGAATTTGACGGCATTGCCGGCCAAATTCAGAATAATCTGCCGCAAGCGCCCGGCGTCGCCATGCAACAAAGAGGGAACTTCCGGAGCAATCGTACACACCAACTGCAGGTTTTTGGCTTGAGCGCGGCTGGCCAGCAGGTCGGTGATTTCTTTCAGCAGACTGCCCAAATCGAAATCAGCGGGGTGCAACTCGACTTTGCCGGCCTCGATTTTGGAGAAATCCAGAATGTCATTAATCACATCGAGCAAGGAGTCCCCGCTGGCGCGGATGATTTCGACAAATTCTTTTTGTTTTGATGTCAATTCCGTTTCGAGCAAAAGATCGGCCACACCAATGACCCCATTCATGGGGGTCCGGATTTCATGGCTCATGTGGGCCAGAAATTGACTTTTTGCCCTGTTGGCGGCTTCCGCCGCCACCTTGGCCTCGCGGAGAGCATCCTCCACCCGCTTGCGCTCGGTGATGTCGAAGCAATGTCCGATATACCCAACAAACTCACCGTTGCTGTTGAAATTGGGTGTGCCCAGGTCCAGAATGGTCCTGTATTCACCACTGGCGTGGCGCATCCGGTACTCCATCTCGAAAGGCTCGCGCTTGTCGAATGCGGTCACATAGGTTTCCAGGCATTTGTCAAAATCGTCGGGATGAACCCCTTCGGCCCATCCATTTCCCATTTCCTGCTCGAGCGTACGCCCCGTGAATTTGAGCCATATGTCATTAAAATAGTTGCACAGCTTATCGGTTCCTGATCTCCATATCAGGGCCGACCCAGCATTCGCCAGGTTTCGGTATTGGAATTCGCTCTCCCTCAACGCTTTTTCAGCCCGCTTTTGCTCGGTGATATCGGTAATTGTGCTTTGTATGCAAAAACGTCCGGATTCGGATTGCACATACGCCACCGAATGCGATACCCAGCGGACCTCGCCCTGTTTGCTGAAAATGCGATAAATGAAGTCACGCACCGGCTCCAGGTCCGTGACTTTTTTCCGTTCGGCAACGACCCTGTCCAAGTCATCCGGATGAATAAAAGCCGGCATGGAAACGCCCAAGATATCTTTCGCCGGCCAGCCGATGACCCGCTCACATTGTGGACTGACGAAGGTCACCCGGCCCTCCGGGTCGGTAATCGTTGTCAACGACGGACTGTTCTCAACCACCGTCTTGAACAGTTCCGTGGCCCGCTTGCGCTCGGTGATATCTTGCGCGAAGCCCATGATATGCCCGGACGGGATGCGCAACGCATCCACCTGCCAATGCCGGATCTCGCCCGATTTGTGCAGAAACGGAAAATCTCCTGAAAAATTGCCCGTGCTTTTCACCTGCTGAAAAGCGGCCTGTGCCACGTTCCGTTCGTCTGGGGGAATCAGGTCGGGAATACTCCTGCGGAGCAGTTCATCCTCCGAATAACCGGTCATGGTTGAAGCCGCCGAGTTGACCTGCACAAACCGCTCCTGTTCATCCGCGACAAACAACCCGATGGGCGCATGCTGGATGTACTCGCGGAATTTCTCCTCGCTTTGCCTCAACGTCTCGTTGTCTTTCCGGATGTGCTCTGTTTGGAGGTGTTTTTCAATCGAGATCGAGAGCAGAGACAGGAAATTGCCGAGCAGTTCGTCTTGGGCGGGCGAAAGCGCAGGGGATGAAGGCAGAACAAGCGCGCCCAAGGCGGTTCTTTCTGTTCCCACGGGGATCACGCGGAAGCGGTCGTCGCGGTTTAAGGGGCACTGCTCTTGCGGGGGAACGGCATCCGCCCGAAGCTGGCACGATTCACAGGCGCGGTGTGTTCCTGCGGGGCCACCGCAGTCCTTCAGGCACAGCATCGCGTCATGCAATCCCAGGACGGTTTTAATCGTATGTTCTGAAAACTCGCACTTCTGCCGGACGGAGGGCAAAGAGGCCAGAATGCTGGCCGCGGCAAGGAGTTGTGTGGTGGTTTTTTCAGAGGGTTGTGGCTCTTGGCTCATAAAAATGGGTGTTCTCCACGCGAGTTTTCGATCTGCAACCCCCATCGAAATTCCAGATGATTCCTCCGCATCTCAGCATCCATGGGTCCACACCGCCGCATTCTTTCCGCACATATGCACGTGAGCCGCGCGTTTCTGCCAATAGGCGAAGAGATACCACCGCCGGTTGATTCTGTCGAGATCTGCATGCGCGAAACGTTCAGGGTAAACGTATTCATTGGCAGATGGGCTGTTGGTGCCGCGTGGTTGCAGGGCAATCGAGTGGTCCCCAGCTTGCCGGAACATGTCTTGCCAAGGATCAGGGGCGCCGTTGGCCGACACGTGTGGTGCCGGGAGCCCGTCCGGGATGGACTCTTACGGCTCGGAGGGCCAGGGGGTATGGAAGAATTCGCCCCGGGGGCGGTCCACCCGTTCGTAGGTATGCGCCCCAAAGAAATCCCGTTGCGCCTGGATGAGATTGGCGGGCAGTTGCTGGCTTCGGTAGCCGTCGTAGTAGGCCAGCGCCGCGCTGAAGGAGGGGATGGCAATGCCCAGCCTCGCGGCTTGCGCCACCACGCGGCGCAGGGCCATCTGCCGCTGGGAGACCACCTTTCGGAAATACGGATCCAGCAGGAGATTTTTCAGCGCCGGATCCCGGTCGAAGGCGGCCTTGATGTGCTTTAAAAAGCGGGCGCGGATGATGCATCCGCCGCGCCAGAGCAGGGCGATGGAGCCAAAGTTCAAGGCCCATTCGTTCTCCCCGGCGGCCGCCTTCATCAGGGAGAAGCCCTGTGCATAGGAACAGATCTTGGCCGCATACAGAGCCTGGCGAAGGGTTTCAATGAAGGCCTCCCGGTTGCCGGTGAAGCGCGCACGCGGTCCGCGCAGGACATCGCTGGCGAGCTGGCGCTCCTCTTTCATGGCGGACAGACTGCGGGCAAAGACGGCTTCCGTGATCATGGTGACGGGCACACCGAGGTCCAGCGCCACCTGGCTGGTCCACTTGCCGGTGCCTTTTTGTCCGGCGGCATCCAGTATGGAGTCCACCAAGGCTCCCTCGGAGAGGGGGTCCTTCATCGTGAAGATTTTGGAGGTGATTTCGATCAGGTAGGAATCCAGTTCGCCCCGGTTCCAGCCGGCGAAGACTTCGTGCAGTTCCGCCGGGGTGAGGCCCAGGGCCTTTTTCAGGATGAAGTAGGCTTCTGCGATCAACTGCATATCCCCGTACTCAATGCCATTATGCACCATTTTGACAAAGTGGCCGGCGCCATCCGGTCCGATCCAGTCGCAACAGGGCTCGTCGTCCACCCTGGCCGCGATGGCTTGGAAAATGGGGCGGAGGGCGGGCCAGGCCTCCACGTCCCCGCCGGGCATGATGCTGGGCCCCTTCAACGCCCCTTCCTCGCCTCCGGAAACGCCTGTGCCGACAAAGAGCAGGCGGTGATGTGAAAGTTGTTTTGCCCGGCGGATGGAATCCTGGAAAAACGAATTGCCTCCGTCTATGAGAATATCGCCGCTCTCCAGGATGGGGACCAATTGGCCGATGAGATCGTCCACGGCGGACCCGGCCTTGACCATCATCATGATCTTGCGGGGGCGCTTGAGGCTGGCGGTGAACTCCTCCAGGGCATGTGTTCCCTGGATGCTTTTATTGCGGGCCCGCCCGGAAAGGAAATCATCCACCTTGGACGTGGTCCGGTTAAACACCGAGACGGTGAACCCGTGTTGGGCCATGTTCAACACAAGATTCTCGCCCATCACCGCCAATCCGATCAGGCCAATATCTGATTGCATCATTTGCTCCTGGATTCGTTGTGTCGCGGTATTCTACCGCGTGAAGGAAATGTGTGCAACCCGCGCCCCTCATTATTTTTAGAGAGAGCCCCTCCTTGACCCCTGCGCCGGAATATGCCAGACTTTTCCAGTATTTCGTGACGTATCTGCATGAAAGAAAAACCTCACGAGCAAGTGCCTGTGCCTCCGCCGGAGCCCAATTCCGTTGACCCCTTCCATTTGCCCACGCAAGACGTGCTGATGGCGGAGCCTGGGGCGGTGACGCCCCCGGAGGGGCTTGACCGGACACGGCCTGCCCCGCGGGTTTCCGCACAGGAACTGCTGACCGCTTCCGGTGTGGGCCGATACCGGATTGAGCGGGTCATTTCGCAAGGCGGCATGGGGACCGTTTATCAGGTGATGGACGTGAATTGCCGGCGCCGGGTGGCCATGAAAATCCTGCGCCCGGATGGGCCCATGAGGCCGGATGAACTCCTGCGTTTCGTGGAGGAGGCCCAGATCTCCTCCCAGTTGGAGCATCCCAATATTGTTCCCGTGCATGAACTGGGCCTGGATGATCAGGGCCAGGTTTTTTACACCATGAAATACGTGCAGGGCGTCACCCTGACCGAGGTCCTGGATTGTTTGCGCCGCGGGGATCCCTCTACAGCGGAGCAGTATCCACTCTCCCGGTTGCTGACCATTTTCCAAAAGGCGTGTGATGCGGTGGCGTTCGCCCATTCCAAGGGCGTGGTTCACCGCGATCTCAAGCCGGAGAACATCATGATCGGCGAATATGGCGAGGTTTTGGTGATGGATTGGGGCCTGGCCAAGGCCCTGTCCGGCCAGAGCCGCACATCCTTTCCGGTCTCGGGCGCGCCGATTGATTCGGTGCGCCAGGATACGCAGGGTCTGCACATGAAGACCTTGGCGGGCTGGATCATGGGCACTCCGGGGTACATGGCGCCGGAGCAAGCCCGGACGGGGGAAGTGGATGTCCGCAGTGACATCTATTCCCTCGGCGCCATTCTCTACAGCATTCTCACCCTGCGCCCGCCCATTGAGGGCAAGGAGTTGACCGGCCTGCTGGAGAAGATTGGGCGAGGGGACATCCGGCCCCCTCTGGCCCATAATGAGCCGCCTCCGGACGGTACGGCGGCGATCCCGCTGGCGCACTGTCCGGGGCAAAAAATCCCGGCCGCGCTCTCCGAGATTGCCATGAAGGCCCTCTCGCTTGACCCCAAGGACCGCTATCCCTCTGTCCGGAATTTCCAGGCGGACCTTGAGGCTTATCAGGATGGGCTGGTGTGGCATCTGGTGGTGGAGGAGGATTTTTCTTCTCCCGATTGGGAAAGCCGCTGGAAATTCTTTGGCGGACAATGGGAGATCAAGGAGGGCGAACTGCGCCTGTATGGAGGCGAGCCCCAGTTCCTTCTGTTGAACCGCCCCCTGGGGGGGGACGTCCGCATTGAATTTGAATGCCATCTGGAAAGCATTTATCTCAATGACATTGCCTGCTTCATGTCGTCCATTGAGTCTGGGCAGTGGAAGGAAATTCCGCCCAGCGGGTATGAATTCAAATTCGGCGGGTTCAGCAATTCGATGAACCTGCTGACCCGGGCGGACCGCAGGCTGTGGGCCCAGGCCGCGTCCCCGCTGGAGCGGGGCAAGCGCTATCGCGTGCTGGCCGAGCGGGTGGGGGCGCGCTTGCGGATGGTGGTGAACGGCCAGGAGATCTTTCGTGTGTTGGACGGGGATCCCCTGTCCGGGGCCGATCGGACGGCCGTGGGGCTCTTGGGGTGGATGGCGGATATCCGATACCGGTGGATCCGCATCTCCAGCCTGGGCGCGCCGATGAAGGCCGATTTGCTGGACACGGCTGAACGCCAGCTTCAAAAGGGCCGTTACATCACGGCGATGGACCTGTTCCAGGATGCTTATGATTCCTTCCCCGATGCCCCGCGCAAGGAGCGGGCCCGCCGGGGGTGGCAGATGGCCGGCACCCGGATGAAGGTGCAGAACAGCCTGTCGTACTGGCGGGGACGGCTGGACGAGGCGTGGCCCGGACTGCCCTTCGCCCTCCGCATGGAAAATGAGCGCCTGACGCTCGACATTTCGCAGTCGGGCATTTCCAGCCTGGAGCCGCTGAGCGGAATGCCGTTGAGCGTCTTGTATTGCGGCCACAATCAGATTTCCAGCCTTGAACCCCTCCGGGCCATGCCCCTGGTCATGCTCAACTGCGATGGCAATCCCATCACCAGCCTGGAGCCGCTGAAGGGAATGCCCCTGGTGAATCTGTTCTGCGAGGGCTGTCCGCTGGATACGCTCGAGCCGCTCAGGGAGTCCCGCCTGGTCATGCTCAATTGCGGAGGAAGCAATCTGCGCACGGGCCTTCAGCCGCTGAGGGGGATGAATCTCAACTGGCTGAGCTGTTGGAACTGCAATCTGGAGGATCTGGAGCCCCTGCGGGAGATGTGCCTCAGCTCTCTGTATTGCGATGGGAACCGGATTTCCAGCCTGGAGCCGTTGAAGGGCATGCCGCTGGGCACGCTGATTTGCGGGGGAAACAAGATCGAGTCCCTGGCACCGTTGCGGGGCATGCCGCTGACCACTCTGCATTGCACGGGAAACCGAATTCGCGACCTGGAGCCTCTGCGGGGGATGAAGCTGAATATCCTCAGTTGTCATTGCAACCAGATCGCCTCCCTGGCGCCCTTGCAGGAAAGCCCGTTGTCCTCCCTGGCCTGCGGCAGGAATCCACTCTCGTCCCTGGACCCGATTGCGCAGTCGCCACCCTTTGCCTTTTTATACGAGAGCAACAGCCTGCCGGACGAGGAGATTGAGCGCGTGCGCTCGTTGTGGGCCGCCAATCCGCGCTGGCAGGCGCATGCGCGGCAGGCCGAACTGTTGCTGGCCTTGCGGAAGGGGGATCGGCAGGCTCTGCGGCAACAGGCCCTGCCGTTCCTGGGGCGCCATTTTCTGTTCATCCCAAAGTTCATGCGCTGGGAGGAGGCCCGGGCCTACTGTGAAACCCTGGGGGGGCATCTGGTCACCATCACCAGCCGGGAGAAAAACAATTTCCTGGTGTCCATGATTCCGGGCGGCAGTTGGTTCTGGATGGGCCTGAAAACCTCCGAGTCCGGCCATGCCTGGGTGACGGGTGAGCCGTTTGAGTTCAGCAATTTCGTGGACCCCATCCGCGAACGCATCGAAGGGGAGAAGGTTTTTTGCAGTGGGGCCTGGTATTCGGAAGTCTATTCCGGCGTCTCCAATTGCTTTGTGATGGAGTGGGACGATTAGAATCTAACGCTGTTTCGCAATTAAGGCGTTGAATGCCGCAAAAATTCCGCTACGCTCTCCGGCCATCAGCGAGCCTGGAAGGCGAGCCAAGATTTTTAACAGGAAGAAGAGGTCTGTATGTGGATGATTCCCATTTTCCCGTCCTTGCCGGTGGCGAACATGATCTATGCGTTCACCACCAGCAATTTCTTTTCTGGAAAATTGATTGTGACCATCCTGTTTGCGGCGTCCATCGTGGCCTGGTCGGTCATGGTCACCAAGCACCGCGAGCTGAAGCGGGCGCAATTGGAGACCCAGCGTTTCCTGGCGGCTTTTCGCGCCGCCAAACATCCTCTGGCGCTGTTCCTGAAAGGCCAGAAGTATCCGCACAGCCCGGTGTACAAAGTCTATGAAGGCGCTTGCACGACCGTGGGCATTGAGATGGATATGCTTCATCCCGGCGGGTCCGGCTTGTTTTTCAAGGACGTCAACCCGGAGACCCAGCGCTTCAGCGCCATGCAGATTGGCGCGGTGCGCAACGCGGCGGAGCGCAGTGTGGCGGACCAGGCGCTGGTGCTGGAAAACAAGATGGGCTTTCTGGCCACGGCGGTCAGCGCCAGCCCTTTGCTGGGCCTGCTGGGCACGGTTTGGGGCGTCATGGACGCCTTTTCCTCCATGGCCGCCAAGGGCATGGCCAACATTTCCGCCGTCGCGCCCGGCATTGCCGGCGCCCTGCTGACCACGGTGGTGGGCCTGCTGGTCGCCATCCCCTCCGCCATTGGGTACAACATGCTGGCCAACCGCATCCGCCACATCTGTGTGCAGATGGACAATTTCACCGACGAGTTTGTCGCCGAATTCCAGCGCCATTTCGGGCGGGATTGACAGGAGCACGGACGTGGGACGAAAAACAACCATCCTGGCGCTGGAGCAGATGCGCGAAATCAACATGACCCCGTTGATTGACTTGACGTTCATCCTGCTCATCACGTTCATCATCACCTTTCCGCTGATTGAGCAGGGGATACCGGTCAATCTGCCTCGCGGCTCGGCGGAGGAGCTGGACCCCGCCAAGACCCGCACCATCAGCCTGGATGTGCAGGGGCAGTTGTATCTCGACCAGTCGCCGCTCACGTTGCCGGAGCTGGCCGAGGAGATGACTCAACTGGGCGCGGAGGATCCCAACCTCACGGTGCTGGTGCGGGCCGATGAGGCCATCCGCTACGGAAAGCTGGTGGAGATCCTCAAGATTTTGCATGATGCCAAGATTGCGCGGATGGCGCTGGTCACGACTCCGGAAGAAAAGCTCGGGCCATGAAGGATGATCTGTTTCGAAACAATTTGAAGTACAGCACGATCACCCATGCCTGCCTGGTGCTGGGATTGCTGGTGGCCTCCGTGTTGTCCAGTTGCCCCCGGTGGCGCAAGCCCAAGGAGCAGATCATCATGGTGGATCTCACCGTGGCGCTTCCTCCTCCGCCGGCAGACGAGCCGGCAAAGCCGGAGCCGCCCAAGCCCGAGCCCGTGAAGATTCCCGACCCGCCCAAGCAGGACATTCCCGAGCAAAAGAAGGAGCCCCCCAAGCCGAAGCCTCCGGAGCCGCCCAAGCCCAAGAAGGTGATTGAGCGGAGCACCAATCGGGTCGTGCGCAAGGATATTCCGGTGGCGAAGGTTCCTCCCAAGGGGCCCGTGCTCTCGCCGGAGGAAATCAAGAAGTTGCTGGCGGCGGGCGCGCGCATCTCCGACACCACCTCCGTGCCGGACAACTGGGAGGTGACGGGGTACTACCAGAAAGTGGGCGACCGCATCCGGCGCGTGTGGGCCGCGCAGAGCGACGCGCTTCCCGCGGGATTTGGCGGCCAGGTGAGCCTGAAGGTTCTTCGAAATGGAAGCATCACGGAGGTTTCCATCAAGCAGACCTCTGGAAACTCAACCGTGGATCAGTCCTTGCTCAAGGCCGTGCGGAGCATTCACAAGCTGGATCCGCTTCCCGACAAGATGCCCGGCGCCTCCGCCGATATCGTGGTCTATTTTGACACCGACCGGATGGGCGGGCTCTAGCCCATTGCGCGGAGCGTATCCCCTCATCCTCGTACTCCCCCTCATACTCATCCTCGTCCTCCCAAAGCGTATTGCTCCCGCAACTCAACGAAGAAATTGTTCACGGAAGAGTGGCGGCCGCGCCGACCGACCTCCAGAGGACAAGGTCTAGACTCACAATAGAATTCTTCTGGAGGGCGGCAGGCTCTGCCGCCGTGTGGTTGTAAGGCGATCCGTGGGCAATAAAATGCCGGAACGTTGCTAAGCGAGGATTTGATGTCGTGCTTGTCCCTTGTCAACCCGGTCCAATCCATTTACAGTAGGCCGCAGATGGAGAATAAATGATGATGAAAAGACTGGCTTTGGTTATCTTGTTGGCGGGGATGTTGCCGCATGTGGGCTGGGCGCAGGCCCGGGTGACGCGGTATGTGGATCAAAAGGTCGCGCTGGATCTGTCCGGGTTTTCGGCGGAGTCGGGGGCGTCGCAAATTTTCCAGCGAACGCTGGAACGGGATATTTCCAGGTCTGGCTGGCTGTCGGTGGCCGGCAAGGGGCGAGGCGAGTTTGTCCTGAGCGGGAAGGCCGAGGAGCGCGGCGGCGTGGTCCTGGTGGAGTGCCGGGTGGAAGACACCGGCCTTCGAAAATCCCACTTCAACAAGACCTACCGCGCAGAGTCTGCGCAGGTGCGCGGCCTGGCCCACAGGGTGGCGGAGGAAATCCTTTTTGCGCTGACCGGGCGCAAGGGGTTTTTCACGGCCCGCCTGGTGTTGATTGGAACTCGCTCAAAGGCCTCAGAGCTCTATTTAGCCGACTCAGATGGGGAAGGCCTGCGCCAGTTGACCAGCGACAAGAGCGTCAGCGTTGGGCCTTCCTGGGGGCCGGATGGGCAGTCCCTCTATTACACGTCCTACCGCGCGCGCTTTCCCGATGTCTACAAAATTGACCTGGCCTCCGGAGGCCGTTCACGCCTTGCGCATTACTCCGGGTTGAACACCGGGGGGGCCGTTTCCCCGGATGGCCGCCATGTGGCGCTGATTCTCTCCAAGGATGGCAACCCGGAGCTGTATATCAAGAGCCTGGCGGGCGGGGAGCTGACCCGGCTGACGCAAACCCCTCGCGCCGCCGAGGCCAGCCCTGTTTGGTCGCCCGATGGCAACCGCATTGCCTATGTTTCGGATCAGTCCGGCACCCCCCAGATCTACGTGATTTCGCGCGCTGGCGGGGCGCCCAAACGGCTGACCAGCCGGGGGTCGCAGAACGCGGAGCCGGATTGGGGCTCCAATGGATTGATCGCCTTTTCCAGCCTGTTGGGCGGACGGTGGCAGGTTTGCGTGATGGACCCGGATACGTTTGAGGTCAAAACCATTTCTCCGCTGGATGCGGACTACGAGGATCCCTCCTGGGCACCCGATGGACGCCACCTGGCCTGCACGGTTTCACGGCGTTATCGCCGGAGCGTTTACCTTCTTGACAGCATGGGGGACCCCCCTGTAGCTTTGATCGAAAGTTCGGGGGACTGGTATGCACCGTCGTGGTCGCCCCGGTAATGGCTTTATTTTTTGCGAAATAAGGAGAGAAAAACATGCAGATTCGGCGTTGGATGAGCGTGATGGCGGTTGGATTGGTTGCCTTGTTGGTGGTGGGTGGCGGATGCAAAAAGAAGCCCAAGGCAGGCTCTGGGTTTGGCGATGATAACGTGGGCGGCGTCATAGGCGGCGATCTCTACGGCGCCGACGGCAGTCTGGCCGGGCGTCCGGAAGGTTTCACGGAAATGGCCGGGCAGTTTGCGACGGTGTACTTCGATTATGACAGTTCGCAGGTCAAGGAAAGTGAGCGCTCCAAGGTGGATGAGGTGGTTCGCCACTTGAAATCCAACGCGGGTGTGAGCGTCATTGTCGAGGGGCATTGCGACGAGCGTGGAAGCGCTGAATATAACCTGGCGTTGGGCGAGCGCCGCGCGCTGGCGGTTCGCGCCTATATGATCAACCAAGGCCTGGATGGCAATCGGATTCAAACCAAGAGCATGGGCGAAGAGAAGCCGGTTTGCTTTGAGCACGACGAATCCTGCTGGAGCCAAAACCGCCGCGCGGAATTCATTTTGTTCCAATAGCGTTTCGGTGGTTTAACTTTCGTCCGCAATCCGCAGTATGGGATTGCGGACGTTTTTTTTTTGCTCTACGCTGGATGGTGAAGATGAATGGTGAACCTGTCATGGGCTGGCTGGGCGGAGGCATGGGGGGCGGAGAGATTTTGGTCGTCCTGGCGGTGGCTCTGCTCTTTTTTGGCTCCAAGAATCTGCCGAAGATTGCGCGGAGCCTGGGCCGGGCCATGGAGGAATTCCGACGCGCCACCCGGCAGGTTACGACGGAAATCATGAGGGAGGAGGAGGTTCCTCCGCCTGCGCCAGAGCCACGGCCTCCTCCCACCGGCGAACCCAAGGAATCCGAGCATGATCCCCGCGCATGATGATCGCCCGGATGCCCAGCCGTTTCTCCAGCACCTGGAGGAGTTCCGGCGCGCGCTGATTCGGAGCCTGCTGGCTTTGGCGGCGGGCATGCTGGTTTGTGCGCCCTTCGCGCCGCAGATCCTTGGCGTGTTGCGCAAGCCGCTGGATGCGTCCATCCAGAACCCCGGCCTGTTGCTCCGTTCGCTCGAAGTCTCGGGCGCCTTCTCGATGAGCCTGTTGATTGCCTTCTGGAGCGGGCTGTTGCTGGCCTCGCCGTTTGTGGTCTTTTTTGTGGGCGCCTTTATTTTTCCGGGGCTGACCCGCCGCGAGCAGAAGGCGGTGCTCAACGCCTCCGGCTTTGCGGTGGCCTTGTTTGCCACCGGCGTCTGGTGCGCCTATCGCTACATGCTCCCCCTGGCTCTTCAGGTGATGTTTGGCATGCACCAGTGGATGGGCATGGCACCGGAGTGGACCGTCTCCAACTATGTGGTGTTTTCCCTGCAACTCCTGCTGGCTTTTGGGTTGGTGCTGGAAATGCCTTTGTTGATTCTGGTCCTCGGGCGCCTGGGCATTCTGAACAGCCGGCAACTGCGGGAGAGGCGAAAGCTGGTCATTGTCGCGATCCTGATCGTGGCCGCCGTGCTGACGCCGCCGGACGTCTTCAGCCAATTGCTGATGGGCCTGCCACTGATCCTGCTGTATGAGGGATGCATCTGGCTGATTTGGCTGTGGGAACAGAAGAAGGCGGGAAGAGAGGGGACGGGATCTGAAACCTGAGACCTGAAACCTGAGACCTGAAACCTGAAACCTGAGACCTGAAAGATGCCTGCGGGGTGTCCGGCTTTCATGGTTTGAGGATGTCTTTTTGCTTTTTTAATTTTTTCCTTCACGAGGCCATTGCATTTTTTGGAGAGGTTGGGTAATGTTCATCCCTTATCTGACGTACCTGTAGCTCAATTGGACAGAGCATCTGACTACGGATCAGAAGGTTGCAGGTTCAACTCCTGCCAGGTACGCCATTTATGAATCGTTGCGGCAAGGGTGAATGGAACAGGGCGCGTGACGAGAACCCGAGAAGGACGGCAAGCACATTGTAATGAAGGTAGAAAAGTCTCCTGAGCTGGAAAAAATGCGCCACAGCACGGCGCATATCATGGCGGCCGCCGTCTGCAATCTCTTCGAGAATGTTCAGCTGGATATTGGACCTTCCACGGACGATGGTTTCTACTACGATTTTGATCTGGCGCATCGCCTGGGTCCCGAGGATTTGCCCCGCATCGAGGAGGAAATGCAACGGCTGGTGGACGCCAACCTTCCCTTTGAACGATTTGAGGTTTCGCGCGAGGAAGCCACCCGTCTGCTGGAGGAGAAGGGCCAGAAGTTTAAGCTGGAGCGCCTGGCGGATATTCCCGAGGGGGAGCCCATCTCGTTCTATCGCTGTGGAACCTTCATTGATTTGTGCCGTGGCCCCCACTTGGAGACCACCAAGGGCGTCCGGGCATTCAAATTGCTGTCCGTGGCCGGTTCCTATTACCGGGGGCGCGAGACCAATCCCATGTTACAGCGCCTGTACGGAACCGGCTTTGCCTCCGACAAGGAACTGCGGCAGTACCTCGCGCGGCTGGAAGAGGCCAAGAAGCGGGATCATCGCAAGCTGGGGCGCGAGCTGGACTTGTTCAGCACGTCTGAAGCCGTCGGGCCCGGGCTGATTCTTTGGCATCCCAAGGGCGCGCGCGTCCGGCTTGTGATCGAGGATTTTTGGCGTCGCGAGCATCTGCGTGGCGGGTATGACATCGTCTATACGCCGCACATTGGCCGGAGCGGGCTGTGGGAGACTTCCGGGCATCTCGGGTTCTACAAGGAGAGCATGTATGCTCCCATGCAGATTGACGAGGCCGAGTATTACATCAAGCCGATGAATTGCCCGTTCCACATAGAGATTTACAAATCGCAGAAGCACTCATACCGCGACCTGCCCCTGCGCTGGGCGGAGCTGGGGACTGTGTATCGCTATGAAAAAGCCGGCGCGCTGGCCGGCCTGTTCCGGGTTCGCGGCTTCACGCAGGATGATGCGCACATTATCTGCACGCCGGAGCAAATCGAGAGCGAGATCCAGGAGGTCATGCGGTTCTCGGTCCGGATGCTTCGCAATTTCGGCCTCACGGATCTCTGCGCCTATCTGTCCACGCGTCCTGAAAAGGCGGTGGGGGATGAATCCCAATGGAAACAGGCGACGGATTCGCTCGAGATGGCGTTGAAGGCCGAGGGCATCCCCTACGAGGTGGATCCCGGCGGCGGCGCCTTCTATGGCCCCAAGATTGACATGCGGGCCATTGATGCGATCGGACGTGAGTGGCAGTTAAGCACGTTCCAGTTCGACTTCAACGAGCCTGAGCGCTTTGGCGTCTCCTACATCGGCGCGGATGGCCAGACGCACCGCCCGTACATGGTGCACCGCGCCCTGCTGGGCAGTATTGAACGATTTTTTGGCATCCTGGTGGAGCATTATGCCGGGGCGTTTCCCTTGTGGCTGGCCGCGGAGCAAATCCGCATCATCCCCCTGACGGATGCACAGCATTCAGCCGCCAAAACGCTTTCCGGCCAGCTCGAGGCGGAGGATTTCCGCGTTTCGGTGGACGCGCGCTCGGAGAAGATGGGCGCGAAGATCCGCGATGCGCAACTGGCAAAGGTTCCCTACATGTTGATTATTGGTCCAAAGGAAGTTGAGCAGGGAACCATTTCGGTAAGAAGCCGTTCTGCCGGCGATCTGGGCAGTCTGAATCTCCAGGCTTTGATGGAGAAATTGCGGGCCGAGGAGGCCAGCCGGACGTGACCCGGAGGAAGTCAACCAAGGAGGTCTGCGCAGAGAGACCTCGCAACCTAGGAGGCTGTCATTCAAACATTTGTTAGAGTCAACGCGCGAATTCGTGTGCCGGAGGTTCGGTGCATCGACGTCAATGGCGAACAAATTGGTGTGATTTCCACGCGTGAGGCGCTTGCCCGCGCCACGCAGGCGGGGGTGGATCTGGTGGAGATTTCTCCCAATGCGCGCCCGCCCGTTTGCCGGATCATGGATTACGGCAAATTCAAATACGAATCGGGGAAAAAGGAAAAGGCGGCCAAACGGAACCAGTCGGCTGGCAAGGTGAAGGAAGTCCAGTTCCATCCGAATGTGGGCGACCACGACTACCAGACCAAGGTGAGGCATACGCGCGAATTTTTGGAAGATGGGCATCGGGTCAAAATCTGCCTGTTCTTCCGAGGCCGTGAGGGCGCCCATCGGGAGATTGGGTTTGAGGTGATGAATCGCGTGATTCGTGATCTTCAGGACATCTCCACGGCAGAACAGCCTCCCAAGATGATGGGCCGGAGCATTCAAATGGTCATGGTGGCCCGTCCTGGGACAAAGAAAAAAGTGGAAACGCCGCCAGCCGGGCCTTCCTTTGCGGCTGGCCAAGTGGACATTGCGGGCCCGTCTGCATAGGCATTTTCGGCAGAAACAGCCTTTTTTTCAGGGTCCTGCGGCCAGCTCTTGCTCCCTTGCGGGCTTGTACAGAGGCTGGGCGGGAAGCGGCTGGATTCGTTTTTTTGCGCAAAAGACTGGACGCCAGCCAAAAACTGGCGTAAAAAAGCGCGTTTCCTTTTCATTGGGAAAGGGGAAGGGGCCGATCAGGGTGCGGAGGATAGAGGTTTTTGAAAGAGGGCTGGTGGACATCACAACAGCCGGATAGCAGAAGGAAAATGGAATTATGGCTACGTACAAGTTAAAGACGAAACAAGCCGCCGCCAAGCGGTTTAAGAAGACCGCGAAAGGCAAAATCAAGCGTTCAGGCGCCTGCAAGCGGCATTTGAACAACTGCAAAACCCGCAAGCAGAAAAGGCGTTTGCGCCGTGGCGGATTGGTCTCGAAGGCCGTGACCAAACAGCTCGCCATTCTCTTGCCCGGCTAACCAACAAAGTTTTTTAAGGAGATTGAATCATGCCCAGAACAACGAATGCCCCTGCCTCACGAAGCCGCCGCAAGCGCCGTCTTGACCTTGCAAAAGGCTTTTATGGGAATCGCAGTAAACTTTTCCGCACCGCCACCGAGGCGGTGGATCGCGCCATGGTCATGGCGTATGACCATCGCAAACGAAAAAAACGCGACTACCGCGCATTGTGGATTGTGCGCCTGTCCGCGGCGTGCAAAGCCCACGAATTGTCATACAGCCGCTTTGTGGATGGCGCGAAGAAGGCCGGCATTGCGCTGAACCGCAAGATGCTCAGCGAGATCGCCATTCACGACCCCGAGGGCTTTGGAGCCATTGCGGGGATGGTCAAGGCCGCTCTGGCCAAGTAAAGGCACCGTCAAGGTGTGAAGAAGCCCCCGCATGTTGTGCGGGGGCTTTTTTTTGTCAGAGGATGGTTTTGAACGAAGAGAAGAGAGAAAGGCGGTTTTATCGCTCAATGGGGATCATCTGGCCATTGGAAACAGAGGGCCGCTTACCGTCTTGATGAAACGTCTGGATGGGTGAGGATTTGTTCAAGGAACTTTTTTCGCCTGTGTTGCGCTTCTGAGTAGGGCCGAACTCCGTTCGGCCCTTGGGGTTTGGCCATTTTGGCTGGGAGCAAGATGCTCCCGCCACCATGTAGACGAACAGGAGGAGACGTGGGCGAAAGCTCTACTCTTGCCGGAGCGTCAGCGACAGGCAAGCGGACACTAGGCGGCCTGACTCGGGTTTCGCGGGGGAATACGAAGCAAGAGCGCGTCAGCTTGGTCCCTCCGCAAGGCAAGACCGGCTTTGCGGTCTGGGCGAGGTCAGGGCTGGACTTTTGTCCGCCCTGGCCGAAGCAACGCCGCGGAGGGGCCAAGATCACGCGCGATTTGCTTCGCCCCGCGAAAACGAGTCAGGGTGCCTCGTCCCCTCCTTCTCCATCAGCGCAAGCACCATCGAGGGTTCCCCGGGGGCGGCAGGAGATGCTTCGACACGCCGGAGGCGCATGCGCCCCGGCGGCTCAGCATGACAGATGGGTCTGATCAGGACCACGGTGTTCCGAGATTTTTGAGAGGCTCCAGGAGACTACGCCCTGCCCAAATGGTCAAATCCCAGAGTCCCAACGGAGTTGGGACCTGCGGAAGAAGTTTGGACAAAAGGGCTGTCCTGCGGGCATAATGGCTGGGTCACAACGGGAGGCCTTTGCATGAATCCGTACGTTCGCCATGTGGAGCAGATTCAGCGTCTTGCGCAAGAGGGGCGTTCGTTGCCCTTGGGCGGGCTGGCCCCCGCGCCCATCCGTTCTGCTTCCAAGCACGCCTCCGTGGCGATCCTCTTTTCCCCGCATCCTGACGATGAATGCATCGTAGGCGGGCTGGCCTTGCGTCTGTTGCGCGAAGCGGGGTGGAGAATTCTCACGGTGCCGGTGACCCTGGGGAGCCGCCGGGATCGCCGGGCGGAACGGCTGGAGGAGCTGAAGGCGGCGTGTGCCTCGCTGGGCTTTGAGCTGGTTCAGACACGCGCCATTTTGGAGAATATCCGCGAGGAAACCCGCCTGAACTCGACGGGATTTTGGCCGGAGGCGGTATCAGAGATCGCGGCGCTTATCCATCAGCATCGGCCCCGCCTGGTTTTTTTCCCCCATGAGAATGATGTAAACCAGACGCATGTGGGCGTGCATCTGTTGCTGATGGATGCCTTGAAGAGCCTGGGTTCGGAGGCCAGCTTGCTGGTGGCGGAGACGGAATATTGGGGGCGCATGAGTGCGCCGAATCTGATGGTGGAATCCAACGTGCAGGATGTGGCGGACTTGATGGCGGCGCTGTCTTGCCATGTGGGGGAAGTGAGCCGGAATCCCTACCACCTGGGCTTGCCCGCCTGGATGCAGGACAATGTGCGTGTGGGGACCGAGCTGGTGGGCGGGCAGGGGAGCGCCGCGCCCCCTTTCAGCTTCGCCACGCTGTATCGTCTGCGGGCCTGGAAGAAGGGCCGGCTGGTGTCCTGCCTGGCGGAGAACATTGCGCTGGGATGCGGGGATTCTCTGGAGAAGCTGGTGAGTCTCAAATCCAGCCCTTGACCCAGTAGTAGGCCATCGCCACGAGTTCGCGCAGGAAGTCCAACTCATAGCCCAGGTGATTCCAGAAGGTGTACCGCAGTACCATGTTCTGGCCGACATCTGGCAGGAGGAAGGGGCGGCCGCCCAGGCGGTCCACGTCGTAGCGCAAATCCACTTCAATGGCTTCGCTGGAGACACTCCGGGCATTGACTTGATGAAAGCCCGCTTTGCGGAAAGTCAAGACAGCGCGCCGCATGTGGTCCATGGAGGTGACCACCAGCAGGCGGTCTTCTTTGGGGTTGGCGTCGAGGGTTTCCAGCAGACTGATGGCCTGCTCCCGGGTATTGCGTCCTTTCGATTCCAGCAGGATGCGGTCGGGGGCCACGCCCCTCAGGATCAATTCATTGCGCATCTTGAAGGCGGAGCTGTTTTCAAAAGGCTCATCGTACGGCAGGGCCAGGACCACGGAAGCCTCCGGAAAGCGGGCGGCGGCCTCTGCACCGGCATAGGAACGCATGAGCCCGGAAGGGCTGGGAATGCCGCCGCCACCGAGGACGACAATAAAATCCGGAGGGCCGTCATACTGGGGTTCCACCACGGCCAGCCAGGCACAGGCTCTCCACGGCCAGGGAGAGAAGGCCAGAGCCAGCATAAGGATGAAGACGGCTCCCGCCAAGGCCAGCAGGCCCAGCAGGGTCCGACGCATGCGATGAAAGAAGTGCACGTGCATCATGGAGCTGTTTGTTCGGGTTGGGTCGCTGTTATAAGGTCAACAGAACGATCCGCGGGAATTCGGTAGGTGGCCAGCAGGCTGGCCTTTTTCTCCGCAACTTGTTCCCGGTCGAGCACCACTTGGTTGCCCAGCTTGTTTTCGAAAACCACAAACTGGCCGGTTCCAGATTCCACTTTCCCAACCAGGTCCTTGAGGTTGCGAATGGGTTCACCATCCACCTGGCTGACCACCCAGTTGGCCATGCCGTGATAGCCCTCATTGACATCGGCGGCGAGAACCTTCAGGACGATGACCACCTCATCCTGCTCGGGGGTGGGGAAGTTGGCCCCCAGCAGGGCGACCAATTCCTTTGGCGCGGTCTCGTACCAATTTGGCCCCCAGGCTTTCAGCAGGTTGACTGTCAGGGGGCAGAACACCACGCCTCCGTAAATGTAATAGGCGGGAAGCACATCGTACTGATCGAGCGGAATCAGCCGGTCCTTTTCGAGCGGGCGATTCAACAGCAGGCTGAGGGGGAGCGTCTTGCCGTCCCGAAGGACGGAGGCCGAAAGCGATTCCCCGAGTTGCTTCTTCTGAACCAGGTGGGAGACGCTGGTGCGCTCCTTGGGGCTGAATTCAATCGTGCCATCATCGGCGACCGGCTGGTCTTCCACCGAGAGAAGCACATCGCCGGCCATCAGCTGGCCATCGGCGGGGGCGCCGGGGAGCACATTGACAATGAGCATGCCGGTGGTTTTCTCCGGCATGTCATACTTCTTTTTCAGGGTGGGGCTCTCCATGTTTTGAAGCACCACCCCCATGCTGGGGAAGCCGTCATAGCGGCCATCCGCGAGATCATCGAGCACATGCTGGATGATGGGGGCCGGAATGATGTAGCCAATGTTGTCCGCCTGCGAGATGCCCTGCATGGTAACACCCACAATGCGGTCTCCCACCAGTGCCGGGCCGCCGCTGTTGCCGGGATTGACGGCGGCATCAATCTGCACCGCCAGAAAAGAAACCCCGCTGTGGCTGTAGGTTTGATGCTCCACGCGCGAGATCACACCCTTGGTGATGCTCAAGGTGTCGCCCCCCAGCGGGAATCCATAGACCAGCACTTCCTGCTGGGACGTTGGCAATTCCCCGAGGTCCAGAGGCTCCACGCCCTCGAAGAAGCTCTCGTCCTCCACCGCCAGCAGGGCCAGATCGGCGGCGTGGGAGACTTCCAGCACGCGGGCCTGGTAGCGCTTGGACTCGCCATAGCGGCGCACTTGGATGAAGGTCTGGTCGCTGACGATGTGCGCATTGGTCAGGATTTTTCGCCCCTTGATGACGCACCCCGAGCCAGTGGAGCCTTGCGGGCCGCGCATGCTCCAGGGATTGTAATAATCCGGCACATTGCGGATGGTGTAAATCTTTACGATGGCTTCCCGGACATCCTGGCGGGCCCAGGCCTCGCGGCTTGTCCCCAGGAAGCAAACCAGGGCCACAAGGGCGGCGCGACTTAATTGTGCGGGGGCGGATCTGTATGTCATGGCCAAGTCCTTTCGTTGCCAGGACAGAGTACGGGAAGACTTCAAAAAGCGCAACGCACGAAGTTTTTTCACAAGGTGAAAAAACTTATAGCCTGCCAGCCGGCGCAACGCCGGCTGGCGGGAAACGTCTCCGAAGGTTGGTGGCCGATTGTTACCACTCATTCCAGCGGACGAACAGGGAGGCGGTTGGTCCGCTGAGGTCTGAATTGGAGAAGCCGGGAATATCGGAGCCTTGCATAAAGCGGTAGCTGGCGCCTATGCCCAGTTCCATGGTTTTGGTCACATTGACAAGCAGGTTGACGCCGGGATCTGCGACAAAGAGATTAGCGTTTTCGGAACCCCCGGCAGAGAGCCCCGCGCTGACGTGCCCTCCTCCAAACAGTGCGCCCACGGAGCCATGCACCAGCTTGGTGCTGAAGAAAGTGTAATCCAGCGTCAGTCCGGCGTACCACAGGTCAAAAGCCTTGAGAGAGTCATAGCCGGCTTGGCCGGACTCCACATTACTGATGAGGGTGTAGTACCCAAGCCCCGTATAAAAGGTTCGGCTGAGCATGGGCCCCATCTGAATGCCCGCCAACCCTGCGGCCTCTCCAGAGATTGATGTCAGCTTTACTTCTGGGCGGACGGAAAACCTCCACGTATCGCCTCCCACCAGGGTTTCTACGGGTTCCACCGCTCGAAGATGGCCGGCTAGTAACAGCAAAGACAGCACAACGAATGCAGTTATTTTCATGGCATTCTCCTTTCTTGTTCGGTTAGACGCCCATCCATCGCACTTATTCATTAAGGATACGGCATGGCTGAAAAAAACCAAGCGAACAGATATGAAAGCGTTGAGAGAACTGTATCACACCATTGTGGGTATGATACAGGCAATATGTTACAAGCCATTCCTTGGCAATGGAAAACAAAAACGATTTTTAAAAATCCTTGAATTCGCCTTCGTCCAGCGGGATGACGGCGTCGGGTTTGATGGCGGCGGCCTTTTTGGCGGGGAGGGGTTGTCTCGCCGGGGGCGTTGGTGTTTTGCGGGGACTGGCGTGGACCGGCGCGGATGGTTGGGAGGCTGGCTGTGCGCCCTGGACAATGTGTGCGAGGCGTTCCATCAAGCCCTTAAGTTCTTCCGCCTGCGCTGAGAGTTCTTCGGAGGCGCTGGCGGATTCCTCGGCGCCGGCGGCATTCTGCTGGACCACTTTATCCATTTCGGAGATGGCGGTGTTGACCTGGTCAATGCCGAGGGCTTGCTCCTTGGAGGCAGCGGCAATCTCGGCGATCAGCGTGGCGACCTTGTTCGCGGCGTCCTGAATGCCGCTGAGGCTCTTGGCGACCTCGGCGGTGACGGCGACGCCTTCTTCGGAATTCTTCTGTGCGCCCTCGATGAGGTCGGCGGTGTTCTTGGCGGCTTCCGCGCTTCGGCGGGCGAGGTTTCGGACTTCCTCGGCGACGACAGCGAAGCCCTTGCCGGCCTCGCCGGCGCGGGCGGCTTCGACGGCGGCATTGAGCGCGAGCAGATTGGTTTGAAAGGCGATCTCATCAATCGTCTTGATGATCTTGGCGGTCTGCGTGGAAGAGTTTTTGATTTTCTCGATGGCGCCGGTCATGCGGGTCATGGCCTCTACACCGCCCTGCGCCATGGAACGGGCGGACTGTGCGAGGCTGTTGGCCTGATTGGCGTTGTCGGCGTTCTGCTTGGTCATGGAGGACATCTCCTCCAGCGAGGCGGAGGTTTCTTCCAGACTGGAGGCCTGCTCGCTGGATCCGGCGGCAAAGGTCTGGCTGAGTTGCACGATTTGGCCGGTGCCGCTCGCCACGTTTTGAGCGGAGAGGTCCAAGCCTTCCATCACCAGGCCCAGGGGGGCAAAGAGTTTCCGCAGGATCACATACGCCAGGGCCAGCAGGCCCAGGAAGGCGAGCAGGGCAATGCCCAGCGCCGTATTGCGCTGGCGGGTGTAGTGTCCAATGCGAATGTTCAACAGGGCATCCAGCTGGGCGACGGAAACGTGCCACAAGGCGAAGCTCTGGTCGCGGGCCTTGGTGACGGCTTGGTTAAAGGCCGCCGGGGAGACTGGGGTTCCTGCGCCTCCCGCCAGTTGCTCCAGCAGGTGCAGAACGGCATCATTGGCTTCCACATAATCCTTCAGAGCGGCGGGCAGTTTCTGTTGGAGTGGTTCATAGGTCCCGTAAAAATTGGCATCCTCATTCAGGGCGGTCTGCGCATCGGCTTGGATGCGGGCCACATCAGATTCCTTGAGCAGGGCCGAAAAAATCGCGGCTTCGACGCGGTCTTCCGGGCTGAGCGTTTCCTGCTGGAGCATGTGGCCGATGCGCTCCTGAATGACGGCCAGGCGGTCCTGGGTCTGCGGAAGCGCGAGCAGGGTGATGTCCATCAGGTAATAACTGTCGAGGTCCGGGTCAAGAATCAGGTTGGAGGTGTCGCCGGCGTGGGCGATCATGGTGCGGACATCCGCCACCAGTTCTTGATGGGCGGCGAGGGCCTTCTCGGGCGAGAGGGCGGAGTGGCCGGTCTTCAGGGCCTGCCAGCGCTGTTGCACCTTGTTGCCGGCCACGTGGCCGCGCTGGCGTGAGGAGAGCCCCTGCTCCGTGAACTGGAGTGCCTCGCCGTGTTGAAGGCGGGCTTCTTCAAGAAGCTGAAAGGCCTGGTCCACGCCGGTGTGCAGGGCGGAGAGTTCCGCGGTACCGGCCTGGCGGGCGAGCGCTTGCTGGTGCTGTGGAATTTTTTCCAGCAGGGTTTCCAGCGGACGCTGGATCACATTGCCGCGCAGTTCCTGCTCGGCAAACCGGATGTCCTTGTTGTTGCCGGTGAAAATGAAATAGAGGGCAAGCAGAGCGAAGGGCAGGGGGATCAGCGCACAGAGCAGGAGATTCTTCTGAAGCAGGGTCCGGTGCGACAAAAAGGTTTTCATCGTGTACTCCACTTGAGCCGTGCGCTGGATTGCGCATCGGCTACTAACGGCACGCTAACCATGCGGAGCCCAAGGGACAAGACAAATCTTTGCAAAAATACCAAAAATGTATACAGTAAGATTAAATAATAC
>CAZFSE010000020.1:0-35604 GCA_964521805.1 uncultured Verrucomicrobiota bacterium
GGAGAAGGCCTGGCAGGGGGCCAGCGCGGAGTGTGGGGCGCCTGGAAATCAGGATGTGAAAGCCGCTATTACTTCTCCTGTCATTTCCGGACGCGGTCTGATTTGACCTCGTTGGCCAGAGCGCCTCCCTTTTCAAAGGCCGCAAGGTTTTCCATGGTGGTGTTGGCGATGCCTTGGAGGGCGTCTCGTGTGAAGAAGGCCTGATGGCCGGTGACGATGACATTCGGGAACGTCAGCAACCGCGAAAAGACATCGTCCTGGATGACCTGGAGGGACTTGTCTTCGTAAAACAGGTCGTCTTCCTCCTCATAGACGTCCAGCCCCATGTAGCCGATTTTGCCAGACTTCAAGGCTTCGATGGCGGCCTGGGTGTCAATCAGGGCGCCCCGGCTGGTGTTGATGAGCATGACGCCGGGCTTCATGAGGTTCAGCGCATACTGATTGATCATATGGTAGGTTTCGTGCAGGAGCGGGCAGTGGAGGCTGATGATGTCCGACTGCTCAAAAAGATCTGTCAGCTTCACATAGTCCGCGCCCAACGCTTCAACCTCGGGATTTCGATGGAGGTCATGGACCAGCAGGCGGCATCCGAATCCGTGCAGAATCCGGGCGAGCACGGCGCCGATTTTCCCGGTGCCGACGATGCCGGCGGTGCGGCCATGCAGGTCAAAGCCCAGCAGGCCATGGAGGGAGAAGTCGCCCTCGCGCACATGGGCATAGGCCTTGTAGATTTTTCGATTGAGCGAGAGGATCAGGGCCACCGCGTGCTCCGCGACGGCATGCGGGGAATAGGCGGGGACGCGAACCACGCGGAGGCCCGCTTTTTCCGCCGCGGCAAGGTCCACATTGTTGAAGCCCGCGCACCGCAGGGCGATGAGGCGGGTGCCGCCTTCGGCCAGCTTGCGGATGACTTCTTCCGATAGCTGATCATGCACAAAGACGCACACCGCAGGGAAACCCGCCGCCAGCGAGGCGGTTTTTTCACCGAGGCGCGCCTCAAAGAAGGTCATGTCATGGAGCGTGCCCGCCGCCTTGCTCAGGAATTCCTCATCATATGGTTTTGTGCTGAAGACCGCGACTTTCATACTGCCTCCTTTGGCCACCTGTACGCGAATCAGGATAGCACAGAAAATGAAAACTTCCACAGAATCAAATTGCCCGTTTGCGGGTGTTGTGCCTAGAATGGGCCATCACAGAGAAAGACACGGCATGAGGGTGATCATGAGACGAGCGCTATGTTGGGCGGGCGTTGGGGTTTTCGTGCTGGGTATCGGATGCCAGGCGGTTCACGCCCAGAGCTTCCGCGCTCCCTCTGAGATCACCGTTGTGAGCGACGACAACTATCCCCCCTACGTTTTTCGGGATCATGTGGGAGCGCTCAAGGGCATCCTGCCCGACCAATGGAATTTGTGGGAAAAGAAGACGGGGGTGCGCGTCAACCTGATGGCGATGGACTGGGCCAAGGCCCAGCAGGTGATGGGGGCGGGCCAGGCGGACGTGATTGACACGATCTTCTTCACGGAGGAGCGGGGCCGGCTCTACCATTTTTCCAAGCCCTATGCTCAGATAGAAGTGCCGGTGTTTTTCCACAAGACCCTGAGCGGCATCACGGACGTGCAATCCCTGAAAGGTTTTACCATCGGAGTCAAAGAGGGGGATGCCTGCCATGAGGTTTTAAAAAGTCAGGGGATAGACACCCTGAAGGAATACCCCAGTTATACGGCCATCATCCAGGCGGCTGTGGGAAATGAAATACGGGTTTTTTCTGTGGACCAGCCTCCGGCGCAGTACTACCTGTACAAGCTGGGTGTGGCGGAAGACTACCGGCAGTCGTGCATCCTGTATACCGGGGCCCTGCATCGGGCATATCACAAAGACCGCAAGGATTTGATGGCCTTTGTGGAGGAGGGGTTCCGTTCCATCTCAAAAGGCGAATATGAGCGGATTAACCGGAAGTGGATGGGGGCGCCGCCGATGCCGCTGTTCCCTCATTTTCAAGCCGTGCTCTACACCCTGCTGGCCTCCGTTTTTCTGGTGCTGGTGCTGGTGATTTTCAACGTTCTGCTCCGCCGCAAGGTCAAGGGCAAGACCTCCGAGCTCAAGGAATTGGTGGATATTTTGAGGGAGAGCGAGGAGAGTTACCGGGGCCTGTTTGACTCGGTGAAGGAGGCGATCTACATCCAGGACCCGCACGGCGTCTTTCTCGCGGTCAATCAGGGCGCGGTGGGCATGTATGGATATCCTCCCGAATTTTTTATTGGCAAGACCCCGGAGGTCCTTTCCGCGCCGGGGAAAAACAATATGGAGGATCTCCGCAGGCGGATCGAAAAAGCACTGGCCGGCGAGCCCCAGCAATTTGAGTTTTGGGGCCGCCGGGCCAATGGGGAATTTTTCCCCAAGGAAATCCGGCTGTGCCGCGGGCGTTATTTTGGCCAGGAGGTCATCATTGCCCTGGCCTTTGACATCACGGACCGAAAGATGGCGGAGGAAAGCCTGCGCGTTTCCCGGGACTATCTGAGCGCCATCTTTCATTCTGTTCATGACGGCTTGATCATTAACGATGCCGGGACCGGCCGCATTCTGGACGTCAATCAGCGCATGTGCGAGATGTGCGGGTACACGCACAGCGAAGTTCTGAAGATGGATCTGGGCCAGCTCAGCGCCAACACGCCGCCGTATACGCAGGAGAACATTACGGCCTGGTGGCAAAAGGTTCGCCAGGAGGGGCCGCAGGTCGTCGAGTGGCTGGCCCGCCACAAGACGGGGCGGCTGTTCTGGGTGGAGGTGTCTGTTCGCTTGGCGCTGATTGACCAGGAGGAGCGGTTTATCGCGCTGGTGCGTGACATCAGCCAGCGCAAAGAGGCGGAGGAGGCCCTGCGACAGAAGACCGCGGAGGTGGACCGCTTTTTCGAGATGGCCCTCGATCTGTTGTGTATTGCCGACAAGCATGGGTATTTCCGGCGGGTCAATGCGCAATGGGTCACGGCGCTGGGCTATGAACTGAAGAGTCTGGAGGGCTGTCGCTTCTTGGACTTGGTTCACCCGGATGACGTGGAAAGGACCTTGGAGGCCATGAAGCTTCTGGACCAGGGAGGGGAGATTCTCAATTTCACCAACCGGTACCGGCACAAGGATGGGAGTTACCGGTGGATAGAGTGGCGTTCAAAGCCCTATGGGGATTTGATCTATGCGGCGGCGCGGGACATTACCGACCGGCGCATGGCGGAGGAAGAGCGCTTGAATTACGAGCGCCAGATCCAGCAGGCGCAGAAGCTGGAGAGCCTGGGGGTGCTGGCGGGCGGCATCGCGCACGATTTCAACAATTTGCTGACCGCGATCCTCGGCAACATTGACCTGGCCCTGGTGGATTTGTCACCGGCCTCGCCGGCCCGCGAGGATATCCTGGCCGCTGAAAAGGCCACCCATCGCGCGGCGGAACTGGCCAAACAGATGCTGGCCTATTCCGGGAAAGGTTGTTTTGTGATTCAGACCCTGGACCTGCGGGAATTGGTCAAGGAAATGACACATATGCTCCAGGTTTCCATTTCCAAGAAAGCGGTGTTTCGCCTGCACTTTGCGGAGAATCTTCCCCCGGTGCAGGCCGACGCAACGCAATTGCGGCAGGTGGTGATGAATCTGGTGATCAATGCCTCCGAGGCCATCGAGGAGCGCAGTGGGGTGATTGCATTATCGGTGGGCGCTCATGAGTACACGAAGGAGGAGCTGGCCTCTTTTTGGACGTCGGAAGACCTGCCGGGCGGGCTGTACGTTTACCTGGAGGTGGCGGATACGGGCTGTGGCATCAGCCAAGAGCAACGAGAGAGGATCTTTGATCCATTTTACACCACCAAATTCACGGGCCGCGGCCTGGGGCTGGCGGCGGTCATGGGGATTGTCCGCAGTCATCGCGGGGCGATTCATGTCACCAGCCAGCCGGGGAAGGGAACCACCTTCCGGGTGCTGTTTCCCGCCTCGGCGGAAGGGTTGGAACAATTGGCGAAGGCCCCCAGTTCCGCTGGATGGAAAGGGAAGGGCCTGGTCCTGCTCGTGGATGACGAGGAGTCGGTGTGCGCCACCGGCAAGAAGATGCTGGAGTATCTGGGGCTGACCGTGATTCCCGCCCTGGACGGCATGGAGGCGGTTCAGCTGTTTCGCGCCAAGGCGGCGGACATTGCCTGCGTGTTGCTGGACATGACCATGCCGCACATGGATGGCGTGGAAACCTTCAACGCGTTGCGGGAGATTCGTCCCGACGTTCCTGTCATTATTTCCAGCGGGTATAACGAGCAGGATGTGATCATGCGCTTTGGAGGAAAGGGCCCGGCCGGCTTCGTGCAGAAGCCCTATAAAATCACGGCGCTGAGCGAGGTGCTGGAGCGGGTCCTGGGCTAGCGGACCGATGGTTGCGCACTGGGCAAAGGAGGGAGACTGTGGTATACGCCCGTTGCGTGAGAGGACGATCCAGTATGATGAGCCGCCAAATCCTGTTGCTGTTGTGCCTGTCTTTTTTGTGTCGGCCTGGCGGGACGGCCTCCCTTCGCCCCGAGCAGTTTTTGTTGATGGTGGCCCGGCTGGACGGGCCTGATCCGGCCACGGCCCGGCGGCTGGTGGATGACGCCCTTATTGCCGAGCGCCACGGGGCGCAGGGCCGGGCGTATGTGGACCTGCGGGGCTTGACCCACGGCCCGTATTCCGTGGGCGATTTCTGGCTGAAGGAGGCCGCCGAACGGCTCGCCCGGGAGGGGTATGAGTGCGAGGTGGACATGGCGGACCCCATTTGGGGGGAGGCCTTTCCCCTGGAGTCCGCCGCCTTCTATCTGGGCTGGTACTCGGAGCATGTGGCCGGTCCTTTCGTGCGTCCGGATTTCTCCTTTATGAAGGGGGCGCTCGCCTGTCATATTCATTCCACCAGCGTGGCCACCCTGCGATTGCGCGAGCAACAATGGGCGGGCCCGCTTCTGGCCTGCAGCGCCGCCGCCACGCTGGGGGCGCGCTGGAAGGACAGCCCCATGCTCCCGTGGCTGGAGACGGCAGTGCCATGACGAGTGCCCTTCCATGCCGATTCATGGATACCCATGTGCATCTGGATTTGTATGATCCAGAGCGTGAACTTTCCGGCGTGCTGGAGCGCGCCCGGGCCGCCGGGGTGGACCGCCTGCTGGCCATCGGCGGAAACACGGGCGGCAACTGCGCGGCGGTGGAGGCCGCGCAACAGCCTGGGGTGTGGGCCGCCGTGGGGTATGACCGCGACCAGGCGGGAGGCGAGATTCCCCGCGATCAGCTGGTACAATGGCTGGCCAACCCGCGCGTGGTGGCCGTGGGTGAGATCGGCCTCGATTACCATTATCATCCCGAAAGTGTGGATGCCCAAAAACAGTTGATGGAGGAGATGCTGGCCCTGGCTCGTGAGCATCATCGTCCCGTGGTGGTGCACAGCCGGGAGGCGGATGCCGACACCCTGGAGCTTCTGGCCCGTCATGCCGGGCAATGGACGGGCCCCTCGGAATCGCCTGGCGTGTTGCATTGCTTTACCGGGGGGCTCGAGTTTGCACAATCGTTGCTGGCGCAGGGCTGGATGATCAGCTTCAGCGGCATCCTGACCTTTCGTAATGCGGAGGCCTTGCGGAAGGTCGCGCCGCTCGTTCCCGATGACCGGCTCCTGATCGAGACGGATTCTCCGTTTCTGGCTCCCGTCCCGCATCGTGGCCAGAAAAATGAGCCGGCCTTTGTGGTGGCGGTGGCTGAACGGCTGGCCGAACTGCGGGGTCAAAGCCTGGCCTCCGTGGCGGAGCTGACCCGGCGAAATGCGGAGCGGCTTTTTGGGCTGGCGCGGGAATAACTGCTTTTCTTCCCGCGGTGATTCAGGTACCCTATACGCAGAATGAAAACAGTCCCTCCTCTATCTGTCATGGAAAAAGCCGCCCTAACGGCAGAGCTGATGTCCGCCGGATTGGAACTGATGAGGCAAAATCTTTTCCGGCGGAATCCAACGGCTAGTGCAGAAGGAATAGATCAAGCGTATTTGGCATGGTTGCGCCGTGACGGGGATTCCATTCCTGGGGATGTCGCCGGCGAGGTCCGTGTGCGTGAGCGTGGGCTATGAGTGCGCTGGAGAATTTATTTCACGCAGTGATTGACCAGTTTGCACTACTGGAGCAACCATGGGCGCTGGTTGGCGGATTGGCTGTCTCTGTGCGCACGGAACCACGTTTTACGCGCGACTTGGATATTGCAATCGCCGTTGAGGATGATCAATCCGCAGAAGAGATTGTTTACCGCCTATTGAAGTCGGGTTATCGCTTTCATGCATCGGTTGAGCAGTCGGCGAAAGGCCGATTAGCAACGGCGCGTTTGGTCTCAACTTCCCAAGAGGCCTGTGGTCTGATGCTGGATTTGCTCTTTGCTTCCTCAGGAATTGAAAAAGAGATTTGCAGGGATGCAGACCCCATAGAGGTGTTCAAGAATGTGACGGTTCCGGTAGCAACCATTTCACACCTCATCGTGCTCAAGGTTCTGGCCCGTGATGACATCGCCCGTCCTCAAGATGCCGTGGATCTGCGGCAATTGATTCTGGCCGCCCACGAAGAAGACTTTGCATTGGCCTGCAAATCCGCCCGCCTGGTGGAAGAACGAGGCTTTCATCGTGAGCGGAACTTGGTGGCTGGACTTACTGAAGCTTGGCAGGCATTTCGTCCTGCTTGATGGAACCCATGAACCTGGAGCAAACCCTGTCCAACCTGTATGCCCGCGCCAGCCATGGTGTGAAGCTGGGGCTGGAGACCCAGCGGGCCCTGTTGGAAGAGCTGGGCAATCCCCATGAAGGGCTGGCGTTCGTGCATGTCGCGGGCACGAATGGGAAGGGCTCCGTCTGCGCGATGATCGAATCGGTCCTGCGCGCCGCCGGGCACAAGACGGGCCTGTACACCTCGCCGCATCTGGTGCGTTTTAATGAGCGCATTCAGGTGGCGGGCCGCGCGATTGCCGATGAGGAGCTGGCGGTGCTGATCGAGGCGGTGACGGAGGCGGACGACCGGCAGGCGGCCCGTCCTGACGGACGTCCCGCAACATTTTTTGAATTCACCACCGCGCTGGCCTTTGTCCATTTCCGGATCAGCGCGACGCAGATCGTGGTGCTGGAAACCGGGCTGGGGGGGCGCCTGGATGCCACCAATGCGGTGATGCCGCGTTTGTCGGCGATCACCTCCATTGATCTCGAGCATACGCGCTACCTGGGCGATACCCTGGAGGCGATTGCCGCCGAAAAGGCGGGGATCATCAAGCCCGGGGTTCCCGTGGTGCTGGGCGAACTGCCGGAGCGGGCCCTGGACACCATTCTGAAGATTGCCGGGGAGCGCTATGCGCCGGTCATTCGTGCCGGGGAAAGCGTCACCGTGAGCCGCCTGCAACAGACCGCGCGCGGACAGAAGATCAAGCTGGAATCCGTCAATGCGGACTATCCACCGGTGCTCTTGCCCCTGCTGGGCCGCCATCAGCTGGCGAATGCCGCCCTGGCCGTGGCCGCACTGGAGCGGGTGGGGGAGGACGAGGCCTTCTCTTGGGATTCGCGCGCCCTGAAGCGGGGGCTTGAAGCGGTATGCTGGCCGGGCCGGGCCCAGGTGCTGGAGGAGGACCCCCTGGTCTTGCTGGATGTGGCACACAACCCCTCCGCGGCGGCGGAGCTGGCGGCCACGCTGGAAGAGCTGGCCGGCGGACGTCCGGTGGCCTTGGTGGCCGGCCTGCTTTCTGACAAGGATGCGCGGGGCTTTTTTGCGTCGCTCCATCCGGTGGTGCGCGCCTGCTGGCTGGCGGTGTTGCCGGGAGAGCGGGCCATGCCTATGGAGGCGATGAAGGCGGCGGCGCGAAGTGCAGGACTGGAGGGGGTGGAGAGCGATTTGGAGACGGCGCAGAAGCTGGCGAAGGAATGGGCGCTGGCCCACGGCGGGCTGGTCTGCCTGGCTGGGTCCCTGGTGCTGGCCGGCGAGGTCTTGCGCAAGAGAGAGGATTCGAGCCGATGAGCAAACATGACCGGCAGATTGAGATCCTGGCCCGCGGCGCCTGTGTCCAGGAGGGGCATATGCTGATTTGCCGAAACCGGAAGAAAGGCAATCTATACCTGCCGGGCGGCCATGTGGAATGGGGCGAATCCGCACGCGAGGCGTTGCGCCGCGAAATCCGTGAGGAGATGGGGCGCTCCTGCCGGGTGGGGTCTTTTCTGGGCGTGGTGGAGCATTCCTTTATTTGGAAGGGCCGCCGGACCTGCGAGATCAACCTGGTCTTTGAGATGAGCGTCAAGGGGATCTCGCCCGCCCAGCCGCCGCTGTCCGCCGAAGAGAAGCTTGAATTCCTTTGGATGTCCCTGCGGCAGGCCGCACGCTCGTCCCTCCAGCCGGCCTCCTTGCGCCAGGCCTTGTCCGGCTGGATGAGGCCGGTGCGCAAGGGCAAATCCTATCTGGCGCTGGACGAGGCGTGAAGGCGGGCACACCGTGGTCCCGGTTAGATCCGTCTGTCCTGCTGAGCCGCCGGGGCGCTGAGCGCCTGGCGTGTCGAAGCATCTCCTGCCGCCCTCCAGAAGAATCCTCTCGTGAGTCTCGACCTTGTCCCCTGGAGGGTGGCCGGCCCGACCGCCGCGTGGATGAGGCCTTCGTTTGGCGAGGCTTTGGAAACAGGAAAAACCATTGCGCCGGGCATGCGTTTCGTGTATGACATTCAAACCTTCTTCCGCAACAAGCCGTTTTGGGGGGCGCGAAGATCGCCCAGGAAGGGGGCATGTTCTTGGCCGTCAACAAATAAGGAATGAATAATGAAGGATATTGCGATTGCCGATGTTCGGAATTTCACCTTGATGGGTCATACAGGCGCTGGAAAAACGGCGGTGATTGACGCCCTCTTGTTCAAGATGGGCGTGAATGACCGCCTGGGTTCCAGCGCGGACGGTTCCAGCATGGCGGACTGGACGGACGAAGAGAAGCATCGCAAGATCACCATTTGGGCCAAGCCGTTTGACGGCCTGTACAAGAGCAAGTCCGGCCAGAAGATCCGCATGGTCATGCTGGATACGCCGGGCTACGCGGATTTTTATGGGCAGATGGTTTCCGCGAGCGCCGTCACTGATGCGGCCCTGATGGTGGTGGACGCGCATAGCGGCATTCAAGTGGGCACGAACCGGGCGTGGAAGCGCTGTCAGGCGCTGGACCTGCCCCGCGGCATTGTCGTGACGGGCTTGGACAAGGAAAATACGGATTTTGACGCGGCGGTGGCCAGCATTCAGGCCCTTTGGGGGGCGCGATGCATTCCGGTGGTGATTCCCTCGAAGGACGGGAAGTCCGTGGTGGATGTGCTTGGCGGCCCGGCCGGCGATCGCGCGGCGGAGGTGGAGGAGCTCAAGGCCAGGCTGGTGGAGGCGGCGGCGGAGTCCAACGATGCCCTGCTGGAAAAATTTCTGGCGGGGGAGACTCTCTCGCCCGAGGAGATTTCCACGGGCCTGCGCAACTCCGTAAAGGCCGGGAAGCTCATCCCGTTGTTTGCCATGGTGGCGCCGAAGGATCTGGGAGTGGTGGAATTGTTGGAGGGGCTTGCGCGCCTGTTCCCCTCGCCGGCGGATGTTCCCGTCAAGGATGCCGCTGGAGCGGTGGTGGATCCTTCCCCGAACGCGCCGTTTGCGGGCCTGGTTTGGAGGGTGATCAACGATCCCTTTGTGGGGCAATTGACGCTGGTTAGGGTTTACGGTGGAACCATCAAGCCGGACGGGGAGATGTTCAACAGCGTCAAGGGGCAAAAGGAACGGTATGGGACGGTCTATTACAGCAACGGCAAAAAGCAGGATGCCTCCGCCGAGGCCCATGCGGGCGATATCATCGCGCTGGCCAAGCTGAAGACGACGGTGCTGAATGATACGCTCTGCGCCCAGAGCCACCCGATCAAGTTTGCGCCCATTGTCTTCCCGAATCCGGTCATGGCCTATGCCGTCGCGCCCAAGACGCAGGGCGATGAGGACAAGATCGGCACGGGCTTGCATCGCGTGGCCGATGACGATCCCACCATCAAGGTGGATCGCAATGCGGAGACGAAGGAGCTGATTTTGTACGGCATGGGGGATGTGCATTTGGATGTGACGCTCGAGCGCATGAAGTCGCGCAGTCATGTGGAAATTGTGCTCAGCCCTCCGAAGGTGCCGTACAAGGAGACCATCACGGCGCTGGGCGAGGGGCATTACAAGCACAAGAAGCAGTCCGGCGGGCGGGGCCAGTATGGCGAGGTCTATCTGAGGGTCCAGCCCAAGAAGAAAGAGGAGGATGAATGGTTTGTGGATGCCATTGTGGGCACCTCGATCCCGCGTAATTTCCTCCCGGCCATTCAAAAGGGCTTGGTGGAGGCCATGGCCAGGGGCTCTTTGGCGGGGTATCCGGTCGTGAATGCGCAGGTGACGGTGTATGACGGGTCGTACCACGATGTGGACTCCTCGGAAATTGCCTTCAAAATCGCGGGAGGGCGCGCTTTCTCCGATGGCATGAGCAAGGCCCATCCGGTCTTGCTGGAGCCGATCATGACGGTCAAGATCATGATTCCGGACCATTATATGGGTGGGATCAACGGCGATCTGAACCACAAGCGGGGAAGAATTTTGGGGATGGGCGCCGAGGATGGCATGCAGGTGATTACAGCGGAGGTGCCGCAGGCGGAGATGTTGAAATACTCCTCCGAACTGCGAAGCATCACCGGGGGCCGGGGCTCTTTTGAGATGGAGTTTGCGCGATATGACATCGTGCCTTCAAATGTCGCTCAGAAGATTATCGCCGAGGCCCAGAAGAATAAACAACATCAACAGGAAGAATAAGGGGAGACTCGCCGGGCAGGCGCCGAAAGGCCGGCCCATGGCGATTCCCGCAGGCAGTATGGAGAATGTATGAGCGGACATAGCAAGTGGGCAACCATCAAGCACAAGAAAGCGGCAACCGACGCGAAGCGTGGCAAGGTCTTCAGCAAGCTGGCCAAGGAGATCACCATCTGCGTTCGCGGCGGCGGCGGAGATCCGGCGGCGAATATTTCACTCAGGACACTGTTGCAGAAGGCCAAGCAGGTCAACATGCCTTCCGACAACATTGAGCGCGCCGTCAAAAAGGGCACGGGCGAATTGCAGGGAGCGGCCCTGGAGGAAATCATGTTCGAGGCCTATGCGGCCGGCGGCATCGCCCTGATCGTGCAGTGTCTCAGCGACAACCGCAACCGGACCGTGGCGGAGGTCCGCCACGTCATCACCCGGTGCGGCGGCAGTCTGGCAGGGCAGGGGCAGGTGATGCGCTCCTTCACCCGCAAGGGGCAGATCATCGTGGAGGCCTCCAAGATCGAGGAAGACAAGCTGATGGAGCTGGTGCTGGAAGCCGGCGCGGATGACCTGCAGAACGAGGGGGAATCCTACGAGGTGCTGACGGATCCCTCCCAGTTTAACAATGTGGTGGAGGCGCTCAACAAGGCCGGCATTCCCATGGAAAGCTCCGAGGTCTCCCTGATTCCCGACAACTACATGCCGGTGACGGACAAGGAAAAATCCGGCACGTTGATGAAGTTCATCGAAGAACTCGAAGAACTGGATGATGTTCAGAACGTGTACACCAACGCGGACATTGACGAAAGCCTGCTGGGTTGAGGCGGGTGGTGTTTTTCCCGAAAGGAGCCGGGGCGGCATGCGCGTGCTGGGCGTAGATACCTCCCTGCGGTCTTCGGGATATGCGGTGGTGGAAACCAAGGCCGGACGCCTGGTGGCCGTGGACTATGGGACGATTCGGAATCCTCCGGATCGTCCCCATTCTTTGTGCCTGCTGGAGATCCAGGACACCCTGCGGCATCTGCTCACACAGGATCAGCCGGATGTGGCCGCCCTGGAGGGCGGTTTTTTCTTCAAGAATGCCAAGACAGCCATGATCCTGGGCGAAGCCCGCGGCGTGGTGATCGCCACCTGCGCCTCCGCCGGGCTCCCGGTCCATGAATATGCCCCCCGCAGTGTCAAGCTGAGCCTGACGGGTTCGGGCTCCGCGCAGAAGGACCAGGTGGCCCGGATGGTCATGACCATCCTGGGCCTGCGGGAAAAGCCCCAGGAAGATGCCGGTGATGCGCTCGCCATTGCCATTTGCCACCTGCAGTCCCGCTCTGGAATCGCGGAACTGCAATCTGCTCCCATTTGAACCCGCCCGCCGGATTTCGCACAAGAGGGAATCCACGAAAGTTCTTTGGAGCGCTCTTGACTCATCCCTGTGATTTCTCTATGTTGCTCAGTACTTTATTTTGTCGTTCAATTGGTTTCATAACTCGCATTCGAGAGAGGGCTATGACAAAAAGCGGCTTAACTCGGACTTTGGCAACGGCCGGTATTTTCCTGGCCATTCTTTCAGCATCCTCCCTCGGGCAGACCGCCGACATTGACCGGGAATTTGAGTTTGCCTCCGGTTTGATCGAGATGGGTTTCGCGGACTATGCGGAGAAGGTGGTTCAGCAGGTTCTGCGGTTCCACCCCGACCAGAAGGACCGGGCCAAATTGGTCCAAGCGGAAATCCTGATCTCCCGGCGAAAGTTCACGGATGCCGAGGCGCTGGTCAAGGAGATGGGAATGGCCAATCCCAAGGCGCAAGCCATCAGCCTGGCCTTGGCCAGGGGGTATTACCTGATTGGCGAGACGGAGAAGGCCAAGGTTCTCTATAATGATTTCTTCAAGCAGTACGAAGGCAAGACCCCCACGGACCCCGACCTGTTGAGATTCTATAAGGAATCGTCCTACCAGTATGGGCAGATGCTGGAGATGTCGGGCGACCGGGAGGGCGCGCTGAAAGCCTTCGGCCGCGTCATGGCCGTCACCAAGGACAAAAACACCCAGCGACGCCTGATGGCGGACCAAGCGCAGTTGTATGTCAAGCTGGCTGAATCGGTGCCGGGCGACCAGCGCGCCGATCACCTGGCCAAGGCAAAAAAGCTGGCGGAGGATCTGCAGTGGGGCGGGATGGACATTTGGTTTGGCCAGTCGGTCATTACCATGGCCAACATCGAGGTGCTCAAAAGCAACAAGGCCGGCGCCTTGAAGGTCTTGCAGGGCAACATGGACATTCTCAAGGAAATTGACAACTACCTGACCGAGCAGGGCTTGCCCATGTCGGTCAGCCCCATGGCGGGCGCGCGGTTCCTGATGGGCCAGCTCTATCAGGAAAATGCCGATACCCTGGCCAAGAGCAAGGACAAGGCAGACGCAACCATCGAGCAGTATGGCAAGGCGTTGACGGAGTATTACAATGTGTTTGCGCGCTACGGGGAGAGTGATTGGGGGCCGGAGGCGGGTATTCGCGCCCAGGCCATCAAGGATAAGCTGGAAAAGGAATATGGGCGCAAGATCAAGCTGGACTTGGGGTCGTTTCAGGCACAGGCGGCCGCCACCCAGTTTCGCCTGGCTGACAATCTCTATGTGCAGAAGAAGTATGCCGAGGCGGCGGCCGAATACATCAAGAATCTGAACCAGTTCCCAGAGGCGGATATTTCTGTTCAGGCGCTGGGCAACCTGATGATGTGCTATGCGAACCAGGATGACCTCCTGATGACCCGGATGATGGTGGAGTATCTGGGGGAGCGTTTTCCCAAGAGCAGCACGGCGCCCATCAGCCTGCTGGGGCTGGGAAAATTCTATTTTGATAAGAACGATGTGGGCCTGTATGCGTATGTTTATAACAGCTATCTGAAGTATTTCCCCCAGCATGACAAGGCCGCCACCATTCTGTTCACCCTGGCCGGCCTTAGCAAAAAGGCGGGCGATGAGGAAAGCGCAAGCGCCTATTACCAGCGGATCATCGAAAATTATCCGAAGGACCAATATTATCCCAAGGCGCTCAGCCAGATGGCCTGGGGTGCCTTTGCCTCCAGCAACTATGCCGGCGCCGTCAAGGGCTTCACCGTCTATCTGGCCGAGGCCCAGCCCAGTCCCGAGAAGGCCTTGGCCCAGTTGTCGCTGGCGGATTCCTACCGGCAGATTGGACAGACACGCGAGGCCCTCAAGGAATATCAGACCTTGGTGCAGTGGTTGAGCCCTGCCAAAAACCCGTATGGGACGTCCACGGCGGATGTGCAAAAAAACAAAGCCTACCTTGAGAAGGCTTGGTTCCAGCTGGGATTCTGCTTTGCGCGCCTCAACGAGCCCCCGGAGTCGATCCCCGATTACCGGAGCCGGGCGATCAAGGCCTTTGATTATTTCATCGCCAACTATGGGGCTTCTCCGCTTGCGCCCAAGGCGCTGAGCTTGAAGGGCGCTGTTCAGATGGAATTGCGCGATCCCAATGCCACCAAGACGTTTGACGAGCTGGCCAGCAAGTATCCGCAATCGGACGAAGGGAAAAATGCCCTCTTCTCCCTGGTGAGCAGTGCCATCGAGATCGGCCAGATTGAACAGGCCAAGGCGGCTTTTGAAAAGATGATCAAGAACCCGGATGCGTACTCCTTGGATGAATTCACCCGCGTTGGACAGGCCATGCTGGATGCCAAGCTGAATGTGGAAGCGGCACAGGCCTTCAACCTGGTGGTGGCCAAATCACAGGACCGTGGGTTGCTGGAGCGATCCTTCTTTGGGCTGGGAAGTGCGCGGTTTTCCTTAAAAGATTACGCCGGCGCCATCAAGGCCCTGGATGAATTGATGACGCGCTATCCGAAGTCAGGCTTGTTCTATGACGCCAAGTTCATGCTGGGCACCGCCAACGAGCGGGAAGGGCGGTACAAGGAGGCCACGGCGGCCCTCAGCGATGTGTTTAAGTTTGCTGACAAGCCTTTGCTAATCAATCAGGCCAGCTTTGACCTTGGGCAGATTCAAAAGAAGACCGGGGACAAGGCCGGTGCGCTGGCTTCCTTCCAGCGCATAGCCTTGCTGGCGGATCCCCGCGTGGCGGAGTTGAGGCCCATCATTGAAGCAAGCATCTTGGAGAGCATTGAGTTGTACATGGAGCTCCAGCGGTATGATGACGCCACGGAGAGTTGCGATCAGTATGTCCGCGTCTTTCCTAATGGCCCCCAATTGGAGGTCGTTCGAAGGCTCAGGGCGGATTCCCGTTTGAAGGCGGCTCAGACGGCGGCAACTGCGCCGCCTGCCGACCCCCAGGCCGGCGGGGGTGGAAGCAAATGAGATGGAAGAAGGATGACTTTTTAAACATGGAGAGCGGTTCAATGAGGCAGAAAAAGAATATGATCAAACGACATCTGACAGGGTGGGGAATGGTGCTGGTCCTGTTGGGCTCTGCATGGCCGGCGGGCGCCGCCTATGTTGAACTGCAGGGTGGGCGCAAGATCGAGGGCACGGTGATCCGGGCCACCGCCACCGGCGACATTATTCTGACCACCGCGCAGGGGAACATGACGTTCACCAAAGGACAGTACCTTCGCGCGGTGGCGGACAAACCGGCGGAGATTGATGAGGCCGTCCGCCTTCTTCAGGGGAAGCAGTATGAAGAGGCGGTGAAAAAGCTGGAAGATGTGATCAGCCGGTTTCGCTATTTGGATTGGGACAACCAGGCGCGCACCCTCTTGCCGCGCGTCTATATGGAAAAGGGAGATGCGGCCACAGCCGTTTCCTCTTATGACAAGCTGTTTGCCGCCTCGCCGCAGAGCCGGGAGAACAGCGAGGTCATGTGGGGGTACCGGCAGGCGCTTTTGAGCGCCAAGCAATACGACAAGCTGGAGGCCCAGTTGAATGTGGCGATTTCCAGTGGAGCCCGTGGGGATGCCGCCCGTGCGCAAATCATGCGCGGCGACATCCGGCTGGCACAGGGGCAGGTGGAACAGGCCGCCTTGGATTATTTGAGAACGATGGTTCTCTTCAAGAGCGAAGCGGACTACCAGGCGGAAGCCACCTTCAAGGCGGCCTCCACGCTGGAGCAATTGCGCGATGCGAGGGCGAAAGAGCTGTACCGGGAAGTGGTGCAGAAGTATCCCTCCAGCCCGTATGCGGGGCAGGCTCGCCCAAAGATGTGAAGAACAGGCAGACTGCGGAAGTGTGTGAGTTTTTAAGCAAGAAATAGTGGAAAAGGAGATCAACATGCTGAGGAAAGTAACAATGGCGGCGGTGGTGGCGGGAATGATGATGGTGTTTCTGCCGGTGCATCCGGTGGCGGCGCAAGCTCCTGAAGGGGGGGACGCGGCGGCGGTCGCCGGACAAATGGAATTGAACCAGCAGGCCGCGGAGGCCCAGGCCACGGATTCCAAGAAGGCCCCAGGCATGGGCTTTTTCAAGATTATTTTGAGCAGTGGATTCCTCGGGGTGATCCTGTGGCTGGCACTGGGAGCCTGCTCGGTGGCCGCGGCGGCGCTGGCCATTGACTCGTTTGTCACCATCCGGGTTAAGAAAATTGTTCCCGAGCAGTTGGAGGCGGATATTCGATCTTCCATGGAGCAGGGGGATGTCATGAAGGCCCTCAAGCATTGCGAAGACAATCCCGGGCCCATGGCGAGCATTCTCTCGGCGGGGTTCTCCAATGTCAAAGAGGGATTTGACGTCATCCAGGACCAGGTGGGCGTGGCCGCCGATTTGGAGAGTGAGAAGCTGATGCAACGGGTGGCGTATTTGAATGTCTGTGCCAATATCGCCCCCATGCTGGGACTGTTGGGCACGGTACAGGGCATGATTTACGCCTTTGCCACCCTGGCCACGACCCAGGCGGGTGCCGCCCAGCAGGCCATGCTGGCCATGAACATCGCCCAGGCGCTTTGGACGACGGCGGCCGGGTTGTGCGTCGCCATTCCCGCGATCACCTTCTACACCTTCTTCAAAAACCGCGCCACCAAGATCATCCTGGGCATGGAAGGATTGACCATGGATCTGATCAAGTCGTTGCGCAATGTTGAGGTTGTTGAGGAATAACGCCATGCGCAAACAAACCGAAGAGATGGTTGTAAACATGACGCCGATGATTGACGTCGTGTTCCAGCTCATCATCTTTTTCATCACCACGGCCGAGATGGAAAACAAGGCCCTGGAAACCAAGGTTCGGATGGCGCTCTCGCCGCATGGCCCGCTGGTGGAGAAGAAGGATCCCCGCACCATCATGGTGGACGTGGACAGCAAGGGCCAGGTTTCCATTGCGCATGTGCGCATGTCCATCCCCGTGCTGACCAGCGTGCTTCGCAAGGCGGTGGGCGAGTATGGCCAGACCACACCGGTGGTCATCCGCGGCGATGCGAAAACCCAGCATGAATACATCAAGAGCGTGATGGATGCCTGCGCGGCGGCCGGCCTGTGGAAGGTCAAGTTTGCCGCCATCAAGGAATTGGCTTCTTAATCGAATTAGAACGGGGTTTGCTATGGCGAGAAAACGAAGAAAAGCAGAGTCACCTCCGGCGGATTTGCCGATGACGCCCATGATTGACGTGGTGTTCCAATTGTTGATTTACTTTTTGGTCACCATCCAGCCGGTGGATGTGCTGGCGCATCTGGATGTCTTCCGTCCGTCTCCGGATGCCCAAAAAGAGCAGATGGAAACGCCGCCTAAAATGATCCGGGTGACCATTTTCCCCGATGGGTTCTCCATCAATGACCGCCCGGTGGGTCTGGCCGAGTTGGACAATCTGATGGGCAAGCTGGCCTCGATTGACACCACTCAGACCATTCTCATCATGTGTACGGCCCTTTCGCCTCACGAGAAGCTTGTCCAGGTGCTGGATTTGTGCGCCAAGTCCAAGCTGGTGAACCTTTCCGTGGTGAGCACGAACTAATCTGGAGGTTCGAGCAGAATGAATATTGATTACAAAAAGCTCTGGCGGATGGTGGTCCAGCATGTGTGGGGCCCGACCGGTTCCGTCATTCTTCATATCCTGGTCATCTTTGCCTTGTTGCGGTTGGTGACGTACAAGGCCCCCGAAAAGGCGCCCGAGGTGGAAGTGGTGATCATGGAGCCGGATGCCGTGGATTTGGAGGAGTTTGACAAGGAGTTGGAGAAGCTCGAGGACATCCCCCAGATGGTGGACACCCTGGCGCCGCCGGATGTTTCGATGGAACAGCCGCCTGAGGTGGAGAATTTTGCATCCCCTGAACCCCAAGTGGATTTTGCCGCGCTGGATATTCGCAGTGACATCCAGAGCCCTTTGGTTATTAAGGGGTTGTTTGCCGGGCGCTCTGCGGGAGGGCGGGCCGCCGCGCTGAACCAATATTCCCAAAAGTGGGGGCAGTTTACGGAAGCGGCCGTGGTGAAGGCGCTGGATTGGCTCAAGCGAAACCAGGCGCCGGATGGCTCCTGGGGGCCCAACAAGCCCGCCATGACAGGGTTGGGCTTGTTGGCCTTTCTGGCTCATGGCGAAACGACCTCTTCGGATGACTATGGGCAGACGGTGGAGAAGGCCATCCGTTTCCTGGTTTCCATTCAGGATCCGGAAGGGCGGTTCACCAAGATTGACCAACCGGGCTCCTATGCCCACGCCATTGCCACCTATGGCATCAGCGAAGCCTATGGGCTTACCCGCATACCCGCCATCAAGCCGGTCATGGAAAAGGCGGTGCAGGTGATCCTGAACGGACAACAACCCAAGGGCGGCTGGGATTATGGATACAGCAAAACCGCCCGGCGGGACACCTCCGTGGCCGCCTGGCAGATCCAGGCGCTCAAGGCCGCCTATATTGCTGGAGCGGAAAATACAGGCATCAAGGAAGCCATGGACAAGGCGGTGGAAGACCTTAAGTCGGCTTTTGACGCGGAGTCTGGGCGGTTTTATTATACCGACAAGGGCAGTCATAAGACGGACAGCATTACCGCACTTTCGGTTCTGTGTCTTCAATTGACCGGGCGCGCCAATGATCGTGAGGCGCGCGCGGGTTTGCAGGCGCTGTCAGGGTCATCCTGCGATTGGGAAAAGCCTCCGCAGTGGCCCATGTATGCTTGGTACTATGTTACGCAGGCCAAATTCCATCAGGGCGGGCAGTCCTGGGCTGGTTGGAATGCCAAGTTTGCCCGCGTCTTCGTCAAGAATCAGAATGAGGATGGCAGTTGGACCTCCGCTGGGCAGAACATCTCTGAAGGACACGGCAAGGAGACCAATCTGGGGCCGGTGTATTCCACGACGCTGGCGGCGTTGACCCTGCAGGTGTATTACCGTTTCCTGCCCACCTACAAGCCCATTGCCGTGGAACCAGCGGACAAGCCTGATCCTAACGATGTGGTGATTGAGATTCTGTAGTGTTCTGAAAAAGTGATGGGCGGTGGCAAAAGCGGGCTTTCAACGGCCCGCTTTGCTGTTTATAGTCCTAGGGCATGACGACCGCTTCCCGCTCCATTCAAATATTGCCGGATCTGGTGGTGAACAAGATCGCCGCCGGCGAGGTTGTGGAACGCCCGGCTTCCGTCCTCAAGGAGTTGATGGAAAATGCGCTGGATGCCGGCGCTACCCAGGTGGATGTGGAGGTGGCTGGCGGGGGGCGTCTGCTGGTGGCCGTCTCAGATGACGGGGTTGGCATGGGGCGCGATGATGCGCTCTTGAGCATCGAGCGGCATGCCACCAGCAAGCTTCGTGACATCGGCGATCTGGACCACCTTCAAACCCTCGGGTTTCGTGGCGAGGCTCTTGCCGCAATTGCGTCTGTGTCGCAGTTCACGCTCACCACGCGCCCGCGGGAATCTGCCGCGGGAACGGAACTCTCCGTGATGGGCGGCAAGCTCAAGGATGTGCGCGATGCCGGCTGTCCACCGGGAACGTCCATTCAGGTTCGCCATCTTTTTTTTAATGTGCCGGCCCGGCGCAAGTTTCTGCGTAGTGAGCAAACCGAACTGGCCCATTTGCGGCAGGTGTTTGTGGAGCAGGCCCTGTCGCATCCGGAGCGGGGCATGAAGATGACGGCTGACGGGCGTGAGTTGCACCGGTTGACTGGCGGGGCGACGCTGGAGGATCGCCTGCGCGAACTATACGGCAAGGAGGTGGCGCGCTGGCTTCGCCCGGTCAAGGGCAAGGACAGTCTGCTGGAGGTGGAGGGCCTGATCAGCCTTCCGGAGGGCGGGCGTTCTGACCGCTCGGAACAGCATATCTTTATCAATGGGCGCGTGGCCTCCGCGCCGCTCATCGCCTATTCCATCACCGAAGCCTGCCGCCAGATATACCCCCGGGGACGGCATCCGGTGCTGGTGTTGAACCTGCGGATGGACCCGGCCTCGGTGGATGTCAACGTGCATCCGGCCAAGCGGGAGGTCCGGTTCCGCAACCCTACTCTTGTCCGCGATTTTCTGGTGGAGGTGTTGCGGAGCGCCTTCACCGGAGGTCTTTCTCCGGCCATTCCCGTGGCGGATTTGTCCGCTTTTCAGATGCCGCCGCGTGCCAAGGATACGCGGGAACTTTTTCCTTCGATCCCTTCCCGTGTTCCAGATCCTGCCGTGCGGTATCCGTCCGCTCCCCCTGCTGAACCTTTTCGGGCGCCAGCACCAATCAGCGCGCCTCCCGAAAAACCGATGGCACCGGGCAAAGAGCCGTGGTCGTGGCACCGAATTCTGGGGCAGGTGGGCGGGCATTTCGTGGTGATGGAAACCGAGGATGGGCTGGTCTTGCTGGACCCTCAGGCGGCGCATGAACGTGTTCTTTATGAACGTTTTATGGCAGATGCAAAGCGTCGAAAGGTTGTTCTTCAGGGCTTGCTTTCTCCGCAGACGGTTGAGTTGCCCCCCCGGGATGCCGCCCGGATTCGAGAGAACCTGCCCACCCTCAAACAGCTTGGGTTTGGGGTTTCTGAGTTCGGCCAGGATGCCTTTTTGGTGGACGCGTTGCCGGCAGGGCTGGGGGATGTGTCCCCAGAAAAAGTCCTGGCCGGGGTGGCGGAGGCGCTGGAGGAGATGGGTGCCCGCTCGGGAGCGGCCCGCGACGTAGAAGACAGTATTGCCCAATCCGCCTGCCGGACCGCGGTCCGGTTCCATAAACAGCTCGCACCGCAAGAAATGGAACAGCTGGTGAATGACCTGGCTAAAACCATGATGCCCTACACCTGTCCGCATGGCCGCCCAACGGTCATTTACATGGGTTTCGACGAATTGAACCGAAAGTTTGGGCGGACGTGATCCGCTGGCTCAACGCCGGATGGGCATCGTGTATTTGGCCGTAACTTCCTGCCGGAAACTGTCATAGGCCTTTTTGTAGCGGATGCGCTCATCATCCTTCATGCCTTCAAAATTTGTTTTCTGCAGGGCACGGTAGGGGGCGTGCGCCAACTGCAGGACGTGCCAAAGACCCTGTAGAATGTCTTCAGCGCGCCGTTGGTAATGCATGGCCGGGAGCGCGCATTGCTCGGCCGTCGCGCCTAAAAATTGGCAGAGAAAGCCCTCTTCCCCCTCCAGATGCGACTGCTGTTGCATCATGGCATGGATGGATTGCACGTTGTCGGCAATGAGCTTCAAAAAGCGCAGAAAATCGTGTTCTTGCGCGGGCGCATTGGAACGAGTGGCAAAAAACGCGTGTGATTCCGAGGTCTTCAGCAGGGACAGGACCACCTCGGCATGCTGGATGCGCAAATGGATGTCCAATTCTTGCAGGGGCATGTTCAGGAGCTCCACGGCACGCTCAAAAAACACATCCCGCCGGGCCAGGTGAATCGGTCTATTCAGATTGAAATGGGTTTTGCTCACAGCACACGCGACTTCGTTATTTATCCTGATAGCACAATCTTCCGCCGCTGGCAATAGAGTCATTGCAGGGAATCCAAAAAAGCAGACATGGAGGTTGACGGTTTGGGCCGGTTGGTTTAGTGTACCGGCTCCGTTTGAAGTTCCAGGCATTCCATTTTTTGGCTGGAGTACAGGTAAACACTAACAAGCAGGAGGATATATGGCAATCAAGGTTGGCATTAATGGTTTTGGGCGCATCGGACGGCTGGTTTTCCGGGCCGCGATGGAGAATCCCAATGTTGAAGTGGTGGGAATCAATGATTTGTTTGACGCCAAGCAACTGGCGTACATGCTGAAGTACGACACGGTTCATGGCCAGTTCAACGGCACGGTCGAGGCCGCCGAAGGCGCGCTGATCGTCAATGGCAAGAAAATCCGTCTGACGGCTGAAAAGGATCCGGCGAACTTGAAGTGGAGCGACGTGGGTGCCGAGTACGTCTGCGAATCCACGGGTTTCTTCTTGGAGAAGTCCAAGGCCGAAGGTCACATCAAGGCCGGTGCCAAGTACGTGGTCATGTCCGCTCCCTCGAAGGATGACACCCCCATGTTTGTCATGGGCGTCAACCACAAGCAGTACAAGGGCGAGCAGTTCATCTCCTGCGCCTCCTGCACCACCAACTGCCTGGCGCCTGTGGCCAAGGTGCTCAACGACAACTGGGGCATCGCGGAAGGCCTGATGACCACCGTGCATGCGACCACCGCGACTCAGAAGACCGTGGACGGCCCCGGCGGCAAGAAGGACTTCCGTGGCGGACGCGCGGCGGCGGGCAACATCATCCCGTCTTCCACTGGCGCGGCCAAGGCGGTGGGCAAAGTCATTCCGGCTCTCAAGGGCAAACTCACCGGCATGGCCTTCCGCGTTCCCACGCTGAATGTCTCCGTCGTGGATCTGACCGTTCGCCTGGAGAAGGCGCCCGGCGCGGATGCGGAATCCGCCTATGCCGCCATCAAGGCGAAGATGAAGGAAGCCTCCCAAGGCGAGCTCAAGGGCGTCCTGGGCTACACGGAAGAGGAAGTGGTGTCCTCCGATTTCAATCACGAGAAGCGCACCTCCGTTTTCGATGCGGGCGCGGGCATCATGCTCAACGCCAACTTCGTCAAGGTTGTGTCCTGGTATGACAACGAATGGGGCTATTCCAACAAGCTGGTGGATATGATCTGCCACATGGCGGCCTCGAAATAATTCGACCCAGCGGAATGAAAAAGGCGGCGGCGCGTCCGCGCCGCCGCCTTTGAAATAAATCCGGCCATCATTTTTTCAGCCGGCAAGAGCGTCAAGGAGCAGAGCATGAATAAAAAGACCATTCGCGATGTGGACGTCAAGGGCCGCCGCGTGCTGATGCGCGTGGATTTCAATGTGCCCATCAAAGAGGGCAAGGTGGCCGATGTGACGCGCATCACCGCGGCCCTGCCGAGCATCAAATATGTGCTGGAAAAAGGGGGCTCGCTGGTCTTGATGAGCCATTTGGGGCGCCCCAAGGGCAAGGGCTATGAAGCCGATTTCAGTTTGAAGCCCGTGGCGGATCGTTTGCAGGAATTGTTGGGCAAGCCGGTCAAATTCGGAACGGATTGCCTGGCGGCGGAAACGCTGGCGCAAGCCAAGGCGCTTCAGCCCGGCGAAGTTCTGCTGGTGGAAAATACCCGCTTTTACAAGCAGGAAGAGGGCAAGGTCAAGTTGCCGGATACGGCGACGGATGAAGAGAAGAAGGCCGCCAAGGCCGAGATGAAGGCCAAGCAAAAGGAAATGGCCAAACAGCTTGCCGAATTGGGCGATGGAGAAATTTTCTGCAACGACGCTTTTGGCTCCGCGCATCGCGCTCATGCCTCGACCGCCGTGGTGTGCCCGTTCTACAAACAGAACGTGGCGGGCTTCCTGATGGAAAAGGAAATTGATTACCTGGGCCGCGCGCTGGAAAACCCGGAGCGTCCATTTGTGGCCATCCTGGGCGGCGCCAAGGTCAGCGACAAGGTGAACGTCATCACCAATCTTCTTCAAAAGGTCAACTCGCTGATCATCGGCGGGGCGATGGCCTATACGTTTTACCGGGCCAAGGGCCTGGCCACCGGCAAATCGCTGGTGGAGGAAGACAAGATTGATTTGGCCAAGGAGATCCTGGCCAAGGCGAAGGCCGCCGGGGTCAATCTGCTCCTGCCGGTGGACAATGTGATCGCGGACGCTTTTGATGCCAATGCCAAGACCGAGACGGTCGGGGAAAGCATCCAGGACGGCTGGATGGCGCTGGACATTGGTCCGAAATCGGCCCAGCTCTTTGCGGAGGAAATTTCCAAGGCAAAAACCGTGGTTTGGAATGGTCCGATGGGTTGTTTTGAGATGAAGCCGTTTGCGGCGGGCACCTTGGCGGTGGCGCAGGCCATTGCCGGGACGAAATGCCTGAGCATTGTGGGCGGCGGAGACAGTGTCAGCGCCGTCAATAAGAGCGGCCTGGCGCCCAAGATGTCGCACATCAGCACCGGTGGCGGCGCGAGCCTCGAGTTTCTCGAAGGCAAGCAACTTCCGGGCGTGGTGGCGTTGACCGATAAGTAAGCAATTGAACAAGGAAAGAAACTCCAATGCGTAAACCGATTGTAGCAGGCAACTGGAAGATGAACAAAACCGTGGCCGAGGCCCTGTCCTTGGTCAGCGGGCTGAAACGTGATTTGGCAGAGTGTAAGCAGGTGGATGTGGTTCTGTGCCCGCCGTTCACCGCCATCAAGGCGGTGGCGGATGCGGTCACCGGCACCCATATTGACGTGGGTGCGCAGAACATGCACTGGGAGAAATCCGGCGCCTACACGGGTGAAGTCTCGGCGGAGATGCTTCGTGAGCTGTATTGCCATTATGTGATTCTGGGGCACAGCGAGCGCCGCCAGTATTTCCATGAGACGGATGAAATTGTCAACAAGAAGACCAAGGCCGCTTTGGCCGCCAATCTTCATCCGATTGTCTGCGTCGGCGAATTGCTCGAGCATCGCGAAGGCGGCAAGACCGAGGACGTCGTGGGCAAGCAGGTGAAGGGCAGTCTTGCCGGTTTGAGCGCCAAGGACATGCTGGAAACGGTCATTGCGTATGAGCCGGTCTGGGCGATTGGCACCGGCAAAACCGCCAGCCCTCAGCAGGCGCAGGATGTGCATGCCTTTATTCGTAATACGCTCAAGGGCATGTTTGATGAGCACGTGGCACAGTCTGTCCGCATCCAGTACGGCGGAAGTGTCAAAGGCTCGAATGCCAAGGAATTGTTTGGCATGCCGGATATTGACGGCGGCTTGATTGGTGGCGCCAGCCTGGAGCCCCGGTCGTTTGTCGAGATTGTCCAAGGGGCCTTTTAACAGAAAACCGGGGTTGAATCATGAATATCTTGAGAGCCATCTTGATTGCGGTCGAAGTGATTACCAGCTTCCTGCTGATTGCAGTGATCCTGGTGCAGAAAACCAAAAGTGAAGGGCTGGGACTGGCCTTTGGCTCTGGGATGGGCGAGACGCTGTTTGGCTCGCGCGCCGGCAATGTGCTGACGCGCCTGACCATCATTCTGACGGCGATCTTTCTCGCCAATACGCTGGTCCTGGGCGCGCTCTTCTCGGGGAGCCGGGGGCAGACGTCCATCATGAGCCAGTCCGCTGATCCAATGGGAATGCCGCCCGTGAGCCGTCCAGCATCGGCTGGTGCTCCGACCTTGCCGGCTCAACAGCCTGCTGGGGCTCCGACCTTGCCGGGCGCCAGCCTGGAAGATCAGGGCGTTTCCGCTCCGGTCGTGGTGGATTATACCCCGCCCGCGGAACCTTCCGCGCCTGTGGTGGCCGAGGAAGTTCCGGTGGCGGTCGAGGCCATTCCGATCGAGCCCGAGCAGAAGTAACGCTCCGGTACAACGGATGAACCGTCCGCTCTCACCCCCCCGAATCCAAACCGGGGGGGTGTTTTTTTCTCTTTTGGCTGTGGTCTTCACGTGCGTGGGATGCCGTCCCACCACGCTGGAGCGCTCCGCCTATCCGGGGGAAGTGGTGTATCACGGCGTGGCCGCGCGCATTCGGGGTTTTGATCCCGTCAAAGCCGGGGATGTGGCGACGGCCATGGCCGTCAGCATGGTCTATGAAGGGCTCTTGCAGTATGCCTATTTGGACCGGCCCTATCGCGTGGAGCCCCTGCTCGCCACCGCTCTGCCCAACGTGTCGGACGACGGCCTGGTCTACACTTTTCAGATCCGCACGAACATCTTCTTTCAGGACGATCCGTGTTTTGCGCAAACGGGAGGCAAGGGCCGCGAGCTGATGGCGGCGGATTTTGTCTATGCCATTTTGCGCGTGGCGGATGCCAAGAATGCCTCCTCGGGATACTGGGCTTTCAATAACCGGATTGTGGGTCTGGACGAGTTTCGAGCCGCTTCCTCCGGGCCGGAACCTACGGATTACTCGTCCGTGGTGGAAGGCTTGAAAGCGCTGGATCGCCATACGCTCCAGATTCAGCTTAAAAAGCCCTTTCCGCAGTTGCTGTGGGTGCTGACCATGCCGTATGCCTTCGCTCTCCCGCACGAGGCGGTGGAATTTTATGGCAAGGAGTTCGTCAACCATCCGGTCGGCACGGGGCCTTTTCGACTGGATTCTTATCGTCACAACTACCGCTACGAGTTCGTGCGCAATCCCAAATGGGCGGAGACCGGGCGGGTGGAGCTTTATCCGTCGGCGTGTGCCCCGAATGATCCTCCCTCTTTGTTGGAATCCGCCGGCCAGCCGCTTCCTCTCGTGGATCGCGTGGTTCAGTATGTGGTGGGCGACGCCTCGACCGCCTGGCTGATGTTTTTGTCCGGCGATTTGGAGGCGGCGGAGATTGCCCGTGACAACTGGGACGCTGTTCTGGATGAGCAATGGCGGCTGAATCCGGCCATGTCAGAGCGAGGCATTCAATTGGTGTCTGCGCCGTCCCTCGATGTCTATTACACGGGCTTTAACATGGATGACCCCGTGGTGGGGCCGAACAGGAAGCTTCGCCAAGCCCTGTCCTGCGCCTTTGATGGGGAGGCGTGGATTCGATTTCAAAATGGCCGCGTGCGCCTTCCGAATGGGCCCATCCCGCCCGGCGTCGCCGGTTATTCCGACCGGCCCTTGCCGTACCCCCATGATCTGGAGCGCTCGAAAACCCTGCTGGCAGAGGCCGGTTATTCAGGGGGCAAGGATCCGGCGACGGGCCGCCGCCTGCAACTGACGTTGGAGCTGGGGTCGGCGGATAATCCAGAGGCACGGCAGGCCGCTGAGCTGTTCATCAGCTTCATGGAGCAAGCCGGTGTGGTGATTGTTCCCAGCTACAATAATCGCCCGGCCTTTTTTGAGAAGCTGGAGCGGCGTCAGGCCCAAATGTTCAGCCTGTCCTGGATTGCTGACTATCCCGATGCGGAGAATTTTCTTCAGTTGTTTTACAGCCGCAATGCGTCGCCCGGCCCCAACCGGGCTAATTATGTGAATCCGGAGTTTGACCAGCTCTATGAACAGGCGCGTAGTTTGCCCGATGGTCCCGCACGGACGGAGTTGTACCGGCAGATGGCGGATCAGGTGGTGGAGGATGCCCCTTGGATATTTACCGCCAATCCGCTGGCGTATGTGTTGCATCAGCCCTGGCTAAAAAACTATAAGTATCATGATTTTCCATATGGCTTGCACAAGTATTACCGTGTGGAGGATTCCGAGCGGTCCGCCTGGAAGGCGGGCCAACAGCGGTGAGTCAGGTGGTGACTGCGAAAGGAAGAATGCATGAAATGGAATCTTTTTGTGGCGGCGTTGTTGCTGGGCGTGGTGGCACACGCGGATGAACTCTTCCCCAAGGAGGGCTGGGTCGAGCGCCCCAATCCTTTCGCCAGCCCGGATGCTGTGGCGGGGGGAGACTTTTCCGTGTGGGCCGGGCCGTATCCCAAAAGCTTCAACTACTACCTCGATCAAAATGTGATGTCCTCCGAGCTGTTTGGCGCGCTCTATGAAACCCTGCTCTCTCAGAATTCGCTGACGCTGGATTTTGAGCCGGGACTGGCCAGCCGGTGGTCGGTCTCAGATGACAAGCTGACGTTCACCTTGTGGATGGACCCGAAGGCCCGCTGGAGCGATGGACGTCCCGTGACCGTGGAGGATGTACAGTGGACCTTTGAGGCCATTCTGGACCCCAAGAATCTGACCGGCCCGCATAAGATCGGCCTGGAGCGTTTTCTGCCGCCGGAAGTCCTGGATGGGGAGTCCATCCGTTTCACGGCCAAGGAGGTCCATTGGCAGAATCTGCTGACGTTGGCCGGCCTGCAAATCCTTCCCAAGCATGCGTTCGCAAAAGAGGATTTCAACAAGATCAATTTTGAGTTTCCAGTGGTTTCGGGCCCGTATCGGCTGGGCGAAATCAAGGAAGGTTTTCATGCCCTGTTGGAGCGCAGGCCCGATTGGTGGGCTCGTGAGCGTCCCCGCGCCCAAGGTGCCGGCAATTTCGCCCGGTTGAAATTTCGATTCTTCACGGAGGACGAAAATGCCTTTGATGCGTTCAAGAAGGGGGAGCTGGATTACTTCCCGATCTATGCCGCCCAGCGGTGGGCCACGCAAACCTCCGGTGAACGATTTGACCAGAACTGGATTGTCAAACAGGAGGTGTACAACTACAACCCGATTGGCTTCCAGGGGTTCGCCATCAATCTGCGGCGCGCGCCGTATGACGATGTGCGCATCCGTCAGGCGCTGGCTTTTCTGCTGAACCGCGAAAAAATGAACCGCACGCTGATGCACGACGCCTATTTTCTGCATCGCTCGTATTTCGAGGATCTATACTCCCTGGAGAATCCTTGCCCCAACACGTTTTATCCCTTCGACAAGGAAAAGGCGCGTGAATTGCTCAAGGAGGCCGGCTGGGAGGCGAATCCGAAAACGGGCTTGCTGGAAAAAGAGGGCCAGTCTTTTGAAATCCAATTCTTGGCGCGCTCCGCGACGGAGGACAAGTTTCTCGCCATCTATCAGCAGGATTTAAAGGATGTGGGCATACAGCTGAACATCATCAAGAAGGACTGGGCCGCCTGGTCAAAGGACATGGACACCTACAATTTCGACATGACCTGGGCGGCATGGAGTTCGGGGATCTTCAAGAATCCCGAGTCCATGTGGCTCTCGGCGGAGGCGGAGCGGGCCTCCGGCCAGAACATCACTGGCTACAAGAACCCCAAGGTGGATGAGCTGATTACCGAGCAAAAGACGTTGTTCGATGTGGGGCGCCGTCATGAAATCGTTCGCTCGATTGACCAGCTCATCAGCCAGGATGTGCCGTACATCCTGCTGTGGAATTTGAACTACCGACGCCTGCTGTACTGGAACAAGTTCGGAATGCCGGATACCGTGCTGGGCAAATACGGTGATGAGCGCGCCGCCTACTGGCTGTGGTGGAATGATGAGGATGCCGCCGCCGATCTGGAGCAGGCCATAAAGGATGGCCGCTCCCTGCCGCGCCGGCCCGGAAAAGTAGTTTTTGATGAGACCTTCAAGGGGCCTCCGGCTTGGCCCGCGAAGCAGGAATAATCTCAATCCATGGAACGTCTGCATTATTTTATCCGGCGCGTGTTGCTGATGATCCCGACCTTCATCGGGATCACGTTTATTTGTTTTGCGCTGTGCCAGGCCGTGCCGGGCGGGCCGGTGGAGCAGATGATCATGAAGATGAAGGGGCTGGGGGAGGGGAATGCCATGCAGGGCACGCACCCCGGAGCGGCCATTTCGCCGGAACAGCGCAAGGCGCTGGAGGCGCATTTCGGCTTCGACAAGCCGCTCCTTCAGCGCTACTGGAAATGGCTGGTGCCGGACCGCATGGGGCTGGCCGTCGAGTCCTTCAAGTATCCCAACAAGACCGTCTGGCAGTTGATCCGTCAGCGCTTTCCCATTTCGCTGACCTTTGGCATTACCGGCTTTTTGCTGACGTATCTGATCTGCATTCCGCTGGGTGTCGCCAAAGCCCTGCGGCATGGGACAGTGTTTGATCTGCTCTCCAGCGTGCTGGTCTTCGCGGGGTATGCCATCCCCGCCTTCTCCTTCGGCATGTTGCTGAAGGTGCTTTTTGGAGGAACCACGGAGGGCTTCTGGGATGTCTTCCCGGTCGCCGGCTTTCATTCCGCCAATTACGACACGCTCTCCGCCGCGGACAAGGCGCACGACATTTTCATGCACATGTTTATGCCGGTCTTGTGCTATGTCATCGGCAATTTCGCGGTGCTGACGTTGCTGATGAAAAATTCGCTGATGGAGCAGATCGGCCAGGATTACATCCGCACGGTGCTGGCCCGCGGAGGCACGCCCCAGCGCGCCATTTGGGGGCATGCCTTTCGTAATGCGCTGATTCCCATCGCCACCGGATTTGGCGGGGTCTTGAGCATTATGTTTGCCGGCTCTGTCTTGATTGAGAAGGTCTTCGACATCCCGGGGATGGGTTTGCTGAGCCTCGATGCCATTGTCAGCCGCGATTACATGGTCTTCATGGGCATACTGGCGGTGACCTCCATCCTGGGGTTGTTGGGGCGGCTCGTTTCTGACTTCTGCTATGTGTTGATTGACCCCCGTATTAGTTTCCAAAAATGAAGCCATCATGAGCAGGATGAATCCCATAACCTGGCTGGATCCCGTCACCCGGAAGCGTTTGAAGCGCTTCCGTGAGATGAAGCGGGCCTGGTGGGCTTTTTGGATTCTGATTCTGCTCTATGCCGCCAGCCTGGGCTCGGAGTTGCTCTGCAATGACAAGCCGCTGATGGTGCGTTTTAACGGGGCGACCTACTTCCCCTTGTTTCGCTTTTATCCGGAGGATACGTTCTTGGGTAATGGGCGCATGACGCGCCCGGATTACAAGACCCTGGCGGAATCTCCGATCTTCAAGGATCAGCCAGGGAATACCATGATTTTCCCACTCATTCCTCACGGGCCGCTGGAGAGCATCAAGCCGGACCGCATCGAGATTCCCAATCAGGTCGAGGCCACCTGGGTGCCCGAGCCCCGGGTGGGAACGGTGGATGCCGGGCCGGATGGTGTTCTGCGCCGACCGGTGGCGCTGGAGTGGCTGGAGGAGGGCGGCACGGTGTTGGACGGGCGCACGCTGGAGGCTCTGGCACCGGTTTCCGCCGCTTTGCGGGCCGCCATGGACCGGCGCTTTGCAAATCAGGATTCGCCCGCGTACGAAGAGTCTGTGGTCCTTTCTCAGGACCGCCGCCTGGTCCTTTCGCTCTCCGCGTTCCGGCCCCGGTCTGCTCCGCCACGCACGGTGCGGCTGACGCTTCGCAAGGCGCAGGATGAGAAGGCCCGCCGGGCCACGGTGCGGTTTTCGGAAAAGGTCGAAGTGGTCTCTGATCCCGCAAACATCTGGACCTCGTTGAATGAGGCGGATCGTGAGCAAGTCCGTGCGCGCGTTCGCGAGCGTTTCGCGGGAACGGCCGCGGCGCTGGCCATGACGGTCGGCGGACAGCCCAGCCGGGTGGAATTTTCGCGCGAGGTGATTCGCTACCCGTTCCGTCCGGTGCATGGACATCCGCTGGGGCTGGACAGTGCCGGGCGGGATGTGCTGGCGCGCCTGCTCTACGGCCTGCGCATTTCCCTGACGTTTGGTGTGTTGCTGGTGCTGGCCGCCATGGTGATGGGCACGCTGATCGGTGCCCTGCAAGGCTATTACAGCGGGCGGGTGGATTTGATCGGCCAGCGCGTGATCGAAATCTGGGAGTCCCTGCCGTTTTTGTATGTGATGATTCTGCTGGGCTCGATTTATGGGCAGGGCTTTCTCCTCTTGCTGGTGGTGTACGGGCTGTTCAACTGGATCGGCATTTCGTACTACATGCGCGCCGAGTTTCTGCGCCTGCGCAAGCTCCCCTTTGTCGAGGCCGCGCACTGCATGGGCCTGCCGGGGCGCAAAATCATTTTCCGTCACATCCTGCCCAATGCGCTGGTGCCGCTGGTCACGTTCTTTCCGTTTTCGCTGGTGGGCGCGATTGGCTCGCTGGCGGCGCTGGATTACCTCGGATTCGGCCTGCCGCCGCCCACGCCAAGCTGGGGCGATCTTCTTTCGCAGGCCCAGGAATACAGCTGGGCCTGGTGGCTGGTGCTCTATCCCACGCTGGCGCTGTTTGTGGTGATGTTGCTGGGCGTTTTTATTGGAGAAGGCGTGCAAAGCGCGTTTAATCCGCGCAAATTCAGCCGCTTGGAGTGAGTATGCCGTTGTTGATGGACATAAAAAATTTGAGCGTGACGTTCGACACCGATGAGGGTGCCGTGCGTGCGGTGGAGAACGTCTCGTTCCAGATCAACGAGGGCGAGGTGCTGGGCATTGTCGGTGAATCGGGATGCGGAAAGACTGTCACGGCGCTGAGTTTGTTGCGTCTGATTCCGTCGCCGCCCGGGCGCATCGTGGGCGGCCAGGCGATTTTCAAGGGGCGTGATTTGCTGGCTCTGCCCATCGCGGACTTGCGCAAGGTTCGCGGCGCGGAAATCAGCATGATCTTTCAGGAGCCGATGACGGCGCTTTCTCCCTTGCACCGGATTGGCCGGCAACTGATGGAGACCCTGCAGTTGCATCAGGAGGTGCCGGCTCGTGAGGCGCGGCGTATCAGTGTGGAGTGGCTCGGAAAGGTGGGGATTCCAGATCCCGCCGAACGCATGGAGGCGTATCCGTTCCAATTGTCCGGCGGCATGCGTCAGCGGGTGATGATCGCCATGGCGATGATGTTGGAGCCGGATTTGCTGATTGCCGACGAGCCCACCACGGCGCTGGATGTGACGGTGCAGGCGCAGATTTTTGATTTGTTGCTGAAGATGAAAAGCCGCAAGACGGCGATTCTGCTGATTACCCACGATATGGGCGTGGTCTGGAATGTGTGCGACCGGGTGCAGGTGATGTATGCGGCGCGCCTGGTGGAGCAGGCGTCTCGTGATGCGTTATTTGGGAATCCCCGGCATCCGTATACCCAGGGCCTGCTCAAGGCCATGCCCCGCCTGTACCAGAAAGCCGGACGCCTGCCTGCCATACCGGGGCAGGTTCCATCGCCGCTGGCCTTCCCCTCCGGGTGCCGCTTCCGGGAGCGATGCCCACTGGCCTTCGACCGGTGCGCCCAGGAGGAACCCCGCCTGGTTCCCTGCGGCACGGGACATGTGGCCGCCTGCTTTTTGGCCGCGCCGGAGAAGGGAGCGCCGCAGGGATGAATACATCCACTCGGGCTCTTCTGGAGGTGCGCGATGTACGGGTCTGGTTCCCGATCGTGCGCGGCGTGCTGGCCCGCGTGCGCGGCCATGTGAAGGCTGTGGATGGCGCAAGCCTGAGCCTCGCCCGTGGCGAGACCCTGGGGCTGGTGGGCGAGTCCGGGTGCGGAAAAACCACGTTGGGTCGCGCCATCCTGGGCCTGGAAAAGCTCCGCGAAGGGCAGGTATTTTTTGATGGCCGCGAAATTTCCGGCGACATGACAGCGTCTGAACGACGACTGCTTTGCCGCCGCCGCCAGATGATTTTTCAAGATCCGTACGCCTCGCTGAATCCGCGCATGACGGTGTTGGATATCCTGACCGAGGGCATGGTGGAGCATGGCTTGCTGGAGGGGTCGCGCGAGGAGGCGGCCGCACAGTTGCTGTCGGATGTCGGGCTCGATCGCTCGATGCTGCACCGCTTTCCCATCGAATTTTCCGGCGGCCAGCGCCAGCGCATCAGCATGGCCCGGGCCCTTTCTGTCCGCCCGGAGTTGATTGTGTGCGATGAGCCCATCAGCGCGCTCGATGTTTCGATCCAGGCGCAGGTCATCAATTTGCTGATGGATTTGCGGCAGAAGTATGGCTTGTCCTATCTGTTTATCTCGCATGATTTGAGCGTGGTGCGCCATGTCGCGGACCGGGTGGCGGTGATGTATCTGGGCCGCCTGGTGGAGGTGGGGCCGGCGGAGGAGATCCTGTCGCGTCCGCTTCATCCGTACACGCAGGCCCTGATTTCGTCCGTCCCCATGCCGGGGGAGACCGGTCGCGAGCGCATCGTGCTGACCGGCGAAATCCCGTCGGCCTCGAACCCGCCGGCGGGTTGTCCGTTCCATCCCCGTTGTCCGCATGTCCTGCCGGTTTGCCGGAGTGTCTTTCCCTCTGAAACGTTGAAGGGCGAGGTCCGCGTACACTGTCATTTGCATTCCCCTGCGCCATCATGAAAAAATTTGTCATCCGCCGTTTATTGCAGATGATCCCGACCTTGTTCGGGGTGATTGTCATTACCTTTGTCCTGTTCAATGTGGTGGGGGGGAGCCCGGCGGCGATGGTGCTGGGCAAGCATGTCTCGCCCAAGTCGCTGGAGGAATTTGATGAACAACGGGGCTTCAACAAGCCGCTGTTGTTGGGATGGTGGACAGCGACGCGCGCGCTGGAGCCTCAGCGCTTTGAGGCGGGGCCGGGCGCCTGGAAAGGGGTCAAGGAGGCCGTTTGGAGCAATGGCGTGTTGCGCCTGCCGCCGGGCCGCCATGCCCTTCCACTGGCTTTTGCGCCGAAGGCGGGCGCTTCCTGGCGGCTTTCCCTGGAGGTTCGGGCCTCCGACGGGGCCTCGCTGGACCTTTTTCCAAGGGTTGGGAAAAAGTCTGAAAAAAGTTCCAAGGGTTGGAAAAAATGCGAATTTTTTTTCCAAGGGTTGGAAACTTTTCCGGAGCTGGAGGTGAAGGGCGGCGGCGTCGAGGTGCGGGCGGCGCAACTGCACCGGCGGATGGCGCATCCGCTGGATTCGCAGCTGGTGTTTTACCTGCGCCAGCTCGCGCGGCTGGATTTCGGGGTTTCCAGCAGTTTGAACCAGCCGGTGGCGCGCTTGTTGAAGGCAGGCATCGGGCCTTCGCTGGCGCTGACGATTCCGATTTTCCTGGTCGAGCTGGCCTTGTCCATTGCGATGGCTCTGTTCTGCGCTTTTTTCCGCGGGCGCTGGGTGGATCGTTCTCTGGTTGTGCTGTCCGTGGCGCTGATGAGCATCAACTACCTGGTGTGGATCGTGGCCGGGCAGTATGTGCTGGCCTACAAGCTGGGCTGGTTTCCTGTCTGGGGATTTGCCTCGTGGCAGTATCTGATTTTGCCCGTGATCATTGGCGTGATCAGCGGCCTGGGGGTGAATGTCCGGTTCTACCGGACGATCATGCTGGATGAGATGTACAAGGATTATGTGCGCACGGCGCTGGCGAAGGGGGTGGGGCGCTCGGCCCTGCTGTTCAAGCATGTGCTGAAGAATGCGATGATTCCGGTGGTCACGAATGTGGTTATTGCGTTGCCATTTCTCTACACGGGGAGCCTCCTGCTAGAAAGTTATTTTGGCATTCCCGGCCTTGGCTATCTTGGCGTCAATGCCATCAATTCGCGGGATGTGGATGTGTTGCGGGCGGTGGTGTTTATAGGCTCGCTGTTGTTCATGGCGGCCAACCTGGCCACGGATATTCTTTATGCGCGGCTGGACCCGCGGGTGAGGCTGTCATGAGCACGGACCTCTCCAGCCGGGGATTGTGGGCGGATGCCTGGCGGCGCTTGCGCCGCCAGCGGGCCGCCATGGTGTGTCTGGTGGTGGCGGCCGTGTACGCCCTGCTGGCGCTGTATGGGGAGTCCGTCTACTACTGGAATTATTTCCGGGATCAGACCCCCTCCTACCAACAGCAGAATCTGCAGGAACGCTACCAGCCGCCACACCTGCTTTCCGCGCATCCGCTGGGTACGGATGGGCTGGGCCGGGACGTGCTACAGCGGCTGGTCCAGGGCACGCGCATAGCTTTCCGGGTGGGGATCATCACCTCGTTGATCGCGATTCCGATCGGGCTCTTGCTGGGATGCCTCGCGGGCTATTTTGGCGGGCGGACGGATGATGTGATTGTCTGGCTCTACTCGACCTTCGCTTCGATTCCGGGGCTCTTGTTTATTCTTTCGATTGCTATGGTGGTGGGACGGGGGCTGATGGGGGTGTATCTGGGGATTGGGATGACGACCTGGGTGGGGCTGTGCCGGC